>JADFYM010000084.1 GCA_015233035.1 Magnetococcales bacterium
CAGACCCCCCCCACCCTTTTTTTTTAATAATTATTATCAAGGGGGTCCGGGGGGGATTATCCCCCCCGGTGGGGTCCAGGGGCAACGCCCCTGGTGGGGGTCTGGGGGCAAAGCCCCCGGTGGGGATTGGGGAACTTCGCCCCCAATGGGGACTACATCACCAAATCGTCCGAACCCTTACCCATGATCACAATGGAACCTTCCGCTTCCAAACGCCGTGCGGCCTTGAGAATGGCCTGCTGGGCCGCCTCGACATCGACCACCTTGACCGGCCCCAGCAATTCCAGATCTTCCCGCAACATTTCCGCCGCCCGTTCCGACATGTTCTGGAAAAATTTCTCCCGGAGCCGATCATCGGCCCCCTTCATGGCGGTCAGCAATTCGTCGTTGGAGACCTCACGCAGCAAGGTCTGGAAGCTGCGATCATCCATGAGCAGGAGATCTTCAAACAGGAACATCTCCTTGCGCACACTTTCCGCCAGCGGATTGTCTTCTTCGTCCAGATAGGCCAGCAATTTGTCTGAAATTTCCCGGCTCAGCAGGTTGAGCAACTCGGCCACCTTCTTGGTGCCACCGCCCTCTTGCTGACGACCACTGCGGGCCACACCCAGCGCGTTCAATTCGGTCAACAGGGAGGCTTCAATATCCTCCAGGGCACCCGGCGGCAGCGTATTCATCCGGGCCATACGATAGACGGACTGCTGTTGCAATTCGGTCGAGAGGTGATCGATCACCAGTGCCGCATGTTCTTGTTGTAACTGCGAGATAATCAAGGCAACGCTCTGCGGATGTTCGTTGGCCAGAAAGGTGGCGACCAAAGCCGGTTCCATGGCATTGAGCACCTCCCAGGGGGTGCTTTTCGGACCGGATTGCACATCCTTCAGGAGTTGACGGGCGCGATCCTTGCCCAACGTCTTGGTCAGCAGATCCTTCACCCGGTTCTGGCCGCCGCGCACGTCATACATTTTCAGTTCAAACTTGTCGAGAAATTCCTGCCGGACCGTCTGCACCACCTCCGGCGGCATGACCCCCATACGGGAGATGACCCGGGAGATCTCCCGCAGTTCGGTCTCCTGCATGCCCTCCATGATTTTTTTGGCATCATCATCCGGCAAAGAGAGGAGAAAAACGCCAGCCTTCTCCTTGCCACTCAAACGCACCCTCTGCGGAGCCGAACCGCGCCGGGAAACGGAATCCCCCCCAACGCTATTGCTCTCCCATCCCTGTGTTTCCATACGCAACCCCACCCGCCTTCAACCGGCCCTAATCCTGCGCCATCCAACTGCGGATAATTTCCCGCGCCTCTTCTGGATTTTCCGAAATCATCTGCTGCGTCATCTTGATACTGCGGTCCGGCGTCCGCAAACGGATAGGCTGCTCGGAAGGCATGGTCCCCACCCCCTCCACAACCAGTTGCTGATCCAACTCCGCCACCGCCGCCGGGATACCCGTACTCTCCGCCATCCGCTCGCCCGTCAGGAATTCCTCGATCATCGGTTTCAACACCAGGATGAGGAGCGCGAGAATGGCAACCGCCAACGCCAACTGTAGCCAGAACTCAGCCGACTGCCAAAAACGCGGTGCCGTATCTTCAGAGGTCGGTATCCGCTCAAACGGCACACTGGCCATCTCAATGGTGTCGCCCCGTTTGCCATCAAAGCCCACCGCCCGCTCGACGATCTTCTGCAAACGGGCCATCTCTTCGTCGGGACGTTTTTTGTTCCCGGTCTTGTCCCCCGTCGGACTCTCCTCCGGCGTATCCACCAGCACCGCCACCGACAGACGCTTGACGGTACCTACCGGCAATAATGTCTTGTTGATCGTCTTGGAAATTTCATAGTTGGTGGTGTCCCGCTCGGTACTGCGCGCCTGCGAAGAACCATTGCCCCCCGTCTTGGCCGCATCGTTGGCATCGTTGGGACGGACACCCGGCGTACCCCCCACCCCGAAATCCCCCCGACTGCTCTCGTTGACCGACTGCTCACTGCGCGGCACCCCCCCCTGGCCAGCCGGATCAAATATTTCCTCCTGGCGTTCGGTACGGGATAAATCCAACTCGGCCGTAATCCGCACAATACTCTTGCTGACACCGCTGGGACTGACCCCAACCACCTTGTCCAGCATCGCTTGCGCCCGGTCCTCCAACCCCTTTTCCACCTGCTGCTGCATGGTCAGGGTCTCATCCGCCCCCATACGCCCATCTTTGGGTGCCGTGCGACCGCCCGCGATCAGGTTGCCCTTCCCGTCCAGCAAGGTGACATTGCTCTCGTCCAACCCCTCCACCGCCGTCGCCACCAAATGGACAATCCCCTCCACCTGCTTGGGTTGCAAGGGATGCGACAATTCCATGACAACCGAGGCCGTGGCCGGACGCGCCTCGGTCACAAACAAGGACGGCTTGGGCAGCACCAGATGCACCCGCGCCGTATGCACGGCAGAGATGCTCTCAATGGTGCGCGCCAACTCACCCTGCAAGGCACGCTGGAAATTCATGCGTTGCACAAAGTCCGTCATCCCCACCAGGTTGCCTTTGTCGAACAGTTCAAAGCCCACCCCGGTCCCCTGTTTGGGCAAACCCTGGGTGGCCAATTCCAGACGCAGATCATAAACCCGGTCCGCCGGCACATCCACCGAAGAACCACCCGGCCCAATCTGGTAGGGAACCTTCATTTTGTTCAACTGCTCGATGACGCGGCCCGTCTCTTCCTGAGGCAACCCAGAAAAAAGCAGCTTGTAGGCCGGTCGCGTGGCGAACCAGATCACGACGGACAGTGCCAATACGGTCGCACCAATCGCCAACAAAAGACCGTTGCGTCCCCCCAAAGGCAACTGCGACATAAAACGGGCCACAGAATTGATCAAATTGGGGGGTGGCTGCGTAACGACAACAGGAGATTCAGCCATGGTATTTCATTTCCAATTCTATTTCCACAGGCACGACATCAGGACGTTACGGCCTTCCACCTCATGAAGACCCCGACAAACCCCAGCACCCAACACACGCTAGCCCGTCGGCATCGTCATGATTTGTTGGTATACATCCAGTGCCTTGTTGCGCACTTGCAACAAAAGACGCAAATGCAAATCGGCCTCGGCATTGGCAATCTGGGCATCATGCAGACTCACCCCGGCATTGCCCAACTGGGCCCGCTGAGTCAAGTCTTTGGACTCTTTTTGCAACCGATCCGTCTCCTTGATCTGTTGCGCCAACAGGCTGGAAAATGTCTCCCAAGCCCCACCCCCAACCCCGTCAGCCATACCGGCCGTCAAGGTGTTCAACGTGGGCAACATACTGGGTAACGGTATGTTGGAAACTTCATTGATGGACATCCAGCGACCTCCCCTTAACGGCCAATTTCCAACGCCTTCAAGGCCATGGCCTTGGAAGCATTCAGTATGGTCACATTGTTTTCGTAGGCATGGGTCGCCGACATCATGTTGACCATTTCCGTCACCGTGTCAATGTTGGGCATCGCAACATAGCCGTCCGCCTTGGCATCGGGATGGGTGGGATCATATTGACGACGCGGCGGACGCTCATCCACCTGGACCCGCTCGACCGCCACCCCCGTGGAACCGGCTATCTGCTCCCGACTCAACATCTCGTCAAACGGCTGGGCCGCAAAAACCGGATCGCGACGCTTGTACGGCCCCCCCTCCACCGTGCGCGTGGTCTGCGCATTGGCCACATTTTCCGCCGTGATATTCATGCGCAGACGTTCTGCCGTCAACGCCGAGGCCGTCACCCGAAACTCTGTCAAAAAATCCATCGCAACCCCCTGCTCCATCCCATCGTGTCACTACTGCACATTGCCACTGATCAACATGCGCATCGTGCTGATGCGCCCGGTCAATGACTGGGCCGCAAAATTGTACAGCAGTTGGTTGGCCGCCTGTTGGGCCATTTCCTGTTCCATATCGACACTGTTGCCATCCCCCTTGGGAATGGCGGTCTCCACCTCCTGCACCTCCCCGGCGACCGGCGCAGCATAGCCCACCGGCAAATGCTGGGAACTGGTCCGCGCCATGGGCAGCTCATCCTTCGGCGGCAAGGCATCCTTCAGGACATTTTCAAATTCAAAACGGCGCGCCTTGTAACCCGGCGTATTCGCATTGGCCACGTTCGATGCGATAATCTCTTGTCGTTGCTGACGCAAGTCCAGCAGGTTGGCCTCGAATGACCCGGCAGGCCCCAGCAAACTCAATTCAGCCATTTCATCCTCCGCATCCATTGACCCGATTGACCGCACAAGACCCAGCAGGTACATTCAATGCACCGCCAGCAAACCAGAAAACAGGGAAAAAATCAACCAGAAAAAGCACGATGTACCGTGCTTTCCATCGGTTATCAAGCCAAGCACACCCCCATCGCCGGATAGGATGACAATTCCCGACAAAAAATGCAATTTATTTTTCAAGTCGCACAGCGAATTACCCGCCCGGAGAGAACCTTACCCCTGCGGTCCCCGCGCTATGACCGCAATTTTTCCTGGACCAGACCACGCAACGCCTGGGCAGCGGCGCGGATGCGTGCGGCGGCCTGCTCCGACCACTCGGCGTCCGCCAACTCTTCCGGGCGGAAAGGATACAGCAGGCCTCGTGATGAAGCCGCGTAAGCCCCCACCCCGCGCGGACCGGCACCCGCCACGATGGCATCCAACGATCCCCCTTGTGCCCCAATACCGGGCATCAAAAAGAGGGCATGGGGCGCAATCCGCCGCAGTCGGCGGGCGGTTTCCGGGTAGGTCGCGCCCACCACCATGCCCACGTTGGCAAAACCCTGCCCCCCCACACTCGACTGGCCCCACTGGTGGACCCACTCGGCCATCTTTTCCGCCACAGTACCCCCACGCCCCACGCCATCCACCCACAAGGGCAGATCTTGCAGTTCCCCCGAAGAGGGGTTGGAGGTCTTGGTCAGGACAAACAGACCCGCCTCGGGATTGACCGTCAAAAAAGGCTGAATACCGTCACTGCCCAGATAACCGTTGAGGGTAAGGGCATCCACGTGCCAGGGATTGGGGGCATCGAACAGGGCATGGCGCGGAGCCAGCCAGGCCAGCGCATAGGCTCTGGCCGTGTGGGCCACATCATTGCGCTTGGCATCCATGATCACCAACTGCCCCTGGTCACGCAGCAGAGCCAGGGTCCGTTGCAGGGCCTGCATCCCGGACAAACCGTATTGCTCATAAAAGGCGGCCTGCGGCTTATAAGCCACCGCCACCGCCGCCGTCGCCTCGATCACCACCCGATTGAAGGCCACAATGGTCTCCTCCAACTGGGCCTCGGTTGGATTTTGACGCAGTTGTGCCTGGAGATGGGCCGGAAAATATTCCACCGCCGGATCCAGACCCACGATAATCCGCGATTGCGCGGCGATCGCCCTTTCGATCAACCGATCCGCAAAACCCTCCATGCCATCCCTCTCCTTATCCCACATTGGCCAGCCAGGGCAACCACTGGATCAACCAGATGGACAACCGGCTTAAATTACCGAACAAAATCAACAATCCAACCGCCACCAGCAAGGTGCCGGCAATCCGCTCCACCCACTGCAAATGGCCACGAATCCGCGTAAAAAATTGAAAAAAATGGTTGATGGCCAACCCGGCCAGAATAAAAGGCAGGCCCAATCCCACCGAATAGACGGCCAGCAACACAATGCCCTGCTGGACGCTTTCCTGGGTACCGGCGATGGCCAGAATGCCCGCCAGGATGGGCCCGACACAGGGTGTCCAACCAAACGCAAAGGCCAGACCAATCAGATAGGCCCCCAGCAGACCGGGCGGCTTTTTTTGCGGGTTGAAACGGGCCTCCCGGTTGAGCAGCCCAATGCGAAACACCCCCATATAGTGCAATCCGAACAGGACAATCAGGCCGCCACCCACCTGGGCCAGCATCTGCATGTGTTGCAACAACAGGCGGCTGAGCAGGGTGGCCGAGGCACCCAGGGCAATAAATATGGTTGCAAAACCCAGGACAAAAAACAGGCTGTGCAAACCCACCTGCCAACGGTGCGCCCCCTCCTGACCGGCGCGCATCCCCGTGACGGAAACCCCCGTCATAAAACTGATATAGGCGGGCACCAACGGCAGGACGCAGGGTGAAGCGAAAGAAAGCAGTCCCGCCAGCAAAGCGGTGGCCACGGTGACTTTTTCCATGGGCAATTGTCCTGAAATTGAAGTGAAGCAACCAATGTGGGTTGGACAGGTTGTTGAACACCCTTGCCGGGGGGCGGTCAAGCCACCTTCCCAGCCCCCTCCACCCTTTTTTTAATCATTGATGTATACTGCACACGGTCACAATGGACGAGTATCGTCATTCCCGCGCAGGCGGGAATCCAGCCAACCATCGGGAACTCCTGGATTCCCGCCTGCGCGGGAATGACGTTTTTTCATATTCTCGTGCATGTTGCAATTTCCTCATTATCAAGGGGGTCCGGGGAGGGGATTATCCCCCCCCGGTGGGATCCCTAGCCTATGCACACAACGTTTGCAGAGATCCGGGCAGCGTCACGGTCCCCGGTGGGGAGTGGGGGGCAGAGCCAACAACGGGTTGATTTGTGTGCCTCACGGGGCTTCGCCCCGAACCCCACCAGGGGCTTTGCCCCTGGACCCCACCAGGGGGATAATCCCCCTGGACCCCTGCAAATGTACAATATGCTTCGGTATTTTTTAATCAGCATAAAGCATGTGTGCAGGGAGGGGTCTAGTCACCCACCCCACCGGTCGCAGCCACCACCCATGCCCCATAAGCGGGCAGAACGTGCGTCACCGAAGTCGCCAAAATTTCCGGGAGTTCATACGGATGCAAACTCCGCAAACGGGCCTCCAACCGGGGATACACCGCCTGCCTGGTCTTCATCAACAGGGTCCATTCCACCTCCTGCTGGAGTTGGTCCTGCCAACGGTAAAAGGAACGACCCGCAGGCAGTACATGCACACAAGCGGCCAACTGTTCATTCACCACGGTTTCAGCCAGCATATGGGCCACACTCTCTGCCGGCACCGTCGTCCAGACCAGGATCATATCGGTTGCCATACGGGTCATCGCCTCCGCTCTCGCTATTTTTCTGCTGTCGCCGCTGTCGTTGTCAAAAAAGGAGCCACCCACTCCTGTAGATCCTGTTCGGTCAACCCGCCCACATGCGTGGCGACCATGCGGCCTTGCCGATCCAATAATTTGGTGATCGGCAGGCCAAACACACCGCCCAATTGGGTGGCCAACGGCTCCAACCGGTCTGGATCGCCGTAGACAATGGGATAGTTGATGTGGTGTTGGGCAATAAACTGCACCAACTGTGCCTGATCAGCCTGATCCATATAGTTGATGCCGACCACCACCACCCCCAGGTCGGCATAGCGAGCCTGGAAGCGGGTCAAGGCCGGGATCTCCTCCCGGCAGGGGGGACACCAGGTGGCCCAAAAATTGACCAGGACCACTTTGCCGCGCCAATCGGCCAAACGCAGGGTTTTGCCATCTGCCGTCTGCAAGGTCAGATCCAGGCCGGGAGGCGCGTCAGCGATGGCCAACCGGCCCCCTCCTCCCCACAGGAGCACACAGCACACCATCCCAACCAGGCCCCATCGCGGCCATCCCGTCGGGACGGACAACCGGACCAACTGACGATACCATTGTTTGACCACCCTGTACGCTCCTTTGTTGCCTGGATACCCTTCCGGGCCGCCCACTGCCGTGTCGTGCAGTGTACCACTTGAAAGACTGACCCACTGGCCTCATTATACCCCGGTTGTCGTGCCTTGGGCAGGGTCCATCCACCCTGCGGTTCGACATTCTCCTGGTGATTGCCCGTTTGCTCATGACGCTCTCTGTCTACCTGTCGGCGTGCCCCCATTGCGACGCCTTGCACCGTGTCCATCGGCTGCCGTTCGGGCAATCCGCCCTCTGCAGCCGCTGCGGCACCCCCCTGTACCACAGCCGCATGATGGGCGTGGATCAACCCCTGGCCTTCGCCCTGACCGGCCTGCTGTTGTTCATCCTGGCCAACTCTTTTCCACTGCTCGCGCTGGAACTGAGCGGGCGGGTCCAGGAAAGCACCCTCCTGGACGGCATCACCGCCCTGTTCGATGCCGGCATGTGGCTCCTGGCCCTGCTGGTCTGCTGCACCAGCCTGCTCTTCCCCCTGCTGATCCTGTCGAGCATGGTCTATCTGCTGTTGCCCTTGAAATTATGCCGCCCCCCCTGGCCGTGCACCACCCGCGTCCTGCGCGCCCTGACCACCCTGACCCCCTGGGGCATGACCGGGGTATACGCGCTGGGCGTCATGGTCGCCATTGTCAAACTGCGGGATATGGCAACGGTGACACCCGGCATTGCCTTGTACGCCTTTTTTGGCCTGTTGCTGACCACCATCGCCGCCCAACTCGTCTTTGACGCCCATATTCGCCGGCAAATCTTCATGGCCGTCGCCGCCAGCCATCCCCTGCCCACCCCGGCGGCCAAGTCTGCGCAGGAGTCTCCACCCACCCGGTTGCAACCCACCGCCCTGCGTACCGGGTTGCTGCGCTGCCACACCTGTACCCTGCTGGTTCACCGTCCCGACCCGCCGACAGAGACAACCATCTGTCCCCGCTGTGGCGACACCCTGCATCCGCGCAAACCCGCCAGTCTGACCAACACCTGGGCCCTGCTCCTGGCCGCCGCCCTGTTTTATATCCCGGCCAATCTGTTGCCCGTCATGACCGTCATCCGCTTTGGCCAGGGAGAGCCCGATACCATTCTGAGCGGCATCCAGCACCTGATCCAGAGCGGTCTGTGGCCCCTGGCCCTGCTCATTTTTTTTGCCAGCATTGTCGTGCCCTTGATGAAATTGTGTATACTGACCTTTCTGTTGCTCTCGGTGCATTACCACATGCAATGGCGGCCCAGGGAGCGTACCACACTCTATCGGGTCATCGAATTGTTCGGCCATTGGTCCATGGTGGATATTTTCCTGATCTCCATCCTGACGGCCCTGGTACAATTAGGCTCCCTGACCACCGTCGAACCGGGCAATGGGGCCACCTTTTTTGGTATGGTCGTGGTGTTGACCATGCTGGCCACCAAACATTTTGATCCCCGTCTGATCTGGGATGCCCTGGAGAAAACCGATGGACCAACCAGTCGATAACATCCCCTTGCCAGAGAGGGCAGACCGGGCACCCGCCAGTGCCGAGGCCGCCTCCCCCGCCCAGGCCGCCCGCCTGGCCACCGACTATGAGATATTGCCCCAGGCCATCGCCCATACCCCGCGCCGCTTTCAGTTGATCTGGCTGCTGCCGCTGCTGGCCATCCTGATCGGAGCCTGGCTCACCTACAAAACCCTGGCCGAAAAAGGACCGGACATTCAAATCGAATTCAAGACGGCGGAAGGCCTGGTGGCGGGCAAGACCCGCGTCAAATACAAGGCGGTGGAGGTGGGACAGGTGGAAGCCATCCAGCTCAATGCAGACCTCTCCGGGGTGGTGGTCACCGTCCACATGCAACGGGCCGCAGAACCCTACCTGCGGGCAGAGAGCAAATTTTGGGTCGTGCGTCCCCGCCTGAGTCTGCGGGGCGTCTCGGGACTGGATACACTGGTCGCTGGTGCCCACATTGAAATTGAACCCGGCTCGGGAGAAACCAGGCGAACCTTTGTCGGCCTGGAAACCCCTCCCGTGGTGCGCATGGATGCCCCCGGCGGCAAATATATCTTGCAGGCGGAGGCACTCGGCTCGCTGGATACCGGATCACCGCTCTATTATCGGGATATTCCGGCGGGCGAGGTGTTGGGTTATACCCTCGCGCCGAACAAAAAGAGTGTTTATCTCCACCTCTATGTCCGGGCCCCCTATCACACGCTGGTGCAGGAAAACACCCGTTTCTGGCGGGTAAGCGGCGTCGATCTCTCCATCAGTGCCGAGGGGGTCAAGGTCAAGACCGAATCGTTGCAGGCCCTGTTGATGGGCGGCGTCGCCTTTGACACACCGGACACCCTGAAAGGGTCGGTCACGGTTCAGGATGGCCACCCCTTCTGGCTGTATGATGACAAGACGGTGATTGCCGAGCAGGCCTATACCAAACATATTGTCTTTATTCTCTATTTCAACGAATCGGTCCGCGGCTTGAGTGTGGGTGCGCCGGTCGAGTTTCGCGGCATCAAGGTGGGCAAGGTGACGGAAATCGGCCTGGAATATGACGCGCAAAACACGACCTTTCGCATTCCGGTCTTGATCCAGATGGATCCAGAACGCATCGACGCCCTCCACGCGGATCAACCGGGAGAAGAGGTGGATGCGGCGGCCTATGACCTGATGGAGGCTTTGGTGCAACGCGGTCTGCGCGCCCAACTGCAAATCGGCAGTTATTTGACTGGACAACGGTTTGTCGAGTTGGACATGCACCCGGAGATACCCTTGAAGCGGAGCATTCTGCCTGGCAAATTTCCCGAAATGCCCACCATGTCGGGCAGTATTGGCGAAATGACCGAATCCATCACCCAGTTGCTCAAAACGCTGCAATCCCTGCCGCTCAACGAAATGGCCACCGAGTTGCACGGGACGCTCAAGGGGGCCAACCGCACCATGAATGCCCCCGAACTGTTGGAGGCGATTCGCTCCCTGAAAGGGGCGACCGCCCAGTTGGAAACGCTGCTGACCGAGTTGAACAAGCAACCGGTCCCCCTGGGCGCACGGCTCAACGGAGCCGCCGAGGCGGCCCAAAAGACCTTGACACAAACCGAGAAGACCCTTGCCGGTATCGAGGAGGTGATCAACCCCGAGGCCCCGTTGCATTATAATCTGCTGGAAGTGACGCGGGAGTTGTCTGCCACCTCCCGTGCCATCCGCTCCTTTATAGAGATGATGGAGACCAAGCCGGAATCTCTGCTTTTTGGTAAGGAAAAATAGCGCGCCATGAGCATCAAAACAGGTCTTTTCCGTTGGGTTGGGGTGTTGTTGCCCCTGCTGGTCTGTAGTGCCTGTCTGGGCGGTTCACCACCCGTCCGCTATTTTTTGTTGACACCGATGGCCAAGGCGGCCACCCCGGCCACCTCATCCGGGGTCGACAAACCGTTGCTGGTGGTAGAACCTGTGGAAATTCCCCCCTATCTCAACCGACCGCAGATTGTCACCCGGAGCAGCGAAAACCATCTGGATTTGGCGCAATCTGAGCTGTGGGGAGACAATTTGCGGGAGAATATTTCCCGTGTTTTACTGGAAAATCTTTCGGCCCTGTTGGGCACCGACCGCATCGCCTCCCCCACCTCCCTGCCCCAGGAACGCCCGGCGTTGCGTATCGTCACCCAGGTGAGCCAGTTCGAGCGGGGGGCGGATGGCCGGATTGTTCTCCGGGTGCGCTGGCGTCTGGTCAGCAACCAGACGGGCAAAACCCTGGCCGTGCAACAAGGACAATTTGTCAGCGAACCGGTTGAGGCGGACAACTATGAGGGGATTGCCACCAGTATGAGTGGGTTGTTGCTGCAATGGAGCCAGGAGATGGCAGGAGAAATTGCAGGGTATGTGCGGTGAGAGGTCCAGACCGGCCTTGTTTGGTCCAATGTTCGGCAGGTGATGGTTCGGGAAAGCGGTCCGGCGGCAGTGAGAAGCGGTTTCATCGCGCATTAGTTAACAGAGTTGGGGCCTCCATTTCCTTGCGCGATCTCGCTGTCGCCACTCATCCATCAACAGGTAGCGGTTGCGCTGTTCCAGACCCCACGTGTGTTCCGTGTAACGCCCGATCTCTTTCAGGTCATTCAACGCCTTGCTGGTAAGGACAAAGCCAGACATCAGCGCACACTTTCCCCGTCGAGTTCCTCAAGCAGCTTGCTGAAGGAATAACCAGCCCTGCCGCTTGCCTCTCCCTCCTGTAGGGCTTGCCTCAAAGCAGACAGCTTCATCTCTTGTTCCTCCAAGAGGCGCAGCCCCGCACGGATGGTCTCGCTGGCCGTCCCAAACCGGCCAAGGGCGACTTGTTGCGCAACAAACCCCTCAAAATGGGGGCCAAGCGTAACGCTGGTGTTTTTCTGCATGGGAAACCCTCCTTCGAGCCAAAACATACCATCAAATATTATATATTGGTATCACAAAAACGGCTCCCGTGGAAGGCTGGCGACGGGGCAATCGCATTTCAAATTTGTGCCTCGTTGCGGCTGCCCTTGGTGGCCGCCATGAACTTTTCAACCTCAAGGCCGGTCAGGTGTTTGCTTCGGCTTTGGTCAAATTTTTACGAGATGTCCGGCCAATTTGTTCAACGTGTCGAGACAGACGGCGAACACAATTTTTTCCCCATAGACCATATCGCGGAGAAAATGCGCGTACCTTTGGGCATAGCCTCCATCAGTTTGCAGAGCGGACACCGCCCGCATGGTTTCCGCAAGTGGGTCATCACGATACGGCGGAAACTGGTTGCCGAACACGTCGGCATCATGAGGCATAATCGAGAGGGCCAAGGCCGCCACTTCGGCAGGGTCATAGTGGGGACGAATGACGTGCAGGTCGTAGATATGCCGCACCAAAGTTGCGTCGCGTGGATTGCTTGTGTCAGCCAATTCGGCGGCAATGCGGCGCGTCAGGGCGACAAATTTCTCTGCCGCCGTCTGGGTGATCGCCACACAAGGAATGCTGGCGACCTCCGGCGAATGCCCGAAGGCTTCCGCGACGAACGAGCACACCGGTAAATTGACCGACGCGCGACGCAGCGGCCAGACGGCGACTTCGATCTGAATTTCTGGCCGCAAGACCCCATCTCCCCGCAATAACGGTTCATAGGGGAGCCGGAAGATCGTGTAGCGGCTCTCGTTACGCGAGTCGCGGTGAGTGCGGTTCGCGGGGTCGAAACAGAAACCCGCCGTCAATAGGGCCTTGGTGATGGTGTCGCGCAATCGGCGAAGTTCGGGGCGGGTTGGCTCGCGGTCGCCAACAATTTTCAGGTCGATGTCTTCCGACATACGGCGGATTACACCGTGGGCGCGGCTCAAAGACGTACCACCCCCAAACACGAGGCGAAAAGGCGCGGTGTTGGCCGCCGCGATAGCGGCAATGGCCCTGACGACGTACAAGTCCTTTTCGACGAGTGCCGCTTTGGGCAAACCGAACTGTATCTGAACATCGCGAAAATCGTTGATGGTGACTCTATCGATCAAGTCGAAGCTCCGTGTTGCCCTCACGGAGTCGTCGGGAAAAACGTCCCTTGATCCGTACCGCCGGATTGACGGGGATTTGCGTTGAACGACGTTCGTTGTAAGCCATTTCAGCTTCCGTCGGCCCCCACTGTACACCGAGCTTGGTGAGGGCCTGACGTGCCGCACTATCAAATCCATTAGAACTATCAATGATGGGTTGTCCCGACAGACGGGAAATCCGCGCCCGCGCATAAACGCCGTACCCAAGGCGCACGAGTCGCCCTTTCTGCACCATCCCACGCAGGACGCGCAACACCTGATCTCCACCGCCAAGGTCGGCAAATTCGCGCGGCAGAAACACGTCGTCGGCCTCCTGCTGGGCCATCCGCGCCTCCACCCTTTCCATCAAAGTTTGTCTACGTTGCATGACGACATCTCCCTATGAAAAACCGTCGGCCCATGCTATGCAAAAACCCGACATGGTGCAAGAAAAATCCGTGGAATGTCGCGGTGCCAGGCACCCCATCAAGACAATGGTCTATTCCCTCGTATTTGCTCATGGCCAGACTTGCGCAAGGTGTTCCTGCTGCCGTCCTGCATGGTGATCTCGCCACGAACCGAACGCATCCTGTCTTCGATAACGTCTGGCGGCACCTCCAGCCCTTCCAGGTGCTGCTGGACAATGGCGTTCTCGACGGCAAACAGGTTACGCTTGATTTGCTCAGGGGTGGAGATGGGGAAGCCCTCGATTTGGGTGGTGTGTGCGCCTGCCAAGGGGGCATGATGGGCGGGACAGTCAATCATTTTGTCCAATGTGCGCTTTTTTTTGCGCAAAAAAACCCTCTACTTTCAAGATGGCCTTGTTTTAACATTGGACGGAATGGCTCATTTTGTCCAATGTTTTACTTGTCCAAAAATTGCCATGGGATGACTTTCAAGTCAGTTGTTGCCAATCTTTTATTTGTTAAAAGGAGATGCTCCGTGAGCATAGGGTTCGGCCTGTTTGTTTTGGCTTTGGTTATATTGTACATTTACGACCAAAGCAGTAACAAGGAGTTTTATGAGGGAATGTCAGCTATGAAATCCGGCGATTTTTCAACTGCCTTCCCTAAAATGTATCAATTGGCTGAACAAGGAAATGCCAAGGCTCAAGGCTCAAGGCTCAAGGCTCAAGGAGCTGTTGGCTGGATGTACGAGGAAGGCAAGGGAGTTCCACAGAATGAGCAAGAATCTGTAAAATGGTACAAAAAAGCGGCTGCACAAGAAGGATATACTGATGTCCAAAATGGATGAAAAAATATGGAAGAAAGTATGATTAAGACAAATTATTATTAGGATACTTGAAATGGAAACAAAAGATGTTGTCAATCTGCTTAGCGGTATAAAAATAAAAGAAGTTATAGATTTCCTATGGATGCTTGGAACATTTTATGCCGCATATTATGCAAAAAAGCTGTGCATTACAATCGACATATTCAAAAATGGACTATAAATTACAATCTATTGGTAAAGTCTACAACAATGATAGCAGACAATCCAAACCTATTAATGGTGTATGGAATTGATCCAAAAGATTTATTAAAATACAATATTACACCAGAAGAATTCGTATATGTTTATATCCACCTTGAAGCCACATCGTTACCCACATCTCTGCGCACCGCCTGGAACAGAGATCCGCATGAGTTCGTCCGGCTTCCGAGCCTCGCTGGGGTGACCCGATAGAGACGGCGACCAAGTCTGGATTGTGATAACAGTCAGTTGCGTGTAGTATCATGGTTAAGTTCATTCAATAATGAGGAGTTAACCATGATTTCTTTGGCAGAAGAGCTTCAAGACATCGATTTGGGTGACCAGCGTCTTAACCGGAGAGCCCGCCGTTTGCTGGAAAAATTAGGCAGTAACCCATCCGCCAGCATCCCTGTAGCCTGCGGTGGGTATAGAGAAATCAAGGCGGCTTATCGCTTATTGAGTAACGAAAAGGTGGATGCGCAGAAGATCCTGGAACCGCACTACGCCAACACAGGGGAACGGATGCGAAAGCAGTCTATCGTGCTTTGCATCCAGGATACCACGGAGTTGGACTTGGGGTGTCCAAAAACGGCCTCCACGGTCCAAATTTATTGCCCAGGATCTGGGCCTCGTCAGCAGATACCTCACTGCCCCCCATTCAATATTTTGGGACATTGACCGGATTTTCAGCATAGTCCCTG
>JADFYM010000085.1 GCA_015233035.1 Magnetococcales bacterium
CCGATGACGGCATTCAATTCAGCCCTGGGACTTGCGGTGCATGCATCGTCACCCACTTATGACATGCTCTACAGCGGTGAGTGGGTTCACCCATCCGGATAATTGGCAAGCAACCGGATAGGCAAGGTTCGGCCTTTAGCGTCATTCCCCTGACCTATGCCAACCCCCTGGTGGGTGACTATTATGGGGTCGCACCAGTTCTTGAGTTGTCTACAGGTAATATTCTGGTCCCGAACAGTTATGATGCCAGTGTGGCCTCCTATGCGGGCGCGGTACGCCTGTACCGGACCGATGGCACATTGCTGTCCACTTTGACCGGTTCCACTGCCAATGACCGGGTGGGTAAAAACATGGCCACCCTGACCAACGGCAATTTTATTGTGTTGTCACCCACGTGGGGAGAGGGCACAGGCGCGAGCACCTCTGCGCTGGGGGCAGTGACCTGGGGCAATGGGTCGACGGGTGTCAGCGGTGTGGTGTCCGCTGCCAACAGTCTGGTGGGTTCGGTCGCGGGCGATCTGGTGGGTAATGGCGGCATTGTTGCGTTGAACAACGGCAACTATGTGGTGAATTCGTCTTACTGGCACGGCGGCACCTACTATGGTGACTACTATGCCCTGGGTGCGGTGACCTGGGGCAGTGGGTTGGCAGGGGTGAGTGGCGAGGTGTCGGCCACCAACAGTCTGGTGGGCTCCAACGGCCAAGCGGCGGATAACATCGCTGGCGATGCGGTGGGTCGAGATGGCATCGTTGCGTTGACCAACGGCAACTATGTGGTGGTCTCGTCTTCCTGGAACGGCGGTAACACCTATGGCCTGGGTGCGGTGACCTGGGGCAGTGGGTCGGCGGGTGTGAGCGGTGTGGTGTCCGCCGCCAACAGTCTGGTAGGTTCAACCGCTGGCGATCTGGTTGGCTATGGCACTTATGTGGTGCAGGCCATGAACAATGGCAATTATGCCGTTGCCTCGCCCAACTGGTCTGGCGCGTCCGGCACAGCAGTGGGTGCCGTCACCCTGGGCAACGGCACCACCGGTACCGTCGGCGCAGTCTCCGCCAGCAACAGTTTTGTTGGTACCACCCCCTATGATCGGGTCGGCAATGGCAGCCTGTTGGCCCTGAGCGGAGCCATGGCGGACAGCATTCTGGTACGCTCCCCCGACTGGTCAGACGGCACAGGCCGGGTTGATATTCTCCGTCCGGGCAGTGCCGGGCCCGCGTTTTCCCTGCCGCAGAATTATGCCACCAATGCCGGGACAGACAGCACCTTTGCCCCCGCCCAGCTCACGGCGTTGCTCAATGCGGGGACCAACGTCACCTTGCAGGCCAGCAACGATCTGACCATCAATTCGGCTATTGTTGTCAACAATCCCGGTGGCAATGGCGGCATACTCTCGCTGGCCTCTGGACGCAGCATTCTGCTCAATGCCAACCTGACCACCGACGATGCCAATCTGAACCTGATCGCCAATGACACGGCAGCCCATGGCGTGGTGGATGCGGATCGTTCTGCGGGCACCGCCGTCATCACCATGGCCAGTGGCACCAGCCTGAACGCGGGCAATGGTACGGTGACGATCCAACTGCTCAATGGTGCGGGCAACACCAACACGACCAGCGGCGACATCACGTTGTGTGACATTGCGGCCAGCCGCATCAGCGCGGTGAACAATGGTGGCACGGGTGGCATCACCCTGGCCTCCGGGGCCTTGACCGCGACCGGTGCGGGCCGGGCCATTGTATTGGCCGGACAGAGCTTTACCAACAATGCCGGGGCGGCGGCCCTGTCTGCCACCAGCGGCAACTGGCTGGTCTATGCGGCCAGTCCCGATGTCACCAGCAAAGATGGCCTGACTTCCGCCTTTCGTCACTACAATGCCACCTATGACAGTCATGCACCGGGTGCCGTGACGGAAACCGGCAACGGCTTTCTCTACGCCAGCGTACCGGGCTTATCGGTGGCCACCACCCTGGCCAGCGGCAGCGCGAACAGCACCTATGGCAACGCGCCGACCGCCACTTATGGCACCACGCTGACCGGCTTTGCCGACAGCGAGGACACGATGGCCAATATTGGTCTGAGCGGTACGGCAACTTTCACCGGCGCGCCGACCGCCGCTGCCAATGCAGGCGGTTACACGGTCAGCTATGCTGGCGGTTTGACGAGCAGCACGGGCTATATCTTGTCGGCTGGCACCGGCTTGGCCTATACGGTGGACAAGCGCACCGTGACCCTCTCGGCCAGCAAGAGCTACGATGGCACCATTAGCCTCACCGGGGCAGTCACCATCAATACGGGCATAACGGGGCAGGCACTGACCTATACCGGTGCCACGGCCAATGATGCCCATGTCGCCACGGCCAACAACTATATCAATGCCATCACGTTGATGGATGGTACGGGGCTGTCCAGCAATTATCAGTTGCCGACGCTCAACAGCAGCAACGCGCCGGTCAGCATCAGTGCAAAGAGCCTGACACCGACCTTGACGAACATCAACGTCACCAAGACCTACGATGGTACGACAACCACTCCGGTGGGATTCACGCCGACCTATTCGTTCGCTGGTTTTGTCAGTGGTGATACGGCGGCCACAGTATCGAACACGAGTGCAGTGTATAACAGTGCCCATGTTGCCAACGCCACGCAGGTGACCGTCTTCGGCCTGTCGATTACTGGCATCACCGGCAGCCACAATTCTGCTGCCACCGATTACGCGCTCAGTGCCAGCAGCAGGTCTGTGGCGGCGGCGATCACCGCTGTTCCGGTCACCACTGTTCCGGTTACCACGGTTCTTCCTCCTCCGTCTCCACCGTCTCCAGATGGCAGCAGCCCATTCGTACCACCACCGACCATTACCCCGACCGCAAGTGGATCATCAACGGGGGGGAATCCCGCAGTTTCAGGGGGTGCCGTTCAGGCCGCAACGGCTCAAGGGACGACACTCTTTGGCGGCACGATCCATTTTGGCGGCAGCAGTTCGACCATTCAATTCAGTTCTGTCGGGACAACCTTGGTACTGGATGTCGGGGGTGGTGCACATGCGCAGGGTGGCGACAATCCGTCGGAGGCGACCGGTCAATCCGCTGCCGATAGTACGTCACCGACGCCCAGCGCGGCAATGCTGCTCTTCTCGGCAGTGGGTTCAACGATGCAAAAGTCCGGAGCCATCACGGTGGTAGACCAGGGAAAGACGCTGCAGGCATCGCCAGCAGCCAGCGATATCATATCAATCCCGACCATCAACCCGGCTACCATGCGTTCAGTCCAGGTGGACTATCTGGTGCCAAATGGCACGCAAAAACAGATTGCGGTTGGCATTTCACCAGAGGGGGTGCTGCTGGTGAAAGTTCCGCCAGGCACCAACACCACGATGGACGATCAGCATGTCACTCTGATCGGTCTCTCGATTGCCAAGGAGCATCTCAATGTGGATACGACAGCGGTCAAGGCGGTGGTGATTCAGGAGGGCGAATAAGGGGATCCACCCGATCTGCCGGGCATCATTGGGCGGTCCGTAGCGTGCGGATGTACGTTCCTTTGTATGATGGGGAGGCTTGCGATCAAACGATACCCTGGTTACTATGCGGGTTGTCATCAAGGCCGATACACCCCATCGTGTCACAGGAAAAGCACCGCATGTCCCGAAATCGCATGGTCCCGCAGCGGCCTGTTCGCCAGTCGTCTGTCCAGCAGCCCTCTGTTCGGCAACGAGCGTTCAACCTCTATGCCGAGGGCAAAATGGCCCAGTCATTGGCCGCCGCCGAACAGGTCATGGCGATATCGCCGCAGGATATCCATATGCTTAATCTGGCGGCGGCATGTCATATGGGCCTGGGCAACGCGGAGCAGGCCCTGTTTTGTTGGCAACAGGCCCTGCGCATCCGGCCAGACTATGTCGAGGCCTGTACCAATATGAGCGTACTCCTGCAAGCGTTGAACCGTTTCGAGGAGGCCGAGGTGGTGTGTCGGCAGGCATTGCATATCCATCCCGATCATGCCGAGGCGCACTACAATCTGGGCAACCTCCTGAAAGCGTTGCACCATTTTGCAGAAGCCGAGGTGGCGTACCGCCGGGCCCTGCACAACCAGGCGGACCATGCGGCGGCTTATGCCAATCTGGGAGTACTGCTGCAAGATCAGCACCGTTTTGCAGAAGCGGAAGCGGCTTACGGCCAGGCACTGCGCATCCAGCCGGACTATGCCGATGCCCATTACAATCTGGGCAATCTCCTAAAGCAACAAAACCGTCCCACAGAAGCCGAGGCGGCCTATCGATGGGCCCTGCGCAGCAAGCCTGCCCATGCCGAAGCTCTCAACAATCTGGGGGTGCTTCTGCAAGAATCGAAACAGGTCGAAGCGGCCGAAGCGACCTACCGAAATGCCTTGCATATCAAGCCGGACTACGCCGATGCCCACAACAATCTGGGCCATCTCCTGAAGGAAATGCACCGCTTTGCAGAAGCCGAGGCGGCTTACTGCCAGGCCTTGCGTCTCCAGCCCGACCACGCCGAGGCCCACTCCAATTGGGGGGTGTTCCTGCAAGAACGGCAACGCCTGGCAGAAGCCGAGATGGCCTACCGTCACGCACTGCGCATCCAACCCAACCATGCCGAGACCCATTTCAATCTGGGTGTGCTGCTGCAAGAGTTGCAACGTTCCGAAGAAGCCGAGGTGGCCTACCGGGAAGCCATACGCCTCAAGCCAGACTATGCCGAGGCGTACAACAATCTGGGCAATCTGCTGCGAGACAGTGGCCACCTGGACGAGGCGGAAACAAGCTATCGCCAAGCCATGACACGCGACGCCGATTACACGGATGCCTACAGTGGACTGTTGTTTACCCAAAACTATCGCAGCAACCCGATGCGGGAGGAAATGCTGGCAGATGCCAGAAGATTTGGGCAACAGGTGGCAGCAAAAGCCCAACCTATGCAACACAAGGTAAATCCCGCCGACATCGACCGTCGATTGCGCATCGGTTTGGTTTCCGGTGACTTGCGCAATCATTCAGTCGGCTATTTTCTGGAAGGGGTGCTGGCGGCCCTGGATCCGGCATTGCTGGAGTTGTTCGCCTACGCCACATCCACTCTGGAAGATGCACTCACCCAAAAGTTTCGAGCGATCATTCCGCATTGGCGCACGGTGCAGGCGTTGTCTGACGCCGATCTGGCCCGGTTGATCCGATCGGATGCCATCGATATTTTGCTGGATCTTTCGGGACACACCACACACAATCGATTGTCCATGTTCGCCTGGAAGCCCGCGCCTGTGCAGATCTCCTGGCTTGGCTACTGTGCCACCACCGGGGTGGCAGCCATGGATTATTTTTTGGGCGACGCCATCACGCTGCCAGGGGGAGACAACAACCAGTTTGTTGAAAAACCGTGGTGCTTGCCAGATTGTTACCTCTGCTTCACGCCTCCGGATCTCGCCATTCCCCTGGCTCCATTGCCTGCCTGCACCCAGGGGGTGGTCACCTTTGGTTGTTTCAACAATCTTGCCAAGGTGACCGATGCCGTGGTTGCCTGCTGGGCGCAGATCCTGATGGCTGTACCGGACAGTCGTCTGTTTTGCAAGAACGCCATGCTCGGCGATCCTGCCATGCAGCGCAGAATTCTTGAACGATTTCAGCACGCAGACATTGCCCCTGACCGGTTGTTGTTGGCAGGTTACCAGACGCGCCAAGACCATTTTAAAAGCTATCAGCGGGTGGACATTGCCCTGGATCCCTTTCCCTATCCTGGTGTCACAACCAGCGTCGAGGCATTATGGATGGGCGTACCTGTTTTGACCAAAAAGGGCGATTGTTTTCTCGCCCGTCAGGGAGAAACCCTGCTCAGTGCTGCCGGTTTACCCGATTGGATTGCCTGTGATACAGACGACTATGTCGCCAAAGCGATTGGTTTTGCCAACGATCTGCCCAGACTGGCCACTGTGCGGGCCGGGTTGCGTCAACAGGTTTTGGACTCTCCCCTCTTTGATGCGCCACGATTGGCCAACAGTCTCACCCAGGCATGGCAGGAGATGTGGCGCATCTGGTGTCATGCGAGCACTATGGAGCCGGTTTGCTAGCCGATTTTTTAATCATTATCCATGGGATACGGGGAGATTATCCCCTTTGCAGGTGCAGATTTTTTCTCCCTCTCCCTCCGGGCTACTGGTTCAACCAGGCTGATTTGACGGGTTCTGAAAATGGTTGCGGGTCCAGGGGGATAATCCCCCTGGACCCCTATAACTGCACAATATGATTCTGATTTTTTGTCAGCATAAAGATGTGTGCATAGGATAGCCCGGAGGGAGAAAAACCCTACACCTGTAACCTGTAAGGGGGATCATCCCCCCCGGCGGGATCCAGGGACGAAACCCCGCTATTGAACACCCTACCGCCGCGCCGTGCGCACCGGCCAAAAACGATTTTCGACCCATTTGGCCCCATGGTCCACCCGACCCGAATCGATGCTGATAAACCAGGCATCCGCCGTGTTGTCGGCATAGACATCCCTGGACCAAAAATCATCAAACGGGGGCACCCCAGGAAATTCGTCGCTCTCTTTCCACTCGGCCAGGATCGGCAGTTCATCCCGGGTGGGCAACCGCCAGTCCCCGTTGTGGGAACCATCCGTCAAACCACAGGCCCCGGTGGTCAAATCCCGCACGGCAGAAAGGGCCTCTGACCAAGGTTTTCTGCCGAAACATTTGACATTTTTCAGTCCGATCAACTTATACTTGCGATCGGTAATGGTCCCGTTGCCATTGTCGACAAACCGCTCATTGGTTGAGGGGGGCGGTGGCTCTGCCGCGACGCCACTGATGGGACGTCCCATGACGATACGGGTAGGGGATGCTCTAGGTATCATAACACTGTCGCCGCCTGCCGCCCGCGCGCCGATGGGCGGTCGTTGCAACGGCGCACCACGCACCGACATCGCGGGCGACATGGACGGAAAAGATTGGCTGTCATTGGAAACAGTGTTGTCCGGGGCCGGTTCACGAGCGGGCGGTGGTGGCACATCGTCCGGGACGGCAGCGGGGGGATTGTCGCGCAGAGCCGATTCATTGGCCACCTGCGATTCACCCGTGCGCGACGGATAGGCCGCATTGCCACTGCGCAAAGCAGAACGGTCGAAGGCCGGAATCACGGTGCGCCGACCGGCAATCTGGGTCACCCGTCCGCGCAGACCGCGCAGCGGGGGGGCCGCAGACGGCGCACCCACCATCTCCTCCCGCCATTCCGCAATGCTTTGTGGCCGGTCATTGGCGGAAATTTTGATGGCGTGGTCAATGGCACGCAACACCCTTTCCGAGTATTGCCCCTTGGCCACCTGGGCCACGGGTGGCATGGGGTCGGGTTCCTGGCTCAATATGGCGGTGGCACGAGTAGCAGCGGACAAAGGTTTCAGGTCGGTCACCGCCCAATACATGACCGCGCCCATGGAAAAAATATCGGTCCAGGGACCCTGCTTGCTGCTGTCGGCGTTGCTTTGTTCCATCGGGGCATATTCCGGGGTCATCACCACCGTCATGGAAGCCGCCCCCCCCATGGCCTGGCGCGTGGCTCCGAAATCCAACAGCAGAGGCTGGCCGTTGTGATGCTGAATGAATATATTGTCGGGCTTGATGTCCCGGTGCAAAAATCCCACCTTGTGCATGATTTCCAGGCCGCTCAACAGGGGCACGACAATGTTCAGCAGCCGCTCCTCGGTCATGCCACGCTCTTTTTTGACATGCGCCTTGAGACTGTCGCCCTCGACAAAGGGCATGACCATGTACACGGTGCCCAGTGTTTCAAAAAAATAGAGAATGGGCACAATATTTTCGTGCGTAAACTTGGCCAGGGTCAAAATTTCCTTGCGGAACCGCTCCAACCCCCAGGCAAACATCCGCTTGTCTTCTTCCGAATCGCTTTTGGGCCGAACCATGCCATTCGGGTCGCGCACGGCCATGGAACGGGGAAAATATTCCTTGATGGCCACCGCCTTGCGGTCGTCTGTATCCACCGCCCGATAGGTGATGCCAAAGCCGCCCTGTCCCAGCACTCCTTCGATTCGGTAGTTTTGCAAATCGCTGCCAATGGCGATTTGTTCCTTGTCCGCTCTGATCATGCCAACACTCTCCCGGAAGCCAATTTTTGAAGCTGTCACGCGGCAACAGCGTAACCTGTTTCGCGCCCTTTGTCACGTCGAAAGATTTTAGAAAACCGCAGGGAAAGGGCAGATGTGCCAGAGAGGGTGGCATGTGGGTTGGACGGCATGATTTTGGCTTTGGTTGTGCTGGGTTTTCGGGTATCTTGAGTGTTCGCCGTTCGTTTTGGCCCATGCTGGGGGGGGATTATCCCCCCCGGTGGGATCCCTACCCTGTGCACACAACTTTTGCAGAAATTCGGGGACCGCCACGCTCCCCGGTGGGGGTTTGGGGGCAAAGCCACCAACGTGTCGATATCGTGTTCCTTACGGGGCTTCGCCCCGGACCCCACCAGGGGCTTTGCCCCTGGACCCCACCAGGGGGATAATCCCCCTGGACCCCTGTCATTGCACAATATGCTTCGGATTTTTTATCAGCATAAATATATGTGTGCATAAGGTGGAGTGGGGTTGGGGGCGAAGCCCCCTTTGGCCGCAACAAGGATCAAAGCCATTTTCGGGAGTCACCCTGGCATGTCCATGCTGCACTTTTTGCGGGAAAAATGGTTTTTGCTCTCTCAGCAACGGGTGCAGCGAAAACGCCTGCTGCTCTTGTCGGACCAATCGCTCACGGTGTGCGACTGGCACCCTGACCAACTGATAGACATAGAGCGATTCCAACAGGGCAGCCAGGCGACCTTTGCCCCCTTCTGGCAACATCTGACGCAGCGGGAGGGCCTCTCGACGCCCGTCTACCTGCTGGTCGATGTGACCGAAGAAGAGTTGCGCCGCGAGCGGATTCCCAAACTCTGGGGAGCAGACCGGACCGCCGTCCTGGAACGGCGGTTGGGACGCATCTTTCCGGGTACCCCATTGCGCCGGGCGGTCTCGCAAGGGCGGGACCGGGAGGGCGGCGAGTGGATTCTTTTTTCCGGTTTGACCCGACCCGAATTGGTCACCCCCTGGCTGGCGGCCCTGCGCCAGGTCGGACAACCCGTGGCTGGCGTCTGGTCGTTGCAGTTGTTAAGCCGGGCCCTGCTGCGTCAATTGACCACCCGTTCGGAAAATGCCCTGCTGGTGGGACGCCATTCCGGCGGTTTGCGGCAGACTTTTTTTCATCGGGGACGTACCCTGATCAGTCGGTTGACCCCCATCAGCGGCAGATCGGCGGCGGAATGGGCCGCACGGGTGCGCCAGGAGGTGGAAAAAAGCCGAGGGTATCTCAACCATCTCCGCCTGTTGCCCACCCAAAGCCTCCCTGCGGCCCATCTCGCGCTGGATGTGTTTGTCCTGGCCCAGGATGAACTGTTGGCCGCCTTGGCCGACTGGCCCGCCACCACACGGGATTATCGCGTCCATCTGCACGATGCAGCCCAACTGGGGCAACAGATTGGCCTGCGCGCTGGCCTGCTCCCCGGCGAGTTGGAACGTCTGCATGGCCATCTGCTGTTGCAGCATCCCGAAGCCAACCATTATGCCCCACTGGCAGATCTCTGCTACCATGCCCGCCAAAAACCCCCTGCGCGCGCTCTGCACCCCGTTCCCCAACCGACAGAACCCCAAATGCAGGCGATGGTGGACCGTCCCGTGCGGCGGTTGGGTGACCTGCTGGTGGAAAAAAAGATTATCACCCCGGACCAGTTGCAGACCGCCCTGTTTGAACAGCGGCGCAGCGGGGAGTCGCTCGGAAAATTATTGATCTATCTTGGTTTTGTCCCGGAACCCCTCATGCGGGATCTGTTGGCGGAAAGTCTTTCCCAGGAGAGTATTGACCTGCGGGAGGTATTGCCCCCGGCAGAGGTGTTGCAACTGGTACCCAAGGCGTTTGCCCAACGGCATGGCGTCTTGCCGGTCTCGTTTGACCGGGTGGCCCGTCCGGGCGCGGGCGCGGCGGCGACGGACGAGCGGATATTGGTGGTGGCCATGTTCAATCCCCTGAACGTGGCCGTCCTGGATCAATTGCAGGCCCTGCTGGCGGAAGCCCAGTGGGAGGGGGTGACGGTCAAACCCATGTTGGCGGGCGAAAGCGAAATCAATGCCGCCATCGACCGTTTTTATGGCTTTGAACTCTCGGTGCAAGGTATTCTGCGGGAGTTGGAGACCGGGGAGGTGGACCTGGAGAGCCTGACGCGGGAGGCGGCGGCCAGCCACTCCCTCAGCCATCCCATGGTGCGCTTGGTCAACGCCCTGCTGACCGATGCCGTCCGTCGCTATGCCTCGGACATTCATATTGGCCCCACCAGTGGCGCGGTGCGGATCCGCTATCGGATGGATGGCATCTTGCGGTTGATTTACAGTCTGCACCGCCCCTTGTTGCCCGGTCTGCTGGTACGGATCAAGGTGATGGCCGGGATGAATATTGCCGAATCCCGCATTCCCCAGGAGGGGCGCATCTCCCTGCTCTACTCCGGGCGCATGGTCCATTTTCGGGTCGCGGCCCATCCCACCATTCATGGGGAAAATCTGGTCTTGCGGGTGCTGGATCTGCGGGAAGAGATCCAGGGACCGCACCATCTGGGTCTCTCTGAACCCAATCTGCGCCGTCTGTTGCGTCTGTTGCAGCGGCCCATGGGGTTGATTCTGGTGACCGGTCCCACCGGCAGCGGCAAGACCACCACCCTCTATTCGATGTTGAATCATCTCAATCAAGAGGGGGTGAATATTATGACGCTGGAAGATCCGGTCGAATATCCCCTGCCCACCATCGCGCAGACCGCTGTCAACCGGGCGGTGGGGTTGGATTATGCCGCCGGTATCCGCTCCCTGCTCTGGCAGGATCCCGACATGATTCTGGTGGGGGAAATCCACGACCGGGAGACCGGAGTCATGGCCCTGCAAGCCGCCATGACCGGCCATCTGGTCTTTACCACCCTCCATGCCAACACCGCCATCGGGGCCATTCCCCGCCTGCTCAACCTGGGGGTGGCACGGGATTTTATGGCGGGCAATATTGGCGGCATCATTGCGCAACGACTGGTCCGCCGTCTCTGTCCCCAGTGTCGGCAGGCCAAGCCAGCCACCGTCGAGGAACAGCTTTTGTTGGGTCTGCCACCCCCGCCGACCGGCACAATGCGGGAGCCGCCGCAGATTTATCAGCCGGTCGGTTGTGCGGAGTGCTACCAGTCCGGCTATCGGGGACGGTTTCCGGTCATGGAGGTGTTGCTCGTGGAAGAGTCCTTTGACGAACTGGTCTACAACGGAGCCTCGCGGGAGTCGTTTCGCGCCCTGGTGGCGGCCCAGGGGTTTCATGCCATGGTGGAGGATGCGCGCGACCGCATTCTGGCAGGGGATACTTCCCTGGAAGAGGTGGCCCGGGTTCTGGACCTGCTGCCGCCGGGAGAACCGCCAGCGCAGACACCCGCGCCCAACCCGGCGCACTGACGGAGACTGTCCATGGCACTTTGGCAATACAAGGCGGTTGATCCCCGGGGCCGGATGCACCGGGGCCAGTTGGAAGCCCGCAATGTGGACGAGTTGGAATTGCGTTTGGCCCACCTGGACCTGCTCCTGGTCCGCCTGTATGACGAGGACGGCACGGTGGGTAGGTTGCGCCGTGCCCTGTGGCAACGGGAGACCGTGTCACGCAAAACCTTGATCCTTTTTTGCATCCACCTGGGGCAATTGCTGCACGCCGGGGTGGCCATACCGGTGGCGTTGGAGGAGATGCGCAGCAGTATTCCACAGCCGCGCCTGGGGACGGCGTTGGCCGCCATGGTGGAGGATATTCACAGTGGCAAATGTTTTTCCGACGCCGTGCAGGGACAGCCCCACCTTTTTCCCCCGTTGTTTGCCAGCCTGATCCAGGTGGGGGAGCGGACCGGCAAACTGGAAGAGATTGTGGCCGACCTGGCAGAGACGCTCAAATGGGAGGAGGCCTTGCTGGCCCAGACGCGCAAGGCGTTGCGCTATCCGTTGCTGGTGGGGGTCATGGTACTGGCCCTGTTTTTTTTCCTGATGACCTATCTGGCTCCGCGCCTGGTCAGTTTTTTGCCGCAGATGGGGGTGGCCCTGCCGTGGCATACCCAGGCTTTGCTCGCCCTGTCCGGGTTGGTCATCCACGGGTGGCCATTGTTGGTGCTGACGCCTTTGCTGGCCTATGGCGGGGTGCGTCTGGCCTGTCGGTGCAGTCCGCGTTTCCAGGTGCAATGGGACCGTTGGCGGTGGCGCATCTGGTATTTTGGTCCTTTGGTGCGGCAGGTACACCTGGTCCGTTTGGTCAACGCCCTGGCCTTGATGTATCGTTCCGGGGTTTCCATCCTGGATGCCCTGGCGAGTCTGGCTCCTCTGAGTGGCAATCAGGCCATGCAGCAGTCCATCGAGCAGGCGCAGCGGCTGATCGCGGAGGGCAATGCGGTGAGTGCCAGTTTTCAGCAAACGGGTCTGTTGTCGACGCCGTTGCCCCGGTTGTTGCAGTCGGGTGAAGAGGCCGGGCAATTGGATGTGGCCTTGCTCAATGTGGGTTATTTTCTCAACCAGGCGGTGCAGGAGCGGATCGGCCAGCTCCAGTCTCTGCTCGAACCGGTTTTGACGCTGGTGGTGGGTTCGCTGTTGATCTGGGTGATTCTTTCCGTATTGGGGCCGATTTATGATGTCGTCACCCATGTCCAGTTCTGAGTGGCGACCGCAGGCGGGGGCGGCGGTGTTATGGATGATGACCTTATTGGTGATGATTCTGGCGGGTTTGTTGTTGGAGGGGTGGACGGCCAGGCAGGGGCGGTGGCCGGTTTGGCAGGAGGAGGTCAAGGTATTGGGGGTGGCGCGGGAGGCGTTGGTGGGTTTTTATGCCGTGCAGGGTGTGTTGCCCACGCCCGACGTGGCCAGTGACCCCACCAGGGGCTCTGCCCCTGGACCCCGCCAGGGGGATGATCCCCCTGGACCCGCAATCCTTAAAATGATTAAAAAAAAAGGGTGGAGGGGTCTGGGGAGGCGGTTCTCCGCCTCCCCAGAAAGGGAAGCCATAGTCGTCGGCAGATTACCCTGGCGCGCTCTGGGTCTGCCGCCGTTGCGCACGGAGGCGGGCGAAGCTGTCGTCTGGTATGCGGTCTCCCCCTCCTTTTTGCTGCCTCCTTTTTCTGCCCATCGGCTGGTCCGGCCAGATCGAGAGGATTGGGCGGCGGTGCTCTTTATCTCCGAAACAATACCACGAACCGACGAGTCATCCGCCCTATTGCCGGAGGCGCGCTGGTTGCCCATCCGGGCAGGAGAACTGGCGAACAGGTTTGGGGAGGACGCACATGAAGCCCAATAAAATGTCACGCACCCGACACCGGCAGAGGGGTTTTACTCTGTTGGAGTTGACCATTGTGTTGGTGGTGATTGGCCTGTTGCTGGGCAATGTCTTGCAGGGGCAGCAGGTGGTGGAGGAGGCGCGGATCAAGCGGTTGGCGGCGGAGACGCTGGTTTTCAGCGAGGCGTTGCGCACCTATCGTTCGTTGTATGATGCCTGGCCGGGGGATGATCCTCGTGCGGCCCAGCGGTGGCCGGGGGCCAGGAATGGCAATGGGGATGGCATCCTCCATGGCCATTGGTTGCCGGAAACGGCGGATGAAGAGACCGGTCTGGTCTGGTCGCATCTGCGTTATGCCCGTTTGATCACGGGCGAAGGGAGTGACACCACTCCGCCCCGGCATTTTCTGGGTGGGCGCGTGGGAGTGGGGGAGCAGGTTTTGGGTCTGCCCGGTTTGGCCATCTGTCTGGCGGAGATACCTGGTCCGGTGGCGGCCGGGTATGATCGGCAGTTTGATGATGGGGTGTGGAATACCGGGCGGATACGGAGCAGCGCGCCGGTGACCGCCTCCGGGAACCCGGAGGCGGTGGTGTGGGTGTGTACGGGGATGTAGCAGGGGTTTACTCGCTACAGGTGCAAGCGTGGTGGGGTGTTGTTGGGTCAAGGCATTGTATCAATGGACATTCGGTTTCTGGAATGGCAAACTCTTGATCTAATTCTTTTCTGCTTTTTTTACAGGCAGCCGTTTGCTGTTCATTTAGATCAGTTCTCAGGAAGGTGTACAGCGAACGGAGCGAATCGACAGGGATTTGAGCCGTCGTGATTGACTGGCTGATACTGTTGGCGTACCATGCGAGTTTTTCTTTCTTCTCAGTACGTTCTTTTAGTAATTGATTTTCTGCTTCGTTTATTTTACTATCGATGCAATCTTGAAGTTTTTTACCCTTATTTTTTTGTTTATTGCAGTATGTTTCGTTTTTTTCTAATATTTTGTCCCGATCTTGTTGTGAGATTCCGTCCAAAGCCGGATCCAATTTGTAATCGATAGAGGGGTCAATCATTACGTATAAGTTCTTCTTGTCTTGCGCAATCAGGTAAAAACACCTATTTTTTAGCATATCGGTCGTCACAGGATCAGACTCTGTTCCAGATTTTAAGTTCCCATTTATTCTTGGGTAGGAATATCTTCTCTTAGCCACATCTTCAACAAAATCTTGCTGTGCCTGCTCTTTATTTCTATCCATCAGATGACTACCGAACCATAACCACACAAGCGGAACGGCTGAAATTATCAAAATGTTAATCCTTCTCCTGAATCGGTGACTTCAAAGGCAAACACCTCGGCATATGCCTTTGGAACGGCATTTCAACAGCCAGAACCGCATCGAGAGTGGGCCTGAATGCTCGACTCACTATCAAAAGGCTGGTTTTGTCGCCAAACACGTCTCCTATCGAGGAAATTTCTCAACACCCAGGCACGCACCAGCAGATCGCGGTACCCAGGCAACCTTGATCCACCAATTTCTCGCCCTGCTGGGCGGTTACCCAAAAGCAACCCGCTCATAAACCCGCTCAAAGGCTTTAAACGCTGGGCAAAGCCGCCCAAAGCGCAGTTTCAGCCTCCGGCCATTCGAGATCAGACGCGCTGCCAGATAGATCAATTCCTGGATAACCGTCTTCAGTCGACGTCGCTTGGCCGGATGTCGCACGGGACCATCCTTTTCCGTAATACCAATCACGGGAAATAATTCTCCAAATTCGCCCATCTCCTCGAACACATCTTTCTGATGGATTCTGGGATTTCGACAAATTTGTTCCACGCATTGCAGCAACTATCGACGACGTCGCCGTAGTC
>JADFYM010000086.1:0-1296 GCA_015233035.1 Magnetococcales bacterium
GTAGCTCAGAAGATGCGGCAACTGACTATGAGTGTGCGGTTGGTATTTGACTACCTCCGTATGACGCAAAACACCTGTCGCGCTACCGTTTCGTAGCTTCCCTGGCCGAGAACAAATTTACCGTGAAGAGATTATGCCCTGCTCCAGCGAGGTTCCCTTGAGAATGGCACGATCAAACAGGGTCTGGCTGGCCAGTTTGGCATACTGTGCGGCCTCTTCCGTGTAAACCTGTTCCTTTTCCACCACCGTCGGGGAGGCAAAATGGAGCGTATCATCTTGGATGCGCAACGGAATTTTTCCCCGATACACCCAGGTGGCATTGCCCGTCAACTGGGCCGACAGCCTCCCTTCGGTCACGCTGGGGGTGACCCAAACGATCCCCCCGGCGGTATGGACCATCACCGGCTCCTGGTTGACCACCGTGCCATTCAATACCTGGGCCACCACCGAGGCAAGCATGCCCGTGCCACAGGCCAAAGTCAAACCAACCCCACGCTCATAGGTCTGCACCAGAATGGTGTGCGGCTGGATCACCTGCACAAAGCTGACATTGGCCCGATTGAGAAACATGGGATGATTTTCCAGGGCATGACCCAGTCCCATCAGGTCAATCGCGTGCAAATCCGCCACCGGAACAATCAGATGGGGATTGCCGACGGAGAGAATGGTCCCCACATATGTTTGCGCACCGACCGCAAACGGCTGCGCGAGAAATGGGGTCCGGGTCCGACTGGCCAATATGTTTTCCGGGTTGGTGGACAGGACATCGGTGGTCACCCGGACAAACGGCAGTTGATACGGTTCCGAGAAAAAATTTTCCGTCTTGAAATCACCACCGAGTGTTTTGAAAAGGATCGGATTTTGCCCCTTGTAGTGACCCTCAAAACAGGCACGGGCGGCACAACGCAACCCGTTGCCACACATCTCGGCCTCACTGCCATCCGGGTTGAAAAAACGCATCCGGGGATGGTGGTCGTCAAAGGCGGAGATAAAAACAACACCGTCAGCCCCCAGACCGCCTTGTCTGTTGCTGACCAGACGGGTAAAGGCAGACTTGAGCGGATCGGGCAGGAGAATGGCTGCGGTCTCGTCCAGGACAAAAAAATCATTGCTGGTACCGTGGCACTTGATGACATCGACGGTCAACAATTCTGACATCATGCGTCACTCCGATGGGTGTGGTTGTTTTGAACCGGGAGGTTGCCGGCGGCCCTCGCTGGGGCGGGCGGAGGACCGCCCCCCCAGACCCCCCCACCCTTTTTTTTTAATAATAAAATGATCAAGGGGGTCCGGGGG
>JADFYM010000086.1:1381-15167 GCA_015233035.1 Magnetococcales bacterium
GGCAAAATGCACGAGAATATGAAGACAACGTCATGCCCGCGCAGGCGGGAATCCAGGTGTACCGGATCCGGGGTGGGCAAAGGGGTTTCCGTCATTCCCGCGCAGGCGGGAATCCAGGAGTTCCCGATGGTTGGCTGGATTCCCGCTTTCGCGGGAATGACGAAACCGGGCGTTTTGACGGAACCGGGCGTTTTGACGAAACCGGGCGTTTTGACGGAACCGGGCGTTTTGACGGAACCGGGCGTTTTGACGGAACCGGGCATTTTGCAATTACCTCAATCAGAATGCACAATATGCGGGGTAATAAACAACATCAACTCGGTCTCCTTGCCAATGGTCTGCTTGTTCTTGAACAGCCAACCCACGCCGGGAATATCTTTCAATTCCGGGATGCCACTCTGATTATCGGTCAAACTGTTCTGGAAGATACCACCCAGCACGATGGTCTGCCCATCCTTGACCAGGGCCTGGGTCTCCACCTCCCGGGTGTTCAGGGCAGGCGGCGCACCCGCCACGACGGCCCCCTGGATGGAGTTGTTTTTGGCATTGACATCCAGCGTAATGAAACCATTGGCCGTGACATGCGGCGTCACCTTGAGACTCAAGGCGGCATCAATATACTGATAGGTGACCCCACCGCTCAAGGCTTCCGCTTGATACGGCTGGCGGATCCCCTGGCTGATACTGGCCTCCTTGTTGTTGGCGGTCAGAACCCGTGGACTGGAGATGGTCTTGGCCTTGCCGTTGGTCTCCATGGCCCCCAGTTCAATATCCAGATCCATCAGGGGCGACAGGGAACCCAGATGAATACCCAGATTGCTGGTCACCCCGCTGGGCAATTGATTGCCGACATTCAAATTGGGGGCCGTCATGGTGGGACTCTGTTGCAACGAATAAGCATTGGCCACCGAATTGGAAATCGCCAAGGGTGATTTGGCCGATCCCTTATAATTGATCCCCCAGTTGATGCCAAAGCCCAGAGTGTTGTCGCGCTCGATCTCGACAATGCGCGCCTCAATCATCACCTGGGGAATGGGCTTGTCCAGTTTGGCCACCAGTTCCCGAATTTTGCCCAGATTGACAGCCATATCTTTGACGATCAGGGTGTTGGTCCTTTGATCGACCGAAAGACTGCCGCTGGCCGAAAGCAGGCGCGGATTTTTGCTCGTCTCCCGCCCTGGTGTCGTCCCACTGCCACTGGTGCCCGCAGGATGGCTGCCGGTGGTCGCCGCAGGCGTCTTGGAATCATTGTCCAGGAGCAAATCCCGGATCTCCGAGGCCTTGGCAAAACTGATCGGTATCATCTCGGTGACAATCGGCTCCAGGGTCTGGCGGCTTTCGTTGGCCTGCACCTTGGCCTCGGTGATGCTCTGCAACTCTGCCAGCGGTGCCACCCGCAACACATTGCCTTGCAACACCTTGCCCAGCCCCTTGGTCTCCAGAATCAGGTCCAGGGCCTGGTCCCAGGGCACCTCGACCAGACGCATGGTCACCGTTCCCTTGACCGAATCGGAGACCAGCAGATTGAGATGGTTGAGTTCAGCCAGCAGGCGCAAGGCGTTGTGAATGTTGATCTCCTTGAAATCCATGGACACCTTCGCCCCCGCATACAGCGGCGGCACCGCGTCGCTGTCCACCGCCGCCACCGCCGGTTTGACCTGCAACAGAATGGTCTTGCCCTGTTGGATCAGCTCATGCTGGTCGGTAAGACTGCGCAAACCCACAACCACCTTGGTATTGTTGCCTTCCGCAAAGGTATCGATGGTTTGGATGGGTCCACCAAAGCTTTGCACATCCTGGCGTTGGCCGCCCGTGCCCTGGTGCGACAGTTGGTCGGCCAGACGGGTGCCTTGCAGAATCACCGTCAGCACCTTCTCATCCCGATGGCTGTCCAACACCACGGTATCGCTGGTGGTTTGGATGGTCAACAGGCCGGTGGTGCCGGTTTGGCTGAAGGCGACCGTTTGTACCTGCGGCGGGGCCGCACGGCTGGCATCGACCGACTGGGTCGTCAAATGGATCACAGGCCGTGTCTCGTCCCGCTCCAGGCGCAGCACAACCTGCGGCTGGGTCAGACCGATCACGAGACGGGTCTTTTGCGGATCAGCGGCCAACCGCACGGTCGTAATCTCCGGGGAGGCAATGGACCATTCGCGACTGGTCGCCGGACCGGTGACCCCCACAAAATCCAGAATCACCTGGGGGGGATCCTGCAACCGGAAAGTTTGTGGTTCGGGAATAAAACCGCTCCCCCGCAGATGGATATGTGTTCCGGCGGCATTGTTGGAAATCTGCACCGTTTCAATATGCTGCCCGGTCTGCCCAGGCGGTTCCGGCGTACCGTTGGCCAAGGAGGCCGCCGCCGGGGACAAAACGGTAAGATCCAGACCATCCGGGCGTTCCCGCACGGTATATTCTGCTGGCGCAGACAACCCGATCTCCAATCGGCTGTCCTGCTCCCCCTCGGCCATGGGAAACAGACCCGTCACCCCTGGCAGAGTCACCTGTTTGGGTTGCACGGCGGGTTCCAGGCGGACCCCGGCAAAGGTGAGCAACAGACGGGGGGGGGCCTCCAGACTGAAGACCCGATAGGGCAAGGGGCCGTTGCTGCCCAGAACGATGCGCACCCCGCGCTCGGTCTCCAGGACATCCATGCTGGTGAGTGCGGTGGCCATGGCCGTCGCACCCGCGTTCGCCGCCTCCGGGGTGGAATCAGCGGCCAGCACCCCGCCGGGCAGGCCAACCACCCCAGACAGCAACAGAATGGCCAGCACGCAGGCGGTTAGCCTGGAGCCGATGGTATGTTTTGGTGGACTCATGGACCGTCCTGGCTCCTCCGTTGGGTGCCACTTGCTGCCGCGATGACCACTGCTTTTTCCCCGCATGGTGCTGGCTGTGATGGTGTTGGGATGCCGATGCCCGTGGCGGGCGGTGTCACCACCGGGGGATTACTGGCACAATTGCCCCGGTGGATCATCCGGGCAGATGCAATTCCTGTTCCTCAACCATGCAACACCCGATCCACCTCTTCCAGCAGCCGGACCATCTCCTCCGGGCGACCGATGGTGATGCGCAGATGGTCCACCAGACTGGGATCGTTGCCAAAATAGCGGACCAGAATACCCGCCGCGCGCAGGGTTTCCAGCCACCACCGCCCCCCGCCATGACCGGGCGGCACCCGCGCCAGCACAAAATTGGCCTGGCTGTCCAAGACCTCGAACCCCCGCTGCCGCAACGCCACCGTCAGGGCCTGCCGCTCGTGGCGAATGGTCTGGAGAAAGGGCTGATAATCCGCCAGATGTTCCAATGCCGCCACCGCCGCCACCTGCGACAGCCGATTGACATTGTAGGAATCCCGCACCTTGTGCATCTGCTCGAGCAGTGCCACCGGGCCGAAGGCCAGGCCGATCCGCAGGCCCGCCATGGCCATGGATTTGGAAAAGGTGCGAATGAGAATCAGATTGGCATGGTCACGGAGCAGAGCGAGGCCGTTGTCATCGGCAAAGTCCACATAGGCCTCATCCAGAACCACCACGCCGGTCGTCCGTTGGCACAGTTCTGCCACCAAAGGCAAGGGCACCGCATGACCGGTGGGGGCGTTGGGCCGGGCAATGATCAGCAACTTGGGCGCACTGGCCAGCAGGCCCGCCACCGGCAGTTGCCACGCCTGGTCCCAGGGCACACCGACAAACCGCCCCCCCTGCAACTGGGCCAGACTGTGATACAGCGAATAGGTCGGCTCCGGGACGGCGACACATTCGCCCGGTGCCACAAAGGTGCGCAACAAAATGGTCAGCAGATCGTCCGAACCGTTGCCGACCAGGATTTGCGCCGCATCGATACCATAGGCGGCAGCGGCGGCCTCCCGGACCGGTCGGGCCGAAGGTTCGGGATAGAGACGCAACCGCCCGAAATCCAAGGCATCCGCCCAAGCCTGCAACACCGCCGGCGGCGGATTGAACGGGTTTTCATTGGTGTTGAGCTTGATGAACGGGCGCGCAGCATCCGGCTGTTCGCCGGGCTGATAACCCGCCATATCCAACACCTCGGGACGTACCCAATGGCGAATATTCATGAGGGAACCTTTTTGTTTGTGATCCGGGTGGATATACTCTGGCCTTGGCCCATATCTTGCGGCCATTGCTGGGGGAAGGGGCGGTGAACCGCCCCGCCCCCAGACCCCCTCCCCACCCTTTTTTTTTAATAATATTTATTAAGGGTGTCTGGGGGGGATTATCCCCCCCGGTGGGGTCCAGGGGCAAAGCCCCTGGTGGATGTCCCAGAAACCAATGGAACCTGAACAACACAACGAGCGCAATGCGAATGACATCCAAGACACAATTTATTTTGGCAATTGCCCAGGTCAACCCCCATGTGGGCGCATTGACCGCCAATGGGCAGATGGTGCTGGCGGTTGCCCGGCGCGCCCAGGCACTGGGAGCCACTCTGGTGGTCTTCCCGGAGCTGGTCCTGACCGGTTATCCCCCGGAAGATCTGCTGCACAAACCGCTCTTCCTGCAACAACTGGCCGCCACCGAACGCCACCTGCACCAGGAACTGGCCGCCCTCGGCATGGATGTCATTTATGGCACAGTCCGACGTGACGGGGAAGGGTTGTTTAACGCAGGCGTGCTGGTGCAAGCCGGGCAGGAGGTGGGTTTTGCCGCCAAATGGCGGTTGCCCAATTACAGCGTCTTTGACGAACAACGCTATTTCAAACCGGGAGAGACGGTCCGTCTCTTTCCCTACCGGGGCATCGCCCTGGGCATTACCATCTGCGAGGATGTCTGGCATGCGGGCGGTCCGCTGGCCCATCTGGCCGCCGCCGGGGCCGAGCTGATTCTCAACCTGAACGCCTCGCCCTACCATATGGACAAACATCGGGAACGGGAGGCGGTGGTCGGCCAACGGATCGCGGAACACGGCCTGCCCATCGTCTATGTCAATCAGGTGGGGGGACAGGATGAACTGGTCTTTGATGGCGGCTCGTTTGCCGCCTATGGGGAAAAGAGCCAGGCCATGACGCTGGTCGCCCGCTGTCATTTTTGTGCGGAAGATCTGCGCCTGTTGCAGGTTGTACGAACAGAGGGGCAGCCGGTCCAGTTGGTGGCGCAGATGCCGCAAGAACCGGTGCCGGAACGCTCCCCGGAAGAGGAGATCTACACGGCCCTGTGCCTGGGTCTGCGGGATTATGTGCGCAAGAATGGCTTTTCCGGCGTGGTGCTGGGTCTGTCCGGCGGCATCGATTCGGCTTTGACGGCCGTCATCTGTGCCGATACCCTGGGCGCGGACCAGGTGGAGGTGCTGATGATGCCCTCCCAGTTTACGGCGGTGGACAGTCTGGAAGATGCTGCCGAACAGGCCCGCATTCTGGGCATTCGGTTGAGCGAAATTTCCATTGAAACCCTGTTCGGCCAATTTCGGACCCAGTTGGCCGCACTGTGGCATGACACAACCACAGCCGGTGGCAGCGGCGAAGATGTCACCGATGAAAATATTCAACCGCGCATTCGCGCCACTCTGCTGATGGCCGTGGCCAACAAACGGCGCAAATTGTTGATCACAACCGGCAACAAGAGCGAAATGAGCGTCGGTTATGCCACCCTGTATGGCGACATGGCAGGGGGCTACTCGGTCCTCAAGGATGTCTTGAAGGGGCTGGTGTATCGCCTGGCCGAGGCCCGCAATCAGTGGGCCGTGGCACGGGGGGAGATGCCGCCGATTCCACAACGGGTTTTGACCCGGGCACCCACCGCCGAATTGCGTCCCAACCAGAAAGATTCGGACTCGCTGCCCCCCTATCCGGTGCTGGATCAAATTTTGGAACTGTATGTGGAACAAGAAAAAAGTGTGCAGGAGATGGTGGCGGCCGGGATTGATCGCACCGTGGCCATCCAGGTGATTGAGCGGGTGGACCGCAATGAATACAAGCGGCGACAGGCTCCGCCTGGGGTGCGGATCACCCAACGGGCCTTTGGCAAGGATCGTCGCTATCCACTGACCAATGGATTTGACAGTCGATGAAGGAAACCTGTGTGCGTGCGTGGCTGGCGGTCTTTTCCGGGGGGGCGGAGAACCGTCCCTCCAGACCCCCCCACCCTTTTTTTTCAATCGTTTGCAGAACACATTCTTCTGCGGGTCCAGGGGGATCATCCCCCTGGCGGGTCCAGGGCAGAGCCCTGGTGGGGTCCGGGGCGAAGCCCCGTAAACACGCCCAACACACTCTGGCCCTGATCGGGATGACCCTCCTCCTGACCGCCTGTGCTGGCGGCAAGGGCATGGACGACCCCACCTTCCAGACCCTGTTCGACAAGGGACGCGCCTACCTGGAACGCGACAATGTCGCCATGGCCCTGCCCGCCTTGCAACAGGCCAACCAGTTGCAACCCGGCCATGTGGAATTGCTGACCCTGCTCGGGGTGGCGTATGACCGGGCCGGACGACCTGTCCAGGCCCTGGACGCCCTGGAGGAGGCCCATCGTCTGCAACCGGCGGATGGCAACCTGAACAATGATCTGGGTGTGGCCCGGTTGCGGCTGTATGCCGCCTCCTGCGCCCACGGGGAGGAAACGGAGTGCCAAACTCTGCTGGATCAGGCCGAGGTCTCCTTCCAGGCGGCCCTCCAGGATCCCGCCCTGCATCTGCCGGAAGATGTCTGGTTCAACCTGGCCTTGCTGTACAAACAACGCGCGCAGGAACGCGCGATGGTGACTGCCCTGGAAAAAGCCCTGGCCATCAGCAGCCATCACTTGCCCGCCCAACTGGAACTGGCCGAATATGCGCACCAGAAGGGCTATCTCGACCTGGAAAGACAACTGTTGCGGCGGGCGTTGGCCACCTATCCTGACCATCTGGTCGTGCTGAAACGTCTGGTAAACTCGTTTTTGGGTACACCGGCACAGGATGCGCCGTCATCGGCAGCGGGCGTCACCCGGTTATCCCCTGACCTCTCTCCAGGAGAGCGGGCGGAAGTCCGCTCTTTTCTGGTGCGTATTCTGGCTGTGGCACCCGAAACGGATGCGGCACAACGGGCATCGCAACAAATTTTGTTATTGGATGGAAAATAATGAGAGTTTTCAGAAGAAAAGCACAGATGCGGCACAAGCGGGAGGCGGCACCGCAGGAGGAGTTGTTTGCCGAGGCGCGGTCGTCTGCCATGCGGACCGGGTCGCCCCGTGCCACCCCCCCCACGGCCCAGCAGGTGGGTGCCTTCTTGCAGCGGGTTCGCGAACAACAGGGGCTGAGTATCAGCGAAATGGCTGTCAGAACGCGGATTCGGGATGTCTATCTGTTCGCCCTGGAAGCGGGCGAGGTGGACAAACTGCCGGGTGCCACCTTTGTCGCCGGTTTTTTGCGTCTTTACGCTGAAAGTCTTGAATTATCAGATAAAAGTTTAATAGAACGCTATTTGGAGACCTCGGGTAACGATGACAGTCTGCACACGGAATTGTTTCCCGCCCCCACCACGTTGCGTCACCGTCCTTCGGTCGGGATGGTATTGGGTGGGTTGATTGGCTTGTTGTCGGTATTTTTTGTCTATGAAAATTATTTTTCCAGTCTCGCGCTCTCCTCCCGCGCGCCGGAACTGCCCACGACCGCGCCACGGCGTGCCGGTTCGTTGCCAACGGGCACCATGGAGAGTTCCGGCGTCTCGGAACCGGTCACCGGTGCAGAAGACAAGAGCGGTGTGGTGACGGGCTGGTTGACCCATTTTTTTGATCGGCCCGGCACCAGTGTCGGGGGGAAAGGAGCAGAAGAGACACCTCCGCTGCCCGCTGAGGCCAGCCCGGCCCCAAAAGTGACACACCCGGCCGAGTTGGCCGCCACCGGGACCAGCAACGTCCCGACCGGGCCGGCGTCGCCCCGGCGGTCGGAGGCGGTGCCGGAAAAGCGGCCAGCCGCACCAGTGCTGGCGTCGCCACCAGCGGCGGAAACGGTTCAAAACGAACCAGAGACCGAGGAGCCGACCCGGCTCGAAGCCCTGACGCGCCAGGCCAAGGATTGGTTCAAGCGGCTGACCCCTGCGTCGGTCGCAGAACGGCAAAAGGGGGAGACCGAGGAAGAGGAGATGCCCAATCCACCGGCTCCCCTGCGGAAGAGCCCACCCAAACCGGATCGCGTGGCGGTCGCCTTGCCCGTGTCACCGGCACCCGCTGCCCAGCCATTGCCCCCGCAGGAGGTCAAACCGCCCGCCAATGCGCCGACCGGCAAAGGCACCGTGCCAGAGTCCGCCCTGCGAACCGGCGTCTCGGAGCGGATAACGACCAAGCCAGTCCCACCGGAGTCGACCAGCAAACCGGTTGTGGCCGATGTGATCAACAAACCGGTGACGTTGGCGTTGTCCAGCAAGCCGGGGATGCAAGAGACCAGCAAGCCAAGCGCACCGGAGACCACCAGCAAGCCGGTACTCCCGGATACGACCGGCAAGCCGGTGACGTTGGCGTTGTCCAGCAAACCCGTCATACCGGAGACACCCGGCAAACCCGTCGGGCCGGAGACACCCGGCAAGCCCGTCGTACCGGAGACACCCAGCAAACCCGTCGGACCGGAGACACCCAGCAAGCCCGTCGGGCCGGAGACGCCCAGCAAACCCGTCGGGCCGGAGACACCCGGCAAGCCCGTCGTGCCGGAAGCCCCCAGCAAGCCGGTGGTGAAGGCGAGTTCGGACCCGATGGTCCTGATCGAGGATCGTCACCCGGAGTCGATACACAGCCCATCGGATCTGCAACCGGAGGCGGAACAGGCGATCTCCCTGTTGGCCAACGAGATGGTGCCGATCCAGATTCAGGACGAAAATGGTCGTGTCATCAAAGATCTGATCATGCAGCCCAATCAGCTTTTCCGCGTTCCGCCGGGGGGGCGGTTTTTTGCCCTGCTGGGGGATGCGGGGGCGGTGCGGGTGCGCATCGGCAAACGGGAGTTGCCCTATCTGGGCCCCCCCGGCGCGGAGTTGGGCGGAGTGGAGTTGTCTCCCGAGGCCCTGTTGCGGCGGGTGAAACCATGAGCGGGGTCTGCCTGACCAGTCCGCGCCGGATCAGTCGACCGGTGCAGGTGGGCCGTGTGCAGATTGGTGGCGATGCACCCATCAGCGTCCAATCCATGACCAACACCGACACGCGGGATGTGGCGGCCACCGTGGCCCAGATTCAGGCGTTGGCGGCGGCGGGGGCCGATCTGGTACGTCTCTCCTGCCCGGATCAGGAGGCGGCGCAGGCGGTGGGAGCCATTCGCGCCCAGGTGACGGTACCCTTGATTGCCGACATCCATTTTGATCATCGTCTGGCCAAGATCGCCTTGCAGCAGGGGATTGATGGCCTGCGCATCAATCCCGGCAATCTGGGTTCCCGGCAACGGGTGGCGGAGGTGGTACAGGCAGCACGGGAACGACGGGTACCCATTCGCATCGGGGTCAACGCCGGTTCCCTGGCCAAGGAGTTGCTGGCCCGCTATGGTGAACCCTGTGCCGAGGCGATGGTGGAATCGGCCTTGCACCATATTCACATTCTGGAAGAGTTGAATTATCCCGAGATCAAGGTCAGCCTCAAGGCCAGTCAGGTGGGCATGACCGTGGCGGCCTATCGGTTGTTGGCGCAACAGGTGGACTATCCCCTGCATCTGGGCATTACCGAGGCGGGCGGTCTGCTGACTGGCACGGTCAAGTCGGCCATTGGGTTGGGCCTGTTGCTGGTGGAAGGCATCGGCGATACACTGCGGGTGTCGCTCTCGGCGGATCCGGTGGCAGAGGTGCGGGTGGGGTTTGACATTCTCAAGGCCCTGGGGTTGCGCAATCGGGGGGTGAACCTGATCTCCTGCCCCACCTGTGCCCGGCAGACCGTCCCCGTGATTGAACTGGTGGCCCGCCTGGAAGAGCGGTTGAACCATATCCGGGAACCGGTCACGGTGGCGGTGATGGGCTGTGTCGTCAATGGACCGGGGGAAGCACGCGAAAGCGCGGTGGGTCTGGTGGGGGGAGCCGGGGGCAATCTGCTCTACCGGGATGGGCAGCCGGTGGGCAAGGTGACGGACGACGAAGCCCTGGAAAGATTGGTGCAAGAGGTGGAAGCGGCGGCGGCCCGGATGCGTTTGCAGACAGGAAAACCAGATCCAACCAGCAGAAATTTTTTAAAGACTTGATTTTTGCGCACGACATCTGGATCATGCCACCAGAGGGATGCATGGGCAAGACACCAACAGAGATGACGGGATGAACCTGGATCACGAGAAGATACTCGACCAAAGGGTGACTGAACTGATTGAGTTGAGTCGCTCACTGCTGGGAGAAGAGGCCGCCAACAAGGTGGCGCAAGCGGCTCTCCTGGCCCGCATGTTTCATGAGGGCCAGACGCGCAAGCTCGATGGCAGCCCCTATGTGATGCACTGCCTGGATGTCGCCTATAACGGCCTCTCCTGGGGCATGACCGATGTGGCCGCCACCTGTGCTGCGTTGCTGCACGACGCCATCGAGGATGCCCCCGAACATCTGGAGGCAGAACGCCTGCTCCATCTGTTCGATGAACATGTATTTGAAATTGTTCAATCTTTATCTAAAATTCGCAGTCTGCAAACCGGCAGTGGCGATTTGCCTGCCACCTATCGGCGTATTTTGAGCGCGGCCTCCAAAGATTTGCGTGTCCTGGTCATTAAAATTTTTGATGTCTATCACAATTCCAACAGTCTGGATGTCCACGGCAAGATCAACGCCAAAAACAAGGCCAGTCTGGCCCTGATTTATGTGGGTGTGGCCCGCCGCCTGGGCATGATCTCCCTGGCCGATGCCCTCATCGAGCGCATTCTGCCATACCTGATGCCGGTCCAGTATGATCGCGCCAAGGAAACCCTGGAGACCATGCAAAAAAGGGGAGCGGCGGGCATGGAAAAAATTGTCCCGCAATTGAGCGTGGTGCTCCGTCCGGGCTATGCCCAGGAATATGTGATCGAACCTCGCACGGTGGGCGACTATTTTTCCCTGACGGAACAGCCGGGCACTGGTCAACTGATGCGCATCAGTTGGCCGACCTACCGGTTGCGGTTGCTGGTGGAGGATGATGAGGCCGCCTGGCGGGTGCTGGGCAAAATGCACAACCATTTTGGTCCGTTGCCGCGTCATGTCCGGGATTATCTCAATGCTCCCCGGGTCAACGGTTTTCAGGCACTGACGACCCGTATCGTCTGGGACGGCCATCCGCTGAACGTGCAGGTTGTGCGTCGCTGTGACGACCGGGCCAATCGCATGGGCATTTTGGCCGAATGGGGCGTCAGTGGTCCCGACCCGGCCCGTTATATGCGCCTGTTGGCCACCCTGGGTGACAGCGACCTGCGCATGTCCGAGGTCCATGCCCATGTCCTGCCCGACACCCTGGATGTCTATACCCCCAAAGGGGATCGTCTCACCTTTCCCGTGGATTCGGTGGTGATCGATTTTGCCTACCTGGTGCATACCGAACTGGGCGAACACTGCATCGGGGCCAAGATCAATGGCATTCAACGCCCACCGGAGCAGATTTTGTGCGACGGCGATGTGGTGCGGATACTCACCGCCAAACAGGCCCGCCCCCAGCGATCCTGGTTGGAAGTGGTCAAAACCGCACGTGCCCGCACCCTGATCAAACAGGCCTTGAAAAATCCCGACATTCCCGTCCGGGGCATTCACCGTCCCCACGCCGGACGGTTTCAACTGATAGAACTTGCCAGCCCGGATATTTTTTGGTCCACCTGCTGTCTGGCCATACCCGGTGTGCCCATCGTCGGTCGCATCTCCGAAGATGCCCATTGGATCGTCCACCGCACCGATTGCGGCAAGATTCAAAGCGACCAGTGGGAAAAAGGGGAATGGGCCATTCCGAAAGGCAAGGAATTTCTCCAGGTCAATTTTACGGTGGGCCATCACACGGGTGCCTTGCTGGAGGTGTTGAAACTGATCGGTCAATTTGGCATCAATGGCCGTTCCATGCAGGGCAAGGGACGCTCCGCCGACTCCTATCTCATCAGCATGGAGTTGGATGGCAAACCCCCCATGCTGCTGGGGCTGTTTTTGGCCCAGTTGGTGCGCATCCCGTCGGTACAGGAAATTTTAAGTTATAACTGGAAGGTGTTGACCTGATCACTTCGGGGCACTATTTTTTGTTCTGAATAAAGTGGGCCAGATCTTTGTCATTCGATAAAATTTCCACATTAAACCAGTCGTGCAAAAAATCGAGCAGACGATTGGCCCCGGCCAGTCGCTCGGCATCCGTTTGCAACTGCAAGACAGCCGACTTTTGCTTCTGGAATGATTCAATAAAATCAAGATGATGGAGCCGGTGTTTCTCCAGGTCGGGATAACCGACGGCCACCATCAACCGCTCTTCCTCCTGGAAATGGGTGAGCAGATAGTCCTCCATCTTGCGCTGCACCAGGCCCAGCCAATAGGCCACATGGACCTCCGGCAGATTCAACAACTGGCTGACGCCCAGCAGGGCTTCATATATCTCTTGATGCTGACGGTCGATGGTATCGTGTCCCGTGCGCAAAGACTCCGTCCACAGGAAGGCGGTCTTCTTGGTGTCGGACTGGTACAACTCAATTGTTCGCACAATGTTTACCCTTGCATAAAAACGATTGATAACGATTCAAACCGAACCCACTCAAGAGAGGAGCTCACGACCCTTGGCAGTTTGACAGATAAAATTGACCAGATCTTTATCGCTGACCAGCACATGATCATTCAGCCAGTCCTCCAAAAAGCGGAGCAAGGCGCGAGCCTCGGCCCGTTTTTCCGCATCCGTTTTTAATTGTGTGATGACCGTTTGGTGTTTTTTCAATGCCTCGACAATCTCCTGGTGCTGAAGCTGGTGGACATGCACATTGGGATAGCTAAGATCGGTCATCAATTTTTCTTCGTCGGCAAAATGGGTCAGCACATAATCCTCTGTTTTGCGCAGGACCAGGCCAAACCAATATTTAAGATTGACATCCGGCACTTCCAACAGTTGGGTGATGCCGTGGAAAGCCTCGTACAGAGCCTGATGCTGACGGTCGATGGTATCGTGTCCCGTGCGCAAGGACTCTGTCCACAGGAACGAGACCCGTTCTGTTGCGGGACCGTACAGGTTGATCTCCGGCTTTTTTGGGGACTGCATGGCCCTTGTCTCCGACAAAAACAGGTTGGAATGGTTCCAAAAGATGGAGCGGCACCGTACCCCTGCCCTGGCACCCACCCGTTGGGTTTGTTATGATTGTCTCAGTGATGCCGGGAATACGCAAGCACTCCGTTGCACCTTGGTCAACAGAGCAGCCACGACTCCACATTGAGAAATCCGTATTTTAATATAGAAAAAAAGGGGCGTCATGACACTTGCGCCGTCTGATCCATGGCTGGAACTGATTCATGCCCTGCGCGCCCAAACGGGCATTACCCCCATTCCTCTTTCCGAGGCGGAAAGGCGTAGCGGGATGGTGGCGGCCTTTGCAGCGGCGGTGGCACCCGTTGGCCCGGAAGCACCCACGGTGCCAGCGAAACAGCGGCGGGAGGTGAGCACGGAAGAGGCGCGTCGTCCCATGGTGGAACACCCTCGCCCAGTGGCAACGGAACACAATCCGCCACGGAGAGAAACCGAACGACCGGTCGAGACCACCCTGGCACCGGTGGAACCCTCGCCGCCCTCCAAACGCATGGCCATGGGCCTGGCGGCTTATCGCAAAACCAGCCGGTAAGGATGTTTGCTGGGGGCTGAGGGGGGGTAGCGCGCAGGCGGTCAGCGACCCACCCCCCCCCCTCCGCCTCCTCTCTCTGCGACCTCCTTGTTGC
>JADFYM010000087.1 GCA_015233035.1 Magnetococcales bacterium
GGATTTTTAACGCCGATCGGCCGCCTTTAGGCGGCGCATAAACATGGGGCCGCGTCAGCGACCCCTCCAGCCGCTTTGAGCGGCTCACAAACTAAAGCCCCCGGCTCTGCCGGGGGATACTTACTTTGAGGGTCCAGGGGGATCATCCCCCTGGTGGGGTCCAGGGGAAAAGCCCCTGGTGGGGTTGGGGGCAAAGCCCCCACTGGCCGAAACGATGCTCAAGGCCGAGTATCCCAACAAAAAAAATTACGGCAGCCTCTTGACAGGAACAGATTTCAGCTTACATTAGCACTCATACCAAGTTGGTGCTAAAAGGGTGGAGTCGCCCGACGGTGGGGATGTTGCCCTGTGCGTCTATTATTTTGTCTGGAAGAGGTACAAAGGAAATGATGAAAACAAAGATTCGTCCATTGCATGATCGGGTTGTCGTGAAGCGTAGCTCCGAAGAGGAGAAGACGGCGTCCGGGATTATCATTCCCGACACCGCCAAGGAAAAGCCGATTCAGGGTGAGGTGTTGGCGGTTGGCAAGGGAGCCGTGCTCGAAGAAGGCAAAATTCGGCCCATGGATGTCAAGGTGGGTGACGTGGTGTTGTTTGCCAAATATGCCGGTACCGAAGTCAAGATTGATGGCGAGGATCTGCTCATCATGCGCGAAACGGACATCATGGGCGTCCTCAAGTAAATTGGTCGCGGTGGGGTCTCTCCCCGCACAGGGGCGGATACCCATGGGCGATATGACAACATTCTTTTGAAACAAGGTGTGAAAACGATGGCAGCAAAAGAGGTAAAATTTGGCGAGATTGCCCGTGGCAAAATGCTGATTGGGGTCAATACCCTGGCCAATGCAGTCAAGGTGACCCTGGGTCCGAAGGGGCGCAATGTGGTGTTGGACAAATCCTGGGGCGCGCCGCGTGTCACGAAAGACGGCGTGAGCGTAGCCAAGGAGATTGAACTGGAAGACAAGTTTGAGAACATGGGGGCGCAGATGTTGAAGGAGGTCGCCTCCCGGACCTCAGACGAGGCGGGCGATGGTACCACCACCGCCACCGTGTTGGCCCAGGCGTTGATTCGCGAAGGGATGAAGGCTGTGGCCGCCGGGATGAATCCCATGGACCTGAAACGGGGCATGGACGCAGCGGTGGAAGCCGTAGTGGCCGAGCTGAAAAAACATGCCAAGGAAGTGACCAACTCCGAGGAAGTCTGCCAGGTGGGGACCATCTCCTCCAACAATGACATGGAAGTCGGCAAGATGATTGCCGAAGCCATGGACAAAGTGGGCAAGGAAGGGGTCATCACGGTCGAAGAGAACAAGGGCCTGGAGACCACCCTGGAAGTGGTGGAAGGGATGCAGTTTGATCGCGGTTATCTGTCGCCCTATTTTGTCACCAACGCCGAAAAAATGTTGGTGGAAATGGATGATCCCCTCATCCTGCTGGTGGAGAAGAAGGTCAGCAATTTGCAGCAGATTCTGCCCATCCTGGAAGGGGTGGTGCAATCTTCCCGGCAGTTGTTGATCATTGCCGAGGATGTGGAAGGCGAGGCGTTGGCGACGTTGGTGGTCAACAAATTGCGGGGCGGTTTGAAGGTTGCTGCCGTGAAGGCTCCTGGTTTTGGCGATCGGCGCAAGGCCATGTTGGAGGATATTGCCATTTTGACCGGTGGCACGGTGGCTTCCGAAGATCTGGGCGTCAAGCTGGAAAATGTGACGATTCAAATGTTGGGGACTGCCAAGTCGGTGGTCATCACCAAGGAAGAGACGACCATTATCGGTGGTTCGGGTCATACGGAGCAGATCAAGGCGCGTGTCGGGCAGATTCGGGCGCAGATTGAGGAGACCACCTCCGATTATGACAAGGAAAAGCTGCAAGAGCGGTTGGCCAAGCTGGCCGGTGGTGTGGCGGTCATCAAGGTGGGCGGTGGCAGCGAAGTGGAAGTGAAAGAGCGCAAGGATCGGGTGGACGATGCCCTTCATGCCACGCGGGCGGCGGTGGAGGAGGGGATTGTGCCGGGCGGTGGTGTGGCCCTGTTGCGGGCGCGTGCCGTGCTGGATGGTTTGAAAGTGGCCAATGATGACCAGAAAGTGGGGGTCAACATTGTGCGGCGTGCCCTGGAAGAGCCGGTGCGGGTGATCGCGGAAAATGCCGGTGCGGAAGGTTCTGTGGTGGTCAACAAGATCCTGGAGAACGGTCAGCACAATTTCGGCTTTGATGCCTCCACCGAGAGCTATACGGATCTGGTGGCGCGGGGCGTGATCGATCCGGCCAAGGTGGTTCGTCATGCCTTGCAGTCCGCCTGTTCGGTGGCGGGTTTGATGATCACCACCGAGGCGATGGTGGCCGAGTTGCCCAAGAAAGAGACCGGCGGCGGCGGAATGCCCGGCGGCGGTGGTATGGGTGGCATGGGTGGCATGGGCGGTATGGATATGTAGTTTGTGCCCTTGTGTAGCAGCAAAAACCCCTGGAGAGCGATCTTCAGGGGTTTTTTGTGTTTAGATGCACCCGTTTAGCGGGGATAATGTTCTTGAGCTTCAACAAATGCCTTGAGCACGGCATTAATGCGTGTTTGGTAGCCTCGGCCTGCTTGTCTAAACCAAGCCATAATTTCAGGATCAAGGCGCAAGGTCACCATTTCTTTGGCCTGTGGGACAACAAGACGCGCTTTTTTGAACCATTCAGAATCGGGCATGAAGGTATCAGGGTCAGCGGCAACAGCGCGTTCAATTTCAATGTCACGCATCGCTTTTACCCCTTCAACAAAAAGCAACTCGCCGTCAGCCATTCCATACGCGCCAATCCGTTCTTCGCCATAGTCCCGTCGTTCGTCCATACCTTCGAGGGTCTGGCCTTCAAAGATCAGCTTGGCACACTCAAAATCGACCCCGTGCTTAACGAGGTTGGCAGTGCGTTTTTGTTCGTCCCATTCAAATTTCATGGCCTATATGTACAACATGTTGTTACATCTGTCAATACGATACCAAAAACGCAACACGGCGCATTTTATGCGCGGAAACCGGCCTATCTGGCGCACCCATGCATCCCAAACAACGGCTGAAGGCCATCAGGGGCCATGCAAGCGGCGAATGGGGTATGAAGAAGGGGATGTCGTTCCGTCGCAATCCTCTTGTCTGTGGGAGATTCCTGCCAATGTCACAAACTGTTTGCCAGGCCGCCGTCGATCTGATCAAAAAGGCGGAAGGCTGTTTTTTGACCGCCTACTATTGTCCGGCCCATGTGCCCACCATCGGTTACGGCCACACCCACGGGGTGACGCCCGCCGATGTGGGGCAAAAAACCATCACCCAGGCCGATGCCGATCTCTTGTTAACCCAGGATCTGGCCATGGTCGCCGACCAAGTCGTCCAGCATGTCACCGTCGGCCTCTCCGATGATCAATTCGGTGCCCTGGTCAGTTTTACCTTCAACCTGGGCATCGGCCACTTTGCCGCCAGTACCTTGCTGAAAAAATTGAACGCCGGGGATTATTGCGGGGCCGCCAACCAGTTCGACGTGTGGGTCATGGCAACAGTCAATGGGGTGAAACAGAGCCTGCCCGGTCTGGTCAAGCGCAGAGCTGCCGAGAAAAATTTGTTTCTGCAAGGTACCGAAGTGGATGACGCCATGCCGCAAGACGTTGGTTGCGCAGGAGAATAACCCAGAGATTGCGGGTGTCTCACCTGCGATGGGGCTGGGGAGATGGACCAGGTCAGTGTTGTCGGAGGGGTTGTGTGGTCTGGGGTTACTGAATATGCGGCCTTGATCATCGTTGCGTCCACGAACTCTCCTGGATGCCCGCCTTCGCGGGCATGACGGGAATGGGCATGACACGAAGTTCGCTCGTCATTCCCGCGAAGGCGGGAATCCAGGGTTCTGACTGGAATGGCCGAAACGATGATCAAGGCCGAATATGCCCACCCGGAAGAACGCGCACCATGGTCATGAGAATACCCGCCATCATGGCCAGTTGTGCCAGAGCGAGACCGATCATCCACTTGATGGTTTCGTTCTTGGCAACCTCAATTTCCTTCTGCAATTCCGCCTTGGTGGTTTCAAACTTGGCATCCATTTCCTGTTTGGTCGCCAAACCATCCAGACGGCCCTGGATCTGCTTGATGACCATGGATGCCTCCTTCAGGAGAGATACCAACGATAAATTTCTGGCCCATAAAACAGATATACCCAGGCCCCCGTCGCCAGATAGGGACCAAACGGAATCGGCTGCGAGCGATCCCGCCCGGAAACGACAATCCAAATCACCCCCACCACAGACCCCACCAACCCGGCACAAAACAAAGTCAAAGGCAGACTCTGCCAGCCCAGCCACGCCCCGATCATGGCCAACAGCTTGATGTCGCCCATCCCCATCCCGACCTTGCCGGTCATTTTTTCAAACAGCCAGGCAAACAGCCACAAGCCACCCCCTCCCGCCACCGCCCCGATCAAAGAGGCCTCCAACGGAGGCAATGGGGGACCACTCACCGGCAAACCGGCCACCACCACCCCCAGCACAATGCCCGGCAACGTGATCACATCCGGCAGAATGTAATGATAAAAATCAATGACCGTCAACACCAGCAGGGCAAAACCGAACAGGACAATCCAGCCGCTGATGATCGTCAAGCCGAATTGATGGACCACCTGCAAGGCCAATAGGCCCGCCGTCAACTCCACCAACGGATACAAGACGGCAATCGGTTGTCGACAATGCCGACAGCGACCCCGCAGCCATAGCCAACTCAACAAGGGAATATTGTCATACCAGGCCAGCGGTTGGCCGCAGCGCGGACAACCGGAACGGGGATGAATGATGCTTTTGGCCAACGGCAGACGATAAATACAGACATTGAGAAAACTGCCCACCACAATGCCATACGTGAACACAACAACCGCATATGCCCAGGACATGGCATGACCCTTCCCAATGGTTGCAGGCAAACCGTCGCCAGATGGTCCGGCCGCCTCCGGGACCGTTTGTCAGGAGACCGTTTTGGCCCCCGTCAAATAGGTAAATTTGATCACTTCCGCCAGTCGGGGCGGGGGCGCATTGGTGGTCAATACCCGGGAAAGTTTGCCATTCAACCCATGGATAACCTCTTCGCTCTCATCCACCACCAGATCAGCGGCAATCCACTCGGGATCATCCAGCGGCACTCCCCGATAATTGATGGTCTGGACGTTCAGCGACTCCCGCTCCAGAATGCCCAACGCCAACCGTTGCAGGCGTTCCACATGGTCATCGGAAATGCCAAACCGCTCCAGCAAGGCGGCACTTTTGGCGATGGCGTCCGTCTCTTCGAGCGGTCGGTCGGGGTTGAGTTGGCTCCAACGCTGAATCCACCGCACCCCATCCTGGATCCGTCCGGTGGCCAACGAGGTGACAATCAGCTCGGCCAGGATGCCCAAATCCGCCTCGTCTTCGGCAAAAATGGCTTCATACTGTTCCCGCGCTTCGGCAAAATAGCGCAGTCGTGCCAGACAAACCCCGTAACCACGCCGAACATCCGTATCATAACCACTGTGGCGCAAGGCGTTGGCAAAACAGGAGCGCATGAGGCCTGCATCTTCCCGCAGGGTTGCCAGCAATCCCAGCAGATAATAGGCGCGGACCGGCTCCTTGCGGCAAAAGGCACGCACCACCTTCTCCAGCCGTCGCAACTCAAATTCCAGCATCGCCACATCAACCGAAGACACCCAAATGCCCTGCAAGCGTCCCAGTACATTGTCTAAAATTTCATCATTCCGCATGGCCATGGTTCCACCTTCTGCCGGTTCCATACTTCATAAAATAAAAAACCCCCTACTCAATTTATCGGATGGTCTCTTTCAGACTTGAGCAAAAAATGGCCCGTGTCCCCAATTTTTTTGGGAGCGGCCCGATGACGCATTGTATGCCGTGTTTGGCGGGCGGGCCAGAAGGAAAGAAAATTGGTACTTTACACTGTTCAACATAATCGTCATGATTCTGCCTGGGGCGGGTAACTCTCTACCCTCGTGGAGATCGGGTTTGTTTAACGTTAACTTTTCGGGTGCGCGATGAAAAAACTGAAAGCGGTCATTCTCTTGTTGTGTGTCTCCCTGTTCATGGCCGTGCCTGGTCACGCCAAAAAACAGAGCCAAAGCCAGATCAATTTTGGCACCTATACCTGCCAGGCCTTTTTGCAGGATGTAGCGCAGGGCAGCGAGGCGGATGTGGGGGTCGTGTTGATGTGGCTGGACGGTTACCTGAGCGGAGTTTCCGGGGATACGGTCTGGAAAGAGAAAGAGTTTGGCGAATTTTCCGAGCGTCTGGTTGATCACTGTTCCAAGCACGGCAGCCAGAAACTGCTGGATGCCGCCAAGGAAAAAGGCATTCAATGAGGTTGTGTCGGCACTCTGAGTCCATCGCCGATGGTTGGAAACAATGGACTGGTGTCCAGCCGACATCAGTCACATTTTGAGCAAACAGGCCGCCTGTCCAGGCGGCCTGTCCCATTTCAAAGGTATAAATATGTCAAAATGAGTCGCAACATTCCCGTCACTCAGTTGCGCAAACGCTGTGATTTTTCGTGTAATTTCAACAAATAAGAGACGAGTTCATGGACATCGGTCGTGGGAAGAATGGTGCCCGGCGGGATCGTGTTGCCTGTCTGCCCCCTGTTCAGCATAGCCTGAATGCGGGACAAACGCTGGCCTCTGCGAATGGCTTCGGTCAAGCCGGGACCCATCGCAGCAAACAGGCTGAGCGCGTCATGTGCGGCGGTCGGGGGCAGATGGCGGTGCAGTTGCTCGTTGATGCAGCGGGACAAATGGTCATAATCGGTCCAGGGGTCCAGTGGCAGATCCTGCCAATGCAGCAACAGCCAAAGATTGAAAGAGGGGACCGTGGTGATCCAGCGGAAAGCAACATCAAAGCCAACGGTACACAAATCGGGGGGTGTCATGGCGTGATGCAGCACCTCTTCCCGGTTGTCACAACAGATCACGGCATAAAAACGCTGAAAAGGACCGCCGGTCGCGCAGGCCCGCAGCCCATTTTCCACAATAAGGTGGGAATCCTCGGTGGCGCAGAGAGAGAGGGTGACCTCCTCCTCCAGTTGCAAAAAATCCAGCAGACCGGCCAGATAAAGACCCACTTGCCGGTTGCAGGCGATCAAGACACCGCCCCGCCGGTTGCGGGAGACGGCACGGCGTTCCAGCGATGCGCCAAGCCGCTCTTTCCCCAATCTCCCGCCTCGACCCATCGTATCCAGCGTACCAGGTAACGAGGGGATGGCAACATGCAGCCCCGAGCCCATTACCCCCATCCCTTGAATTTTTTCAAAGCGGGCACCGCGCCAAAATGGCCCTCCAGATAGCGTCGTTGCAGCGGCTCGCCCCGTTCGATGTCAAAATCCGAGATGGGATACAAATCACTGCACCGGTCCGCACTCTTTTCCACCATCCAGAACTGATCGCGCCGCAAATAGGCATTGTCCAGCAAGGCCGTATCGTGGGTGGTACTGATCAATTGGGCATTGCCCTTGTTGACCTCCGCATCGTGAAACATGCCGAACAGAAAACGGACCAGATGGTGATGCAGGCTGGTGTCCATCTCATCCATGAACAACACCCGTCCCTCCTTCAAAATATTGATCCAGGGCCAGGCAATGGAAAACAATTTTTGGGTGCCACGGGATTCCGATTCCCAGGGCAATTGGACGATTGCGCCCGTGTCGGAGGTGGAGCGTTCCAGCGTGATATCAATGACCTCCTGCCCGGACATTTCCAACTGCAAGGCATTGCGCACCCCTTCCGGCAGATCCTCCATGCCCAGTTCGCCAATCTTGCGCGTCTCCACATGGATGCCCTCAATATCCATATCCGCCTGATTGAGAAACTTGAGCACCTGCAACCGTCCGGCGGCGTTTTGGCAAAGCGAGGCAGACAACTCCCGGCCAATCTCGGCATGGGGACGAAAAACGCGCAACTTTTTGTCAAACCAGTCAAAGACCGGACGCAACGGCGCGCTGTTCAGTTGCACCGCCGTGGAAAGAAAGAGGGCATTGCTGCGGGTGGCATCCCGCCACACATCCCGATTGCCGGGCAGAAATTTTTTGTTCAGGTTCCAGGTTTCCTGGCCGGTTTCGGTGTCAAAATAGCGTTCAAACCAGCGTTGCGGGCGACCGTTGGGATAGGCCAACAGCCACTCGTGCAGCACCCGCTCCTGACTGGCGGCAAAACCATACTGATACCGCACCCCGCCTTCGACAAAAATCATTTCAAAAATGCTGGGATCGCGTGCGTTGCGGCTGTTGAGCAGAAACGGTTGGACCTCGATGCGATCTCCGGCCTGCCCTTTGGCGGAGTTGAGCACAAAATCCCACATGAACAGCGCGCCCCGGACAATATTGCTCTTGCCCGCCGCATTGGGGCCATACACCACCGCCGAGCGCAGCAGACGTGGCAGACGGGGCAAATCGGTGGAAAACGTATTCTCTGGCAACTCCCGATACACGCCGCTGGCGGCCATGCTCAGGGTTTGTCGTTCGCAAAAAGAGAGATAGTTTCCAATGCTGAATTCAATAAGCATACAGCCCCCTAGAGTTGCATCGCACCGGTTTTCTGGGACTTTTGTTGGGCGGCCACCTGACCGGTACCATTCAAATCCACCTGGAAACGCACCGCCTCGCCGGGTGGATTGATAAAGATGACCTGGAAGGGCACCTGTTTCGCTGTCCAGGTCGATTCAGAGGGGGTTCGCTCCTGGCCTTGCAGATGGATAATGGCCGACACGGCCTGTTCGCCACTGCCGTCCAGAATGCGCCGGTCCACCACCCGTCCCGGGACCACCTGGGCCGTCAGCAACGTCTTGTTCTGGCCATCCAGCAGGGAAACCTGCACCCATGGCGGCGCGGAAGAACCGCCATTGTTGGTCACTTCGCCCTGGACCAGCAGCACATGACCGAAACTCTGCTTCCGCCAGGAGGTTTCCAGGGTGGACAGCCGATACGGGCTGTGCCAGTTGAACCAGGTATATTCCCACCAGTCGGTGCGGACGAGCATACCCACCGTTACCACCAACAGCACCGCCGCCGCCACCCACAATTTTTTCGTCAGACCGTCCCATTCTGCCCCGTTGGCCGCCGCCACCCGCTTTTTCCGGGCCGCCGCCGCCGCCGAAACCGATTGTGCCGCCCCTTTCGCGACAGGCTTGGCGGCTTTGTCCCCCTCCGCCCCCTTGGCCAGTGGGGCATCAAATTGCGGTTCCATCTTGCCGGACGGGTCCGTCACCGCCGGTGGCGGCCGCACCGTATCGCCTCGAACGGTCCAGGGTTCTTCATCGGGCCAGGGGCTTTTCCCTTCGGCCAGCAAATCCGTCTGACCCAACGGGGGATGGCCCGCCTTGACGGCTGCAATCAGCGCATCCTCATCCTCTTCTTCCAGGGGTTCCTCGGCCAGCAGGGTGCGGGTGGCCAACAGCGTGGCCGCCTCGTCATCCAAGGCTCCCGCCTCCATATGCCCAGCCTGGGTAACCAGTTGGGTCGCCAGTTCCTCATCCCGATCCTGGGCGAGAGGCTCCTCCATGGCGGCCCCTTCTGTCTGATGGTCCGCCTCGGCCAACGGGGTGGCTGCCTCGGTTTCGTCCATCGCCGCTGCCGCTGCCGGTTCCTGTTCCAGATCATCCGTCTCGGCCAACCGGGTGGCCGCCTCGGTTTCGTCTATCGCCGCTGCCGCGTCCGGTTCCGGTTCCTGTTCCAGTCCATCGGTCGCTTCGGTTGCGTCTATCGCCGCTGCGTCCGGTTCCTGTTCCAGATCATCCGTCTCGGCCAACCGGGTGACTGCCTCGGTCTCGTCCAGCCCGGCGGCTTCCCCTGCGCCGGCTTCCAGGGCTTCCAGGGCACTCAATTCGGGATCACCATCTATATCAATCTCTTCCAGAGCATCGGTATGGGTGGCCCAATCGCCCTCTTCCTCCTGGGAGATGTGTGCATCTTCCGGGTGGGCGGCTTGCAAATCTTCCAGAAGATGCGCCAGTCGCGCCTCATCCGGGAGATCCGGATCCTCTTCCACCGGGAGACCCGGCGCATCCGATGTTTGCAAAACTTTGACAGAGTGTTCGGCCTCTTCTGTCACCTCTTCCGAAACTTTGACATCGGCCCCAGGGATATCACCCGCATCCCCGGCAGCAAATTCCGGGGCTGCCTGGAAGAATAACTTGCCACAATTCGCACACTTCAGATTGCGACCACTCGGTTGCAATATGGCGTCGGGTACGTCAAACTGTTGATGACACTTGTCGCACTGAACAATCACATCACCACTCCAAACGCAGATAAACGGTCAATCCAGGGGCCCAGGAAGCGGGCACCCCCCTTCGCAAAGCAAGCACTGCGCCAATACAACAGGAGGAACAAATGCAGGCCATTCCTCGATAGGGGTCATGGACAGCCTTGAGATCTTCACGATACGAGGATACCATGCCATTTTTGCGCTGGAAGGGCAACCGAAACCGTTATTGATCATCAGCTCAAGGATGCAATCCATGTCGAACGCCACTGAAATCCCCCCTCAATTGCGCTACACCAAGGAGCACGAATGGGCCCGCAGCCACGCGGCTGAGGTGGAGGTGGGCATCACCGCCTTTGCGGCGCAACAACTGGGGGATGTGGTCTTCGTCGAATTGCCCCAGGTGGGCAGTACCGTCGTGGCCGGGCAACCGTTCGGCGTGGTCGAATCCGTCAAGTCGGTTTCCGATCTGTTTGCGCCGGTCTCCGGTCGGGTGACGGCGGTCAACACCGCCTTGGAAAACGCCCCGGAACAGGTCAACGATGCCCCGTACACCCAAGGCTGGATCATCCGCGTCCAGCCCGATGCGCCTAATGCCTTGCAAACATTGCTTTCCGCAGACGAATATGCCGCCTGGATCGCCCACACCTGAGGGTGGGTGCATATTAATTATTCGGCAACGAAAAAAATGATTGACAAGACTTGCCCTGGCTGATAATGTGCAACCTACCTAGTTGGTGGTCGTTATAACAGAAAGCAGAGCTCAGCCAATGCCTCATCCATGCGGAAACAAAGCCTTACCTTCGTGGTCCCAAGTCCCCTTCGCGGTTCCGACTTATCCCTCGTCCGGTCTTAGTCTTGCCATGGGTCTGAAAATAAGCGTACTACCACATCGTCCCTTTTATCTTGTAGGAGTTTGACAACATGGCAACTCGTGAAACCGGAACCGTCAAATGGTTCAATGACAGCAAAGGCTTTGGCTTTATCGAGCGGAGCGGCGGCAAGGGTGATGCGTTCGTCCATCATAGCTGCATCGCCGGGGAAGGCTTCAAAACCTTGGCCGAGGGACAGCGGGTCGAGTTCAGCATCACGCAGGGCGAAAAAGGCCCGAAAGCCGAAAATGTAACGCCCTTATAAGGCGAGCAGGCTTCGCCGCCGTTCAGGTCAACGCCTGGGCGGCGGCCTTTTTTATGCCCTGTTTTTCTGTTGTTCTCCCCTGTGTGCCCGGTTTTGTGCTGAGGTTGTCCGCGCTCTGTAACCACTGATCCCTTCGGGCCACGTGCCATGTCGTTCCCCTCTCCCCTGCCAGCCGTCGAACCACCCCTTGCCACCATTGATCTGGAAGCTTTTGCCCTGTTGCGTGAGGATTTGGATCCAGAAGATTTGGCCCAGGTGGTCGCCCTCTATCTGGACAATCTGCCAAGCCGAGTGGCGGGCATTCGAGAGGCCTGCGACCGTCGTGACGGAGAGGCACTGGCTGGTATGGCCCACTCCTTGAAAAGTGCCAGTCGACAATTGGGTATATTGCGCTTCGGAGCCTGGTGTGAGAAAGCGGAACGGGCGGCCCGGGCGGGTGCCCTGGACCTGGCCGCCGAGTGGGTGCTGCTGCTGGAGCGGGAGATTGCGACGGTACGAGCGGCTTTGCAACAGGCGATGGCATAGTCATTTTTCATTCGGGGCTTCGCCCCGGACCCCACCAGGGGCTTTGCCCCTGGACCCCACCAGGGGGATGATCCCCCTGGACCCGCAAAATAATATATATCCCAGGTGTGGTTTGATGATCTGCCAACACTATCTCCCAGGCGCGCTGTAGGCCATGTTTGCCCAGGTTGCCCTGCCGATTCCGCTGCGTTCTTTTTTCACGTATGCCCTCCCCCCCGATATGACCGCCACCCCCGGCACCCTGGTCCTGGTCCCGGTGGGACACGGCCAACAGGTGGGTATTCTCTGGTCACTTTCGGAGACACCGGCCTGGAAGGAGGGTGAAATCCGCCCCATTAGCGAAATTCTGGAAGAACGTCCCCTGCTGAATGACGATCTGCGCCATCTTCTGGAATGGATTGCCCAGTATTATCTGTGTCCCATTGGCTCTGTGGTCGCGGCGGCCGTGCCGGGTCATTTGCGCTTTCACAAGCGGCGACGGGCGGTCTGGAACGGGGCCGCTGTCCTGCCCGCCGATCTGCCCGATACCCTTCTGCCCCTGGCCACCTGGCTGCACCAACGCAAAACCTTGACCGAAGAGACCCTGGCCACCCGTCTGGGCCGGGCCGGTCTGAAAAATCGGCTGGACAACCTGGTCCGTCGGGGCCTGATCACCCTGGAAAATACCTGGCACGGTCGCCACACCCTGGTATCCGCCGCCCAACCGGTGGCCGTACCAGCTGCCCTGACGCCGCCGCCCACCCTGACCTCTGAGCAGGCCCAACAGGCGCAGAGAATAGAGCAGGCGTTCCAGACCCGACAATTCACCCCCTTTTTGCTGCATGGGGTCACCGGCAGCGGCAAGACGGAACTCTATTTCCGGGCGGTGGATTATTGTCTCGCTCTGGGGCGGCAGACTTTGTTGCTGGTGCCCGAAATTGCCCTGACCCCCCAGTTGATCCAACGCTATCAGGCCCGTTTTCAGGTGCAATTGGCGGTGTTTCATTCCCGGTTGAGTGACGCACAACGGTTTGCCTATTGGCAGCAGATTCGGGATGGACAGGCCAGGGTGGTCATTGGGGCGCGCAGTGCCCTGTTTGCCCCCTTCGCCGATCTGGGTCTGGTGGTGGTGGATGAAGAGCACGATTCTTCGTACAAGCAGGAGGGGAGTGTTCCCTATCAGGGGCGGGACATGGCCGTGGTGCGGGCCAAAAAGGCGGCGGCGGTCTTGATTCTGGGCAGTGCCACCCCCTCGCTGGAATCGTTGGCCAACGTGGAACAGGGCCGCTACACCCTGTTATATCTTGGCCAGCGGGCGACCGGTGCCGCCTTGCCCCCGGTGGAGATGATCCATCCCGGTGCGGCCGATCTGCGGGTGCAGATGCGCTTTACCGATCTGCTCAGCCCTCCGTTGCGGCAGGCCTTGCAGGAGGCCCTGGCCGCCGGGCAGCAATCCTTGTTGTTTCTCAACCGGCGCGGTTTTGCCCCCTCGCTGTTGTGTCATCGCTGCGGGCAGGCGGTCAACTGTCCCAACTGTTCGGTCACGCTGACTTTGCACAAGGGCAAGCGGCAACTGATCTGCCATTATTGTGATCATCGGCAGGGGATTCACGATATTTGCGCGGCCTGTGGTCAGTTGGCTCTGTTTGCCTTTGGTCCCGGCACCGAACGGTTGGAAGAGGAGTTGCGCCGTTTGTTGCCCGAGGCCCGGCTGGCCCGGCTGGATCGGGATACGGTGAGTTCCGGCCAGGTCGATCTGGAGGCCACCCTGGCCGCTTTTCACGATCGCAAGCTGGACATTTTGCTGGGCACCCAGATGATTGCCAAGGGGCATCATTTTCCGGGTTTGGCTTTGGTGGGGGTGGTGCAGGCCGAAACCACGCTCTGCCAGCCCGATTTTCGGGCCGCCGAGCGGACCTTTCAACTGCTCACCCAGGTGGCGGGTCGGGCCGGGCGGGAGGAGGGGTCTCCAGGACGGGTCATGGTGCAAAGTTTTGATCCCAACCATTATGCCTTGCAGGCGGTGCTGAACCATGATGTGGCGGGTTTTGTGGCGGCCGAGATGCGCTTTCGTCAGGAGGCGGGCTATCCTCCCTATCGGCGGCTGGCCATGCTGCGTTTTTCGGCGACGCATCTGCAAGATGGCGAGGCGTTTGCGCAAGCCTTGCGCGCCCAGTTGCCGGTGAGCGAGGAGGTCCAATGGCTCGGACCGGCCCAATCGCCGCTGTTCAAGCTGCGCAACCGGCATCGTTGGCAATTGCTGATCAAGGAGCGGATTCCCGGTCGGCTGCACCGCTGCCTGAACCCTCTGCTGACCCTGGCTCACGCGCTGGCTGGCAGCCGAATTCGGTTGGAGTGGGATGTGGATCCGTATACGTTTGTGTAGGGGGAAGCGTTGCAAGGTGAAGCCGTTCATTTTTATTTGCTTACCGTGGAAACAGGATGTTAGACTTGTCGCTCGTGGTTGTGTTGCCGACCATCCATTTCCAGCGAGATAGTCAATGATCGACCATTGTCCGACAAAACCTTCTAAATCGCCGAAAGACGATCATGGTGAGCGGCCGGGCTCCGTAGAGGTAAAGCGGGGAAACAACGCACGGGCGCATACTCGTGCGGACTTTTTCGCAGGAAGAAAGAAGTCTTTTGGGCAAATTCATGTCGATGCCATCTTTGAGGAAATTGCCAAGAGACTTCTCACGGTTGATTCTAAACCCACACAACGTGCCACTCCAAAAGATTGCCAGTTCCTGTCAGAGCAGGAGTTCGAGGGCGTTGTCCTGACGGTGGATAAGGACAACAGGACATTTTGGGCCCGTCTGACAGACTGCACGGCCGATATGCCTGATGAAGAGGCTGAATTTTCGTTCGACAAGGTTCCCTCGCAGGATCAAAAACGCATAGCCCCCGGTGCGTTGTTCTCCTGGAACATAGGGCGGACATGTCAGGACAGACGAAAGCGTCTCGTCTCTATGATCCGTTTTGAGGATTCCCCGCGTTACTTCCAGTTGTCTGCGGAGGCTATCGCTCGCTCTGCTGAGAGAGCGGCCAATCTCGCATCATTGATTAAAGAGTCGAATGACTACTGGTGCACAGCGGAAATTCGGAACCCTCCTTCAGACCGCAAGGGGTTTGCCCTGGTAGGTCCAACGGAACGGTTTCGACATCGCCTTGTTAAAATACGCGATGAACGACGTGATTTTTTCCC
>JADFYM010000088.1 GCA_015233035.1 Magnetococcales bacterium
AGGGAAAAAATCACGTCGTTCATCGCGTATTTTAACAAGGCGATGTCGAAACCGTTCCGTTGGACCTACCAGGGCAAACCCCTTGCGGTCTGAAGGAGGGTTCCGAATTTCCGCTGTGCACCACTACTGGCTCAGACTGTGCGGGCGGCTTCTCCAGAGGGGTGGTGGTTTTCGGTTCTGGCGGTGCGGGTGGGGCTATCGGTTCGGGCTGTGGTGGCTGTGCGGGGTGTGTGCAGGTGGTGTCTGCTGGCAACGAGGGGGCGGTATCCAATACCTGCGCCTTTTTTGTTTCTGTTGGCATGACAAGCGAAAGACATTTTTTTGATAGACGCGCAACGTCAGACAGTATCTTTCTCCTCAAAGGTGATTTCGATAAAGCATTCATTTCCGACGGAATGCTCCAGCCGACCTTTCGCGTCCACTGAACAAAAGCGGGGACAGACGCTTGCAAGACTGGCAATCTGTATCCGCCTGATAAAACTTCCCACGTTTCAAAGGTTCCAGCCTGGACGTGTCGAAAAGCAATGTCCATCCTGTTTTTAACGTCTAAGTCGTGGTGGTACAGGTGTATTTCTGTTTCCGGGTTGATGTCCAGAGACAGCAAGACGCATTCCTCAACGCTTGCTGCGGGAAACTGGCACCATTTATCCCAATCGGGAATAGCTCGATACGCAGTGTCAATATCGTGGAAAACGTCGAATTTATCGATACTGTTTCCCTGGGCAACAATCTCTCGGATTTCCGCATAGACTTGTTTCGTCGAAAGATTTCTCGAAACGAACCCCTCTACCGTTTCCGACAATCTGGCAGCATCGCAAAGGCGTTGAATCCTTTTCCTGTGGTATGACATTCCAGCCCCTTTCGAGCAAGCCTTCCATGAGGGTACCCGGCCAGGGTGGTGAAAGGGTCCACCTTTTCGGTGATCAGCCTATGCCGGGCATTCGTTTCAACTGGCCCGGTGCAACGGGACCACGTTGGATTCTTCCTGTCCTGTCAATATCGCCGTCAACTGCCGGTCCCATGCCTCCAGAGCCTGCCGTTTCTCCCGGTCGTAGCTGTGTCGGTCGTAAATCGACGTGACCCCGGCCTCCTTGTGATTGAGGATTTTGGATACCGTCAACCTGGGGGTGCCGCTCCCGGTCATCAGGCTGGCGGCTGTGCGCCGCAGGTCGTGCGGGTGGAAGTCCTCGATACCCAAGGCGGTCAGGTTTCTGTGGACGGCGTGAGCCAGTGCGGTATCTCCCATGTGTGTACTGGTCCGGGGGGATGGGAACACCCAAGGCGAATCCCCGGCAAGCCCCTTGGCTCGTGCCAGCAGTGCCAGTGCGCCAGTAGACAACGGCACCCGGTGGCTGACTTTGTTCTTCGCCCGCTCCGCCGGAATGGTCCACCACCCGCCCGCAAGGTCAAATTCAGACCATGGTGCCTCTATGACCTCATCTGTCCGTTGTGCGGTCATCAGCAGGAACTTCAGAGCCAGCCGGGAAACGTCGCTTATCTTGGCTGTGTCCAGACCATGCCAAAAGAGCCTAATTTCATCCTCAGACAGTACCCGGTCCCGCCGTTGCTCTTGTGCCGGTGCCCGAACGCTTGTGCAGGGGGAAGCCTCCAGGATGGATTGTTCACACGCGAAATTGAACATGCGCCGGACAAGAGCAAGTGTCCTGTTCGCCATGATCCCCGATCCGTTTGGGTTCCGTTGTTTGGTGCGGTCAACAATGCCATCCAGGAGAGCGAGAATATCCCGTCGGGTGATGTCTTTTGCCTTCCTGGTTCCCCACGCTGGCAGAACATCCAGGTTCAGAATGCGTTGATCCTCTTCCCACGTCCGTTTCCTGGGTTTGGCCCATCTCTCGATATATTCCACCGCCAGTTGGGCAACGGTGGCCGTCTGGTCCTCTATGCGCTTGGCTTCTGCCGTCTGGCGGTCCTGTTCCATCTGCCACTCTACCGGGTCAATGCCCCGATCCAGGCAATCCCGCAGCTTGGTGCAGGCTTCCTTAGCATCCTTCAACGTCATGCCCGGATAGGTGCCCAACGTCACCCGCCGTTTCTTGGTGTTGAACGTGTAGATAAACTGCCATGCCTTGGTGCCAGACGGGGCAACCCGGACAGCAAAGCCGTCTGTCTCCCGCACGTCATACCGTTCGGGTTTGACCTCCAGGTTTTGAATAAACCGATCCGTGAACCTTGCCATGTCAGTTGCTCTCCGTTGGGTTCCTTATGGGTTCCCCGTGGGTTCCTCTATGGGTTCCTTTTGATGCTGCCACGGGGTGATTTTTGGTGATTGACCTTGAGTGCAGGATACCCGCTATTTTGCTTGGTTTCAACAGGGAATTTGCCGGGTTGGGGGATTTCAGATGCAATCAGATTAGGGCAGGAAAAGGCTTATACCATCCGACTCTTAATCAGCGGGCCATAGGTTCGAATCCTATACGGCCCACCAATCTTTTCAAATCTTCACGGCCACTCACACGGTGGCTGTTTTGTTTTGCGCAAGGATCCATTGGGTCAGCGCATGAGACAGGACCAGGCTTCTGGCCCATGCCCCCACCTGAATGACGAGAATGGCCTGCATCCGAACAGTCCAGTCGGTGATCAAGACCGCACAGTGTTACGCGGGACTCTGCGCCGGTCGATGAGGGCGCGGATCTGGTCACCGATCGCATGGATGGGCAACACAAAATCCACACAGCCTTGTTGCACAGCAGCCTGAGCCATCCCATACACAGCAGAGGTCGATTCATCCTGGGCAATGACACGCCCCCCTGCGGCCTTGATGGCTTTGGCACCCAGCACCCCATCGTCCCCCATCCCGGTCAGAATGACACCGATGCTTTGCGCACCGTAACGATGCACGACGGAAGAGAGCAAGGCATTGCAGGAAGGGCGATCCCTGTCCTGGGGGTTGGATGGCATAAAAACCATGCGACCCTGCGGCGAAATTTCCAGGTTGCGGTCTGCCGGCGCAATATAGACATGACCGGGCAGCAGAGTCTGCTGCGCCTCGGACATGCGCACCGCAAGCGGCGCCATCTTGTCCAGCCACTCGGCCAGTTTGGGCAACAGATCAGGATGACTATGGTGCGCAACCACAATCGGGGTGCGCCAATCGCGGCCCAAACCGTCCAACAGAGAAAGCAATGCCTGCGGCCCCCCCATGGACGAAGCGGTCGCAATGATCCAATCCAGAGCATGTCCTCCCGTGACCGGGTTGGACGGGGTGGGCAAATCGCACTGCACACGATGCTCTAACGGGTTTTTACTTTTTTTGACTTGAGATAATACTTTTATTTTTCTGATAAACTCGCGCGCATTGGTCGGGTTGATTTCGGCTTTGCCCAGCAGATCCAAGGCCCCCCGGCCAATGGCCTCAAAGGCCAGATCAGCAGTATCCAAATCGGTCACGATCAGAATGGGTACCGGATGGGTAGACATGATGCGCGCGGTCGTTTCCAGTCCGTTCATGCCCGGCATGTTGACATCCATGGTGACCACATCCGGCGCAAGAGCTTCCCGTTTCAGGATGGCCTCTGTGCCATTGATGGCCTCGCCCACCACCTGGATATCGGGATCCGTCAGCAACATCTTGCGGATGCCCATGCGTACCACAGCACTGTCGTCCACGATAAGAACTTTAATCGGGTCCATTGTCTATCCGTTCGATTGAAAGCCACGCCACACCGCAGCAGTGTTGCCACCAAAAAGGGTCAACAAAACCCTTTGGATATACTGGAAATGTTTGAACAATCCCCTGGTCTGCACCCTTCCGGTCAGACGGGGAAGAACCGGCAAAACAAGAACCCCTCTCGGCCCTCACAGCCACCACGATGGATCCATCTTCCGTCAACCCAGGTCCAATTGCAACACATTTTTCTAATCGCGCAGCGGGGAATGGGCCAGAATGAAACCGTACCCATCCCGGAGCATGTCGTGTTGCGTTCGGGGCTTCGCCCCGGACCCCACCAGGGGCGTTGCCCCTGGACCCCACCAGGGGGATGATCCCCCTGGACCCGCAGAACCATGCCGATCAAACCGGGCGCGGTTTAAATGGCAAAAGAGGTTCCTACACACTCCCGGAACACATGCAACCCGCACTGGGAGCATTTGTCATGGTCCAGGCGGGCAAACACGGCGCGAATGGCCTTGGTTTCCGACGAGAACAAATTTTCTTCGCCAATGGTCGCCCAATATCCCCCCCGTTCCAACAAGGTGTTGGGCGTTTGCTTGAGACGCACCAGATACAACCCACCCCCCGCCTTCCGTCGCTTGGTGGCCTCGTTGGCCAAAAATTCCGCCCCCGCCAGATCAATGGAATTGATGCCAGAGGCGACAAGGATCAGATGGGTCTGGGGGGTGGCTAGAGCATCCAACCGCTCCTGGACCGCCCGAATGGCCGCAAAAAACAGGGAACCATCCACCCGGACAATACGTACCTGGGGACATTCCGCCAGATGATCAGGCGTGGTAAAACGACGGCGGGAATGGTCCGGGTCGGGCACCAGCGAGACAACATTGGGATTGGAGGTACGGGCCAGATAAATGCCCAGGGACAACATGACCCCGAACAAAATGGCCGTCTCCAGATGAAAAAACAAGGTCGCCAGAAAAGTGCCCACCACAATGGCCGTTTCCGAATGGCTGGTGCGCAGGGTTTGATGAATGTGATGCCAATCAATCAAACCCCAGGCCACCAAAAACAACAGCCCCGCCATGGCCGCATTGGGTAAATGGGAGGCCAGCGGGGCAACCAGAGTCACCAAACCGATCAGAAAGACCCCTGAACTGGCCGCCGCAATGGGCGTCACGGCCCCGGCTTCATAGTTCATCCCACTGCGATTGAAAGAACCCGTGGAGACATAGGCGGAAAAAAAACTCCCCACCAGATTGGAAATTCCCTGGGCGATAAACTCCTGATCGGCATCAATCACCTGACCACTGTGCAACGCAATGGAACGGGCGGTGGAAATGGCCCCGGTCAAGGTCAGCAAAGTCACGGCGATCACCCCTGGTGCCAGGGTGCGCAGCGTCGACAGGGAAAAATCCGGCCAGGACAACGGCGGCAACGAGGCCGACAAGGCCCCCACCCGGGTAATGCCCGATGGCACCGTCAAGACCACATCCACCCCCCAGGCCAGCAGACTGCCCACCACCAGGGCAATGATCATGTAGGGCAAACGGGGCAAAAATTTTCGACACAAAACACCCACCAGCAGGGTCGTCCCGCTGACGATCAAGATATAGGGATTGGTCGTCCGCAAACCCTGGACACAAAAGAGCAGAGTCTCGGTAAAATCACTCCCTTTGGGGATGGGAATACCGAAAAAATTGTCGAGTTGACTGGCAATGATCAGCAACGCCGAGCCGGAGGTAAAGCCAATCGTCACCGACTGCGAGATAAAATTGACCAGAATGCCCATGCGCACCAGACCCAGGCCGAGTTGGGTCAAACCCACCAGAAAGGTCATGGTCAGGGCCAGTTGAATATAAGCCGCGCTGCCGGGTTCGGCATGGGCACTGAGCAGGGAAAAGAGGACGATGGAGGCCGCCGTGGTCGGCCCGGAGACCAGATGCCAGGATGACCCAAGCAAGGCCGCCACAATGGGAGGAATCATCCCGGCATACAGACCATAGACCGGCGGCATCCCGGCAATGGCCGCAAAGGCCACCCCCTGGGGCAAGACGACAATGGCCCCGGTCAGGCCAGCGAGCAGATCCGCCCGGAATGTGGCGGGCGTGACCCGATACCACCACTGCAAGGGCGGCACCAACGATCGCCAACGGGCACCAGAGACAGAGGATGAACGCATCGTCACGGCAGGGCTGATCCCGGTTGGGGTGGCGCGATACCGTCTGGAGAAGTATGCATCAGGATGTAATACATCAGGGGAATCACCAGCAACGTCAGCAGGGTCGAGATCAGGATGCCAAAAATCAGGGAAATGGCCAAGCCAGAAAAAATGGGATCGTCCAGAATAAACAGAGCACCCAACATGGCCGCCACCCCGGTCAACAGGATGGGTTTGGCACGGACTGCCCCGGATCGTATCACCGCTTCCCGAAAAGGGCTACCGTTGGCCACCTCACCGTTGATAAAATCGACCAACAGGATGGAGTTGCGCACAATAATCCCGGCCAGGGCAATCATGCCGATCATGGATGTGGCGGTAAATTGCGCCCCCAGGAGGGCATGGCCCGGCATGACCCCGATGAGGGTCAACGGAATGGGAGCCATGATGATCCAGGGCACCCGATAAGAGTGAAACTGGGCCACCACCAGGAGGTAAATCATCAGCAGACCGACGGCATAGGCAATCCCCATATCGCGGAAGGTCTCATAGGTCACCTGCCACTCCCCATCCCACTTGACGGTATACTGATAGGGCGTCTGCGGCTGTTCAATAAAGGTTTGCGCCATCGCCTGCCCCCCCTCCACCGGCACCGAGCGCAGGGCGTGACTGAGTTCCATCATGCCATACAGGGGGCTGTCCCGCCGCCCGGCCACATCCCCGGTGACATACACAACCCGCAGCAGATCCCGGTGATAAATCACATTTTCCAGAGGAACCTGCTGGATGGTGGCCACTTCCGACAGGGCAACCGCAGCACCGGTGACACTTTTTATCCGCAACGAAAGGAGCGTGTTCCGATCCGCCTTGCTGGCCAGCAGCCATTCCACCCGCACCGGCACGGCAAATTTGACATCTTCGCGATGCAGAAAAGAGAGATCCTGCCCATGCAAGACGGTCGCCAAGGACTCCGCCACCTGCTTTTGGGTCACGCCCAGCAAGGCCGCCTTGTACCGATCCACCGCCAGGATCCACCGTTCACCCACGGCCACAACGCTGTCATCCACATCCACGATATCGGGATTTTGTTCAAACACCTGCCGCACGGCCTGGGCAACCCGGATCTGCCCCGCATAATCCGGCCCATAAATTTCTGCCACCAGGGGCGATTGCACCGGTGGACCGGGAGGCACCTCCACCACCTTGATATTGGCGTGCAGTGGCCGACCAATCTGCTGCAACGGTTGGCGCATGGCCTGGGCAATCGCGTGGCTTTGGCGGGCGCGCCCGTGCTTGTCGGTCAGGTTGACCTGAATATCGGCCACATTGGCCCCGGCGCGCAAATAATACTGCCGCACCAAGCCGTTAAAACCCACCGGCGAAGCGGTCCCCACATAGGCTTCATAATCGGTCACTTCGGGCACCGTGGCAAGCAAGGCGGTCAGTTGCCGCACCACGCCCGCCGTCTCCTCCAGCGTGGTCCCCTCCGGCATATCGACGACCACCTGCAGTTCCGACTTGTTGTCAAACGGCAGCATTTTCAGCACCACATTTTGATTCACCACCAGAAACAGGGAACCGGCGATCAGGAGAAGAATCACCAGGCCCAACAGGCCCTGATTGAATCGGCTGCGGGGACTGAGCAGAAAAGGACGATAGAGACGTGTGAACAGGCGCATCATCCGGTCGGCAGCAATCGGGTCGCCCCCTGCTGCCGGGAGCTGCGCGACCGGCTGCCGCAAGCCCCGATAGGCCAGCCAGGGGGTCACGACAAAGGCCACCCACAACGAGATGACCATGCCCATACTGGCCACCAGTGGAATGGGACTCATATAAGGCCCCATCAAACCCGAGACAAAGGCCATGGGCAACAGCGCGGCGATGACCGTCAACGTCGCCAGAATGGTCGGCCCCCCCACTTCGCTCACCGCCTCGGGAATGATCTCCCGCAACGACCGCCCGCTCAACCGCTGGTGGCGGTGAATATTTTCCACCACCACAATGGCATCATCCACCAGAATGCCGATGGAAAAGATCAAGGCGAAGAGCGACACCCGGTTCAGGGTAAAGCCGACCGCCCAATTGGCAAACAGCGTCAGGGCCAGGGTGAGCACCACCGCCGCCCCCACAATGGCGGCCTCCCGCCAACCCATGGCAACCAGAACCAGGAGCACCACAAAACCGGTGGCAAAGGTCAGTTTGCCGATCAATTGATTGGCCTTGGCGGCGGCGGTCACCCCATAATCGCGGGTGACGGTCACCCGGACATCCGCCGGGATCAAGTGGGCACGCAGTTGTTCGACCTGGGCGACCACTCCCTGGGCAATGGTCACGGCATTGGTCCCCGCCTTTTTGGCCACCGCCAGGGTGACAGCCGCAAATTCACCGCGTGGCCCGATATCCTTCTGGCCCGCACCCGGACCGGTCCCCAGCCACACCATCTGCTCCGGTTGGGCGGTTTCCCACTGCACCGTGGCCACATCACGCAAAAACACGGGGGTGCCCTGATGCACCCCCACCACCAGGTCGGCCACCTCGGCCGCCGTGCTCAAAAAAATCCCGGCCTGCACCGGGATGGAACGGTTGCCCCGCACCAGAGGCCCCACCTCGCGGGAAAAATTGGCTCCCGCCAGGGCTGTTGCCAGATCGGTCAGGTCAATGCCATGACCGGACAATTGTTGTGGATCCAGCACGACATGCGCCACCGGTTGTTGCCCGCCGATGGTATACACGTCGCGGGTGCCCGGCACCCGTTTCAACTCGGACTCCAGGCTGTGGGCAATATGGGTCAGGTCGGCAGTCGTCCGCTCTGGATTATCCGACCACAAGGTCAAGGTGACGATAGGCACATCCTCGATCCCCTTCGGCTTGACCAGGGGCTGGCCGACCCCGAGGTTGGGTGGCAAAAAATCCTGGTGGGAAAAGATGGCATTATACAGGCGCAGAATGGCTGTCGTGCGGTTTTCGCCCACCTCATAGCGCACGGTGATGATCGACAGGCCGGGACGGGAGACGGCAAAAATATTTTTTACCCCCTCAATCTCCGCGAGCACCTGCTGGGCAGGAACCGACACCACCCGATCCACCTCCTGGGCAGAGGCCCCCGGAAAAGGGATAAAAACATTAATAAAAGTAACCGAAATCTGCGGCTCCTCCTCCTTGGGCGTGACGAGCACAGCAAAGAGGCCGAGCAACAACCCCACCAGGGCCAACAGCGGCGTCATGGGGGCATTCTGGAACTGTTTGGCCAGTCGGCCCGCCAGGCCGAGACCCGGTGGCGGGCTCATAATGCGCCACCCGGTCGTTTGGCGTGCAGATATTGTCCCGCCCGCACCGGATCCATCGCCACCTGCGCGCCCGCCTGGAGACCGGAGAGAATCTCGACCCACCCCTCCGGGCGACGGACACCGGTCACCACCGGTTGCAGCGTCACCGCTGCGCCCTGCACGACATAGACGGCGGTCAATTCACTGCGGCGCACCACGGCGGCCTCTGGAACCAACACACTGCTGCGCTCACCCACCGTAAAAAAAGTCTTGACCCAGGTGCCGGGAAAAACCCCTTCCAGACCGGGTGGCAACAGGATGCGCACCGGGAAATCATGGCTCCTGTCGTCCGCATACGGGAAAAAGACCAGCGATTTTGCCGTCACCCGCTTATTGTCTGCCAGCAACACCTCCGCATGATTGTGCTGGCGCACCTGCGCCATCCTGGCTTGCGGCACGGCGGTCTGCACCCGCAGGGCATCCAGCGACATGCCGCTGAAGAGCGGGGTGCCGACACTGGCTGTTTCCCCCAGTTGAATAAACCGTTTGACCACATAGCCGCTGTAGGGGGCGCGCACGACGGTATCGGTGACCCCTTCGTTGGCCGTTGTGACCTGGGCCTGATTGGCCTCCACGGTCGATCGGGCGGCATCCAGATTGGCCCTGGCCTGATCCATCTGGGCGGCGGTGGCCGTTTTTTGTTCAAACAGGGTGGCCAGACGCAAATATTCCCGTTCGGCCCGGAGCAGGTTGGCAGAGGCCCCCGTCAGGCCCGCCCTGGCCTGCAACAACCCCGCCTGGTTGACCCGACCCTGGAAACGCAACAGCACGGCCCCTTCCTGGACAAAATCATTCACATCAAAGTTGATCTCCACGACCGTGCCGCTGGTTTTGGCCGTCACCGTCGCCTGATGGATGGCCTCGACCGTGCCTTCCAGGATCAGTTCGTCCGGGACGGTGCGTTCCACCACCGTTGCGGTCGCCAAGGGCAACGTCTCATCCGCCCTGGCCGGGGCATGCGCCGACCAGATGGTCAGACACCCTGCACACAGAAGAAAGAGCCACCTTTTTGCCATCATGTCACCGCTTTCCCTTGTTTGCCCTGCTCAGGACCAACCATTCAGTCTGCTGGCTCAGAACCCTGGATTCCCGCTTTCGCGGGAATGACGAGCGAATTTCGTGTGATACCCATGCCCATCATGCCCGCGAAGGCGGGCATCCAGAAGAGTTCGTGGACGAAACGATGATCAAGGCCAGTCTGCTGCATTCACCTTCTCGACCATGCGATACTCAATCATGGTCAACAGGAAGATCAGATCCTGACTGTCACGCTTCAGTTCATTCAAAGCGACTTCCGCTTCCACGTAGTGGCGTTCCTGAAAAAATTGGACAAGCAGGTCCGCTGTTTCATGAAAATGTTTATGGCGTTTCTCCAGAAACGACATTTCTGGATATTGACCGTACCGCCTCATGCCCTCCTGCTTCAGCCAAAGACCGAGATCACAGGCCTGGTGTGTTTTCAGATCCGGGATGGATGCCTGTCGCAACAAAAGTTCCAATTGCAGCAGCCATTTCAAATGCAGCAGCCTGGCCCTGGATATGTCAATCATCGCCAATCCTCTTCAATCGTTACCATTCCGAAGGGGCAGGCGATTGCGGCGCGCTGCCCTCTTCCTTGTCTGCGGGCGTCCTCTCCGCCATGCTGCGTGGCAGCGAAAACAGGTGATCCGCCCAATAGTCTCCGCCCTGATCATCCTGCGCCATGGCGGGAACCGTGATGACCCAGACAGTCTGGACGATGGGGAAATCCGCCCGAATACGCCTTTTCAATTCGGCCACGATATCCTGTCCGGCATGGATGGTGAGATTTTCATCCAGCGAAACATGCAAGTAAATTTCCCAATATTCACCCAGGCTGCGGCCACGGATCAATGGGATATCTTTAACGCCCAGGACCATCCGGGATGTACGGGCGATTTCGGTCAAGGCGTCTGGCGCAACGGTCACATCCAGCAGACCCTTCAGTGCGTCCCAGGCGATCAGCCCACCAATCCGAATCACCAGTAAAGAGACAAGAAATGCCGCAACATGGTCGGCAACAGTCATGCCCATATTGGACAGCACGATACCAAGAAACACGGAAACAGACGAAAAAACATCGACCCGATTATCCCAGGCCGCAGATTCGATGGCGGTATTGTTGTTCTCCCTGGCGACACAGGCCAGATAACGATACATGAATTCACTGGCAGACGCCGACAACACCACACCGAACACCGTCAGCAGGGCGGGTGCGGCATGAATACTGGCCATATCCCTGAAACTGGTCATGCCCAGGGATACACCGCCCAACAAAAGCCCCACACCGATTGTCAGAGAGGAGATAAACAGAATCTTGCCATAGCCAAAGGGAAATGTTTTGTTGGGTGGTCGTTTGGCCATGTGGACGCTGACCAGCGTGATGCCCTTCGCCAGGGCGTCTCCTATCGAATAAAGTCCCTGGACCACCAGGCCCATGCTGCCGGATGTCCAGCCCAAAAGGCCCCGAAAAACCGCCTGGGCAATGGTGGCCCACAGATCGGTCCATCCGGCTTGCACCACACACTTCTGACAATGCTCAAATCGCATGATATTCTTGTCATCGCAAAAAATGGGCATCACGCCCCGTCAGGAACAACACCTCGCAGGCAGGAATCCACCCCGAGACACACACCATCCGCACCGGCGCAGACTAGCAGACGAAACCGCTCATTGTAAAAGGAGAAAACAATCTCTGGGACGGGTTGGGGTTGCCCCAACCCCCCAAAAAAATCCGGTGTTTACGCAGACGAACAACCGCAACGACGCTCAGGGCCCATTTTTGGCAGGACAGGTGTTAAAACCAAACAGGGGATAGAGAGGGCAAAATTTGACGAGTCCGGTCAGCAGGGGCACCACGCCCACCCAACCCCAGGGGCTGTGGACCCCCACGAACACCTGGGAAAGCAGCGCAATCCCAATCACGATGCGCAGGATGCGGTCAAAGCCGCCAATATTGGCTTGCATTGTTCAAACTCCTTCATGGCTATTGGCAGCGGGCCACCCCGCAACCGACTCCAGTTCGACCGTCACAGGCGGCATAAGTTCCACGTGAGAAGGAGACAACCATCCCCCCTATCGGCATTGACCGATCGGATACCATGCCTGTCGATTCCAGGCAGGTGCCCTGCCACGAATTGCCTGGCATTCCCCCTATTTTTTGCTGCCCGCCAAACGCCGTCCCATCTCCTGGTCCCAACGCGCCACATGGAACAAAAACCAGTTTTTGACAAAGATGGAAAAATCCAGCAACAGGGTGTAACTCCCCCCCTCCATATGGCGCGCAAACTGATCCGCCTGCTCCACAAATTTCAGATGCTGCACCCGATGGCCCTGCCATTGAGGATCGCCAGACCGTTCCAGCAACCGTTCTTCCCGCGCAAACTGCTCCCTGGCATGGCGCAACAGTTCCCGGACCGCATCGGACCGTCTGCCCGCTTTTGCCGGGACACGCACGGCTTCATGAAACAGATTGAGGAGCGTGAACAATTTTTGGTGATCCTGGTCCACCTCTGGCACACCGATACACCAAGTCTCCTGCCATTCGACCAGATCCGTGTGTCTCGGTTGCACATCGAGGGGCGTCAGATACAAGGCATCCAGGGCCGCAAACAGGTGCCGACGCTGGACATGGACCTCCTGCAAGGCCGCCTGGGCCAATGCGGCTTGCTGGTTACCCAAATGCGCGCTCACCTGGCAAGCCGCTGCCTGCATGGCCTGGCAATGCGTTTTGATCTTTCTGAACTCCGGTTGCGCCTGGAGCGGCGTATCCTGATTGGCCAGGATCCACTGCCCCACATCCCGCCTTTCCCACGCCGAGAGCATATCGCGCGTCAACGCCACGTTGCCGAAAGCCGCCTTTTCCAGATGTCCCACCAGGTTTAAAATATCGCTTTTGAACCGAAACAGTTCAAAAGGTTCCGCAAAATCCTGAAAGGCCAACAAATGATCGTGCAAGCTGTCGTTGGTTTCCCGGGCAATGTCGGACAGGATGCCCATATGGTTGACGGAACCGTGCAAAAATCGGGTCATACGGAAAGAGACGGCCAATTTTTCCTTGACCCGTTGGGACAAATCATCGGTCTTCTTGGCGGAATGGTGAATCTCCACCGCAAATTGACTGGCCTCCCCGGTTTTCCGTTCCATCTCCTGTGCCGTTGCCGCGATATGGAACATCTGCGTTGAAATCTCCGCCAGGCTGGCGACACCGTTGCCAGCCTCCTTGGCCACCAGGCGGGTGGCCGTATCCAGTTCCTGCGCGTTGTGCATAATCCCGTCCATGGCCCCCTGGATCGCCGCCATGGAGTGGGCAACCCGTTGGGTCGCATCGTGCTGGCTGTCGATGGAATCGGCAATTTCCCGGTTGATATGACACACCCGATCCATCCATTCAAACACATTCTTGGTCAAGGCGACCGATTCTGCCGACTTTTGCTTGATTTCCCTGATTTTGTCCTCAATCTTGCCCGTGGCGTCTATGGATCGATGCGCCAACACCTTGATTTCCTCGGCGACCACCGCAAACCCCTTGCCGGCCTCTCCGGCCCCGGCGGCTTCGATGCTGGCATTGAGGGCCAATATGTTGGTCTGATCTGTGATATCATAAATAAAATCAACAACTGCACCCACTTCGTTGGCCGCAACGGCCAGTTCATCCAGCAGTTTGCCAAAGGCGCGCACGGTCAGATTGGTCTGATCCGACGCATCGTTGGCCACCCGGCATTGGGTGCGCACCACCCCGAAAGAGTGCACCATTTGGGTGGTGGAGTCTCCCACCACGGCGGTGACCGTGCGCGACTGCTGCACCTGGTCGGAGACCTGTTGCAGATGGCGCATCATGTGCTCCGCCGCTGCCTCCATGCGGTGCAAATGGCCTTCCGTCTCCTGGGACTCCTGGGCAATTTTTTCGATTTGCAGGGAAACATCGGCAGCCGCGTTCGCCAGTGCATCCATGTTTGCCGCAATCTGACTGAGTTGGCCTTTGCCGAAGGAAATTTCCTCTGCCAGTTGGTTGTTGCTCTGGTCAATCTCGCCAGCCAGGCCGAAAAGCGTATCGACATCCATACGGAAAAACTTGTGAATCTGCACAAATTCCATAATGATGGCAGAGGTATTGCCCGACTGCATTCCGATGACCCGGACCGCCCGATCCCAGTGGGCGATTATTTTCAGAATGGCGGCAGCCATGCTGGCGGCATCGCTGGTACGCGCTTCCGCTGTCTGGGCGAGATCCGGCAACGCGGCCACCTTGCGCGCCAAAGAGCCAGACGCCGCCCGCAGGGCCGACGATCCAGGCGTCCCGGACCAGTGCCAGGCCCATAAACCCGCCACACTGCCGGTACCCAGAGCCACCAACACCAGCACCCACCACGGTGCCGCCGCGCCCAACCCGGCATTCACCAGCCCGACCAGACCTGCCTCTGTGCATACTGTGACAAACAACAGTCCGACCAGCCAAATTTTTTCCGCCCGAGGTGCTGTCTTATCGCTTTGCTTCACCTTTACCCCCCCAACCACTGCCATAGCCCTGCTGATCCTGACAACGTTCGCCATGGTGGCGTTCCCCCGCCTCCGCCACCTTTTTTTTTCAATCATTATCAAGGGGGTCCGGGGGGGATTATCCCCCCCGGTGGGGTCCAGGGGCAAAGCCCCTGGTGGGGCTGGGGGCAAAGCCCCCACAACGGCATCAACCTGTCCAATCCGCTTTATGGCCCCAATAGCCATCCGCGCACGCACTGTATGATTTGCAGACACCAACGGGATTTCCCCTGTGCAGGCCTTGATCATCCTTTCGGCCAGTCCAGTCAGACCCCTGGATTCCCGCCTTCGCGGGAATGACGAGCGAAGTTTGTGTCACACCCAT
>JADFYM010000089.1 GCA_015233035.1 Magnetococcales bacterium
AATCCCCCTGGACCCCTATAACTGCACAATATGCTTCGGACTTATTATCAGCATAAAGATGTGTGCATCGGGTAGGGACCCCACCGGGGGAGATAATCTCCCCCGGACCCCCATGAATCATAACATTTTTCGCGATGTGTATAATGGAGTGGGATCCCCCCCTGCCCTTGTCAACCCAAAAATCCCACGCTGCGTCATAGCCCCGTGCCTCTGCACCACTTCCTTGCTATAATGAACCCAAAACTGTGACGGGCATACTGACGATGAGACAGACAACAGCGGAGAAACGCGCCCCTTTGGCCATTCCAGGACAAAAACATCGGGCCGTTTTATTGCAGGAGGTTGTGGCAACCTTGGCCCCGATCCCAGGCGGCACCTATGTGGATGCCACCTTCGGCGACGGCGGACACACGCAGGCCATCCTGCAACAGATCGGCCCGAACGGTCGCGTGTTCGCCCTGGATCGAGACCAGACGGCCTTTCAGCGCAATGCGACCCTGCTGGAACACCATGCTGGGCAACTGACCGTGATTCATACCCCCTTCAGCCAATTGCAAGCGGTTTTGGCGGAACGGGGCGTCTTTGCCGTGCAAGGGGTGTTGTTTGACCTGGGTGTCTCCTCGCGACAGTTGGATGAACCGGAACGCGGATTTTCTTTTCAAGCCGATGGACCCCTGGACATGCGCATGGATCAAGCGGTGGATGGCTCAGCACCCCAGACCGATCGGCCTCCGCCCCGACAGAAATCCCCTGGACGGCTGACGGCCGCCCTGATCGTGAACACCTTCGATAAAGATGCCCTGGCGGATATTTTTTTCCACTGGGGTGAGGAACGCCATGCCCGCCGCATTGCAGCGGCCATTGTGGCGGATCGCCAGACCCATCCCTTTACCACGACCCGGCAATTGGCCTCCCTCCTGGAACGGATCATGCCCGGCGGACACGCGGCCATCCATCCCGCCACACGGGTGTTTCAGGCCTTGCGCATCGCCGTCAACCGGGAACTGGACGAATTGCAGGACGGTCTGCGCGCTGCCCTGGACCTGTTGGCCGATGGGGGGCGGGCCGTGGTGATCAGTTTCCATTCCCTGGAAGATCGGATGGTCAAACAACGCTTTCGCCAGGCGGTGGACCCGTTGCTGCCCCCCTCGGGACCCCTGCTGGGACCGGATCTCCTGGTGCAACCCCGCCCGACGGTACCCTGTTTTCGTCTGCTGACCCGCAAGCCCCTGACCCCCGGTCCAGAAGAGATCGCCCACAATCCCCGCTCACGCAGTGCCCGGATGCGGGCCATCGAACGGTTGACCGGCGGAGCGAAACAACCGGCAGGCGTACCTGGCCCGGCAACCCTCCGTCAACCTGCGCTGCCCTGTGGAACCGTCCTATGAGACCGGGTTGGCCGCTCATCGCTTTTTTGACCATTCTTCTGGTGCTGACCGCAGCCATCACCGTCTCTTCGCGTGTCTGGATGCTGGAAAGCCATCGTGAATTGAGTCAGGCGGAAAAGGAGTATAACGAGCTGCTGGACAAGGAAAATGCCCTGCAAATTGAGTTGCTCTCCCGCACCGACATGAACACCATTGAGCGGCGCGCCCGTCAGGAACTGGGGATGCAGCCCCTTTGGCCCACCCAGTGGCGAGTGCTCAAACCATGAAACCCATCCGCAGCAAGACCACCACCCCCAAGGCGGCCAAATCCTCGGCGGGCACCCGACTGACCGGCGCGGGCAGCCACTCGGGTCAAAAAAACTGCGCCGTCCCGAAACGCCATACCCCGCGCGGTTCCCTGTGGCACACAGCGGGCGGAGAGCGGCGGTTTTCCTTTGCCCTGCCGCGCTGGCTCACCTTGCCCCACCCCTCCGCCGGCGAAGGTCCGTCGTCGCGGGGACACGCCCCCAAAAAATGGCTTGAAAAAGTCTCGGCGGTCAATCAATGGCTTGGTTCGCACAAACGACATTCGGGACGCAACAAGGCGACCCACGTGGAACCGCATCTCTCGGCAGGCGAACCGCAGCCCCGTCCCGACACTGCCCTGACCAGTCGCTTGTTGGCGGCGGGCAAACGGTTGGCCCTGCCCGGTCGGGTAGCGGCCCTCGGCCAACGACTCGGACGCCCGGCGGCGCAGACACCGACGACGCCCCGGGAACGCCCGCCCGCCAAACGGCATCCCCTGCGCGACAAAATGAGTTCCATGAGCCGCAAGCTGGTGGCCAGACGGCCTGAGGGACGCAACGAACCGGAAATCGTCTCGAACCGGGAGATGCCACCCGCCAAACGGCCTGACCGCGCGATGGGCGATGGGCTGACCCGCATGGTGCAGCAATTGTGGGAGGTGCCCAAACCTGCGTCCGCCGACAAACGGACCAGCAACGGCCCCCCGCCGCGCCAACGGCCTGTCACCTCTCGTCTGCACCTGCCGCACATGCCCGCCTTTCTGGCGCGCCGGGGTGCCGCACCGGTCCCGGTCCAAAGCGCAGAATCCATCGACAAGCGGTTGAAATTTTTGTTTGCCATGTTCCTGCTGGTTTTTCTCGTTCTGGCCGGGCGCGCCGTTGACCTGACCGTGGTGCAGCACGATTTTTTGCGCGCCCGCGCCCAGAACCAGTATAACAAAAAGGTGATTATCCCCGCCCATCGGGGACGTTTTCTCGACCGCAATGGCAAGACGCTCTCGGTAAGTCTGCCGGTCAAGGCTCTTTCGGTGGATATGGATAATGTCAAGGATGCCGATCTGCTGGCAGCCCAGTTGGCCCCGATCCTCGAATGGCCGGAGGAGCAGTTGCGCAGTCGCCTGCCCACCGCGCGCAAGGGGGCCTTTCCGGTGTTGCAACGGCAACTCCCCCCCACCGTCATCCACAAAATCCAGCAGTTGGAAAACCCGGCCCTCTTTTTGACCCCGGAGACGCAACGGTTTTATCCCATTGGGGAGATTACCTCTCATATTCTGGGCTTTACCGATTTTGAAGGTCATGGCGTGGAGGGGTTGGAACGCGCCCTGGAAGAAAGCCTGAAGGGCAAACCGGGGGAGAGCATTTTCGCCCATGATCGCCTGGGGCAACCCATGCCGATGGCCAAAACCATCGAAACCGGACAACCGGGCAGCGATGTGGTGCTGACGATTGATACCAATATTCAATATATTGCCTATCGGACCCTCCTCAAGGGGGTCACCAAGGCCCAGGCCAAGGGCGGCACGGTGGTGGTCATGAATCCCAACACGGGTGACATCTACGCCATGGTGAACCAGCCCGGTTTCAATCCCAACAATCTGGGGGAAAGCAAAGCCGACGAACGGCGCAACCGGGCCATTGCCGATGCCTATGAACCCGGCTCCACCTTCAAGACCTTTACCGTTTCGGCGGCCCTGGATCTGGGGCTGGTCAAACCGACCACCAGTTTTGATGTCCAGGGCGGGGTGCTCCGGGTGGGGGGACGGACCATTCGCGACTTTCATATGGGCAAACGCTGGCTCTCCGTCGCCCAGATTGTCGAGACCAGTTCCAACGTGGGGGCGGCCAAAATCGGCATGTTGATTGGCAATGCCAATATGGATACCTATGTCAGCCGGTTCGGTTTTGGCAAATCGACCGGGGTTGGCTTTTTGAACGAATCGCCCGGCTCGGTGCCCGACATTACCGCCTATCGCATCATTGGTCTGGCCAACCGCTCCTATGGCTACGGCATCACGGCCACCCCGTTGCAGATTGCTACCGCCACCGCTTCTGCCATCAATGGCGGCCTGTACTATAAGCCCCATCTGGTGGCGGGCCGCATGGTGGATGGGCGGCTGGTGCCCACCCCTCGGGAGGAACCGCGCCGGGTACTCAAACCCGAAACCTCCGCCACGATGCGCGATATTCTGGCTCTGGCCGTTGGACCGGAGGGGACGGCTCCCCAGGCCAGAGTGGAAGGGTACAGCGTGGCGGGCAAAACAGGTACCGCGCGCAAGGCCATTGGCGGTCAAGGTTATGTCCGGGGCCACTATTTTGCCTCGTTTGTGGGCTTCATCCCGGCGGACAAGCCCAAATTGCTGATTTATGTCGGCATAGATGAACCCAAGGGGGTCTTCTATGGCGGTCTGGTGGCCGCGCCCATCTTCCGGGAGATTGCCCAGGAAATTTTGCCCATGTTGTCCATTTTCCCGGAAAACCGCGCCGATCCCGAACTGCCCGCCATGCGGGAACCGCCCACCGTTGGCAAAGGACCGTTGTACAAACCCGACGAACCGCACACGTTGCTCAAGACAGACAACAAAGTCGATGGCAAAACGGACAAAAAAACCGAGACCAGCAAGAAAGACGACAAAAAGGACGACAAGAAGGGCGATAAAAAAGACGACAAGAAGGATGACAAAAAAGGCGATAAAAAAGACGATAAAAAAGACGATAAAAAAGACGACAAGAAAAGCGACAAAAAGGATGACAAAAAAGGCGACAAGAAGGACGCACCTGCCGTGGAGGAACCCTCGCCCCTGCTGAATCTCAGCCTGGCGGATGCCCTGGAGCAGCTCAAAAAAGAGGAGATCATTCCCCGGATCGAGGGACATGGGCGGGTGGTGCGGGTGGAAAAGACCCCCGAGGGCGAACTGCGCCTGTTTCTCGAATGAGCGACCGGGCATGATCGGTCCCCGTTCTTGTCGTGCCTTGGCGGCCGAGTGTGCCGGCCTGACCGTCTTGGGCCCTGACCCGCTGATCACCGGTCTGAGTGCGGACTCGCGCCAACTGGCTCCCGGTTTTCTCTTTGCCGCGTTGCCCGGTGTGCGCACCTCGGGCGGTCACTTTGTCCAGGCCGCCCTGGCCGCCGGGGCGGTGGCCATTTTGCACGATGGCACGCTGACTTTACCGCCAGAGATCACCCAACTGCTGCATCCCGAACCGCGTCATGCCCTGGCTTGGCTGGCGGCCGCTTTTCAGGGACATCCCTCCCGCCAGATGACCCCCATCGCCATCACGGGCACCAACGGCAAAACCAGCACGGCGGCCATGATCGAGGCCATTCTGCACCACCGGGGTGACCGGGTCGGGGTCATTGGCACAACCGGCATTCGCTACCCTGGCTTCAACCTGGCCAATCCCCTGACCACCCCCGACCCGATTGCCCTGCAAGCACATCTGCGCGCCATGGCGGACGGGCAGTGTACCGCAGTGGTCATGGAGGCCTCTTCCCATGCCCTGGATCAATACCGCACAGCGGGCATTACCTGGCAGGTGGCGGTATTTACCCATCTGACGCGGGATCATCTCGATTATCACGGCTCGGAGCGGGCCTACTTTGAGAGCAAGGCCGCGCTGTTTTTGCGGGATGCCCCCGCCTCGGCGGTCATTGGCATTGCCGAACCCTGGGGGCAGGAACTGGCGCGTCGTTGTGTGGGGCGGCTGCCGGTGGCCACCTTTTGCCTGGCGGACCCGGAGGATGGCCAGGCCAGCCAGGAACCGACTCGCGCGGGGGTGCAACGGTTTTATGCCGAACAGTTGGCCCTTTCCTGGCAGGAATCACGCTTTTTGTTGCGCACGGAGGGCGAGACGGTGGCCATCTCGCTGCCCGGTCCCGGCCGTTTCAACGTGGCCAACGCCCTGGCCGCCGCCGCCGCCTGTTGGCAATTGGGTGTGCCCGGTACGATCATTGCCGAGGGCCTGCGCCACTTTCACCCGGCCCCGGGACGCATGGAGACCCTGCATTGCGGGCAACCGTTTGCGGTGGTGGTGGATTATGCCCACACCCCGGATGCCCTGGAGCGGGTGTTGCACAGTGCCCGCACCCTGACCAAAGGCCGGATCCTCACAGTGTTTGGCTGCGGGGGCGAACGGGATACGGGCAAAAGACCCCTGATGGGCCAGATCGCCGCCCGCCTGAGCGAATGGTCGATTGTCACCGACGACAATCCCCGTGCGGAGGATCCCGAGGCGATTCGGCAGGCCGTTTTGCGCGACTGTCGGGCAGAGGCGGGCCAGGTGGCGGAAATTCCCGACCGCGCCCAGGCCATTGCCCACGCACTGGCCCTGGCCGCACCGGACGATACGGTCCTCATTGCGGGCAAAGGACATGAGACGGTGCAGATTACCGCTGCCGGGGTGCATCCCTTTGATGACAGGCAGACGGCGCGGGCGTGTCTGGCACAGATGGGGTTTGCATGAAACCGTTTTTCTTGCCCCCCTGTCGATCCTCCCTTGAAACCTGCTAACGAAAGGTGCAGTGTCATGACCCGTTGGAACCGCCCATCCTGGCGGTCGCATTCTGTAGAGGAAAGGGTGACGCACCATGTATGAGAAGATCCACAAAATACACTTTGTCGGTATCGGCGGCATTGGCATGAGCGGTATTGCCGAGGTGCTGATCAACCTGGGCTATCAGGTCTCCGGTTCCGATCTGGCGGACAACGCCTCGGTGCAACGCCTGCGCCGCATGGGAGCCATCATCCACCAGGGACACCGGGAAGAAAATGTGCGGGATGTCGATGTGGTGGTCCACTCCTCCGCCGTGACCCAGGCCAACCCCGAACTGAAAGCCGCCCGCCGCCTGCGCATTCCGATTGCCCGCCGGGCCGAAATGCTGGCCGAACTGATGCGCATCAAATATGGCATCGCCATCGCCGGTACCCACGGCAAAACCACGACCACTTCCATGGTGGCCGCCCTGCTGGGCACCGCCGGCATGGATCCCACCGTGGTCAACGGCGGCATTGTCAATGCCTTCGACAGCAATGCCCGACTGGGCCATGGCGATTTTATGGTGACCGAGGCAGACGAAAGCGATGGTTCGTTTTTGAAACTGTTCCCCATCATCGCCATCGTGACCAACATGGACCCGGAACACCTGGACCACTATGGCCATTTTGATGCCGTGCGCCAGGCCTTCATGAGCTTTGTGGAAAAAATACCCTTCTATGGTCTGGCCGTGCTCTGCCTGGACCACCCAGAGGTGGCCGCCATGGTCCCGCGCCTGACCGACAAGCGCGTCATCACCTATGGCCTGAAAGAAGGCGCGGATTATCAAGCCGTCGCCATTCGACGGGTCGGGGATCGCACCCGCTTTCAGGTCAAACAACTGGATCCGGTCCAAGGCACCAGCACGCTGTTGGGCGAGGTGGGACTGGCCCTGCCGGGTCGACATAATGTCAGCAATGCCCTGGCCGCCATCGCCGTCGCCCTGGAACTGGAAATTCCCTGGTCGAGCATTGTCCAGGCCCTGGACCAGTATAAAGGGGTACGCCGCCGTTTTGATATCCTGCTTGATACCCCGGAACGGACCATCGTGGACGATTATGCCCATCATCCCACCGAAATCATGGCCACCCTGCAGGGAGCCAGAGAAGGATTCGGTCGGGAGAGACGGTTGGTCGCTCTCTTTCAGCCCCATCGCTACAGCCGGGTCAATTCCTTGTTTGCCGAGTTTTTGCGCTGCTTCAAAGAGGCCGATCTGGTCTGTGTGGACCAGATTCACCCCGCCGGAGAGTCCCCCCTGCCCCATATTTCGCCCCTGGAAATGCGGGCGCAACTGCTGGAAGGCATTCACCGCGAAAGCGGTGTGGCCACCGCCCCCCTGCCCGATGGCGACCTCCTGACCGAAGGACGCACCCAACTGGAGTCCCTGTTGCAACCAGGAGATGTCGTGGTCTTTTTGGGCGCAGGCAGCATCACAAAAAAGGCCCGCCACTTTGCCGAACCTTGACCCTGACCGCAAAATCTGCTTCAATGGGCTGCCTCGGCGTGGGATACCGGGCTGTTTTTTATCGTTTAAAATATAATGAAAAAAAATCTCTCGCTGCGTCTGATCGACGACTGGATTGCCGGGCTGAACAGGCCTATATTGGAAAGCGTGCCGCTGTCGGCGCGCACGACCTGGAAAATCGGCGGCCCGGCCAGGTGGCTGCTGCAACCCGAGAGTGGGGCAGAAGTGCAACAGCTTCTGCGCACTTGGCCTGCGGATCTGCCGCGACTGGTGTTGGGGGGCGGCAGCAATCTGCTGATTGACGACGCGGGATTTGCCGGAGTGGTCCTGGATCTGACCGGCCACCTGAATCGGGTGGAGATTTTGCCCGCGCATCCGTGCGCCGGGGAGGATGCGGTGGTGGTGCAGGCTGGCGCGGGGGTTGGCACCCGCACCCTGGCCCATTTTGCCCGCACCCATGGCCTGACCGGGGCAGAGTTTTTGGGGGGCATTCCCGGCAGCGTTGGTGGCGGGTTGCGCATGAATGCGGGGGCCTATGGCGGGGAGATGCGCCAGATTCTGCTGGAATGCGATCTGCTGGACGCGACAGGAGCGATGCAGACCTGCCCGGTACAGCGGCTGGGCATGGGCTATCGCACCACGCAAATTCCATTGGACTGGATCTTTCTGGCGGCGCGGTTTGTTCTGCAACGCGGGGATCCCGCCGCGATCCGGGAGCGGATGCGCACCTTGAATCGGACACGCAAGGCCAGCCAGCCGCTGGCTTTTCCCTCAGCGGGCAGTACCTTCAAAAATCCGCCAACGGGACCCAATGCCTGGCAATGGATTGACGCCGTGGGTTTGCGTGGAGCCTGGGAGGGTCAGGCACAAGTTTCCGAAAAACATTGTAATTTTTTGCTCAATCGGGGCGGTGCCCGGTCGCGGGATATGCGTCTCCTGATTGATCGTATTCAGAATCGGGTGAGTCAGGCCGGTGGGGAACCACTGGCATTGGAAGTGGGTATTGTGGGTCCATCGGGTCTGGTCACCGCATAGGGGTCCGGGGGGGATTATCCCCCTGGTGGGGTCTGGGGCGAAGCCCCGCACGCACAACAACGCAGCCAAAGAGCAACCACCGTTCAGGCAGACAAACGTGGAAAAAACAAAAAAAATTGGCGTCTTATTGGGTGGTTCCTCCACGGAGCGGGCGGTCAGTCTGCGCAGTGGTGCGGCCCTGGTGGCGGCCTATCAGCGTCTGGGCTGGCCGGTGGTGCCCATCGACACCCAATCCGGTCGCGATCTGCCAGATCTCCTGTTGCGTCATGCCATTGAGGTGGCGGTGATTGCCCTGCATGGTCCGTGGGGGGAAGACGGCACGGTCCAGGGTTTGTTGGAGATGATGGAGATTCCCTACACCGGTTCCGGTGTCACGGCCTCGGCTTTGTGCATGAACAAATCCATCAGCAAACGTCTGTTTCAGCAGGCCGGTCTGGCGACACCCGCCTGGGAGGAACTGCGGATGACCGTCGGGCAGGCTCTGTCCCCGGCCGAAGCGTCGCGTCTGACCACGGCCTGGGCGGGCAGGGCCCTGTTTGTCAAGCCCGCCTCGGCGGGTTCCAGCGTGGGCATTCGGCGGGTGGGAGACATGGCGGAACTGGCCGAGGCCCTGGCGGCGGCTTCGGCAGCGGCGGCCCAACCGGGCGAGGCGGCGGAGGTGTTGCTGGAGCAGGAGATTGTCGGCACGGAAGTGACGCTGGCCATTCTGGACGGGGTGCCTTTGCCGATGATTGAAATTTGCCCGACCGAGGGATTTTACGACTATTTGAACAAATATACGGCGGGGCGTACCCGCTATCTGGTGCCGACGGAGAGCCTGTCGGTGGCGGAGGTCGAGACAGCGGTGACCACCGGGTTGGCGGCGGGTCGTCTGTTGGGCTGTCGCGGATTATACCGGGTGGATCTGATTGTGGACCGTGCGGGGCAGGCCTGGATATTGGAGATCAATACCGTGCCGGGCCTGACGGAGACAAGTCTGGCCCCCAAAGCGGCCGCAGCGGCCGGATTGACATTTGATGCCCTGGCAGAACGCATCCTGGCCGGAGCCACGCGAGATCTCTATTGCGCAAGCCCATTGGCATCCTCTTTCTGATCGGCCTGGCGGCGGTGGCCGTTCTGGGTTGGCGTGAAGTCAACAAGCCGGGCTGGTTTCCGTTGCAGGAGATGCGGCTGTCCGGGTTGGTCAACACCCCGGTCACCCAGGCCACCGAGGCGGTCGGCGCGGAGAAAGGCAGCAATCTGCTGGGGGTTGACCCGCGCACGGTGCAGGCCCGGATGGAAAGTTTGCCCTGGGTGCGTTCTGTCTCGGTCAAGCGGCAGTTTCCTTCCACTTTGGTCATCCGTGTGGTAGAAAGGGTGGCCGTGGGTATGGTGCGCGAACAGGATCGTCTTTTTTTGGTGGATGAATATGGCATGACCATCAAACCCCTGGAGAAGGGGGATCCGCTCATGTTGCCCATTATTGTCTCGGCTCCGGGCGAGGAAAAGGCGGCTCAGGTGGTCTGGTTGATCAATTTGCTGGCCAAACATGCCTGGCTGCAAAATCGCATCTCCGAGGCCGTTGGTCTGCCGGGTGGACGCTGGACGTTGTACACCAAACAGGGTGTCAAAGTGCTGCTGTCCAAGCGAACAGACCAGGAGTTGGAGTTGTTGAAGCGATTGCAAGACCAGTATGCCGTACTGGATCGCAAGATACGTCAGGTTGAGTTGCGTATCCCTGGACGGGCCATGGTGCGTTTTGCACTTTGATGGCTTGGTTTATCATCGCCCCTTTCATCTGATTGGCCGTTGGTGGTAAAAGGAGTATCGGGGGTTTCGTATAGGACCGTCACGGGTTTTGCGTCTGCAGCAAAACAGATACAATCTCTTTCTCCAAATGGACGTGTGATGCCCATACAGGATCAAAATCTGATTGTCGGGCTGGACATCGGCACAACGAAAATTTGTTGTATTGTGGCCGATTTGCAGGCGGATGGTCGCTTGGATATTATCGGTGTCGGCAGTCACCCGTCGCGGGGGTTGCGCAAAGGTGTGGTGATCGACATCGACTCTACCGTGGAAAGCATGCGCATGGCGGTAGAGGAAGCGGAAATGATGGCGGGCGTGGAGATTCGCATGGTCTACGCAGGCATCGCCGGGGGGCATATCAAGAGTGGCAACTCCAATGGCGTGGTCGCCACCAAAGACGGGGAGGTCACCGCCAGCGATATACAACGGGTTCTGGATGCGGCCCGCGCCCACAATATTCCCATGGATCGTGAAATACTGCATATTATTCCGCAGGAATACATCCTGGACGGTCAGGATGGCATCAAACAGCCCCTGAACATGTCCGGGGTCCGTCTGGAGGCTCGGGTACACATTGTCACAGGTGCGGTGGCCTCGGCCCAGAATATTATCAAGTGCGTCAACCGTTGCGGTTTGGATGTGGGTGATATTATCCTGGAGCAGTTGGCCTCTGCCGAGGCAGTGCTTACCTCGGACGAGAAGGAACTGGGCGTCTGCCTGCTGGATATTGGGGGGGGCACCACCGATATTGCGCTGTTTTGTGAAGGACATATCAAGCATACGGCCGTCTTGGCCATAGGCGGCGACCATCTCACCAACGATATTGCCGTTGGCCTGCGCACCCCGACCCGCGAGGCGGAGTTGATCAAACGTCGGTACGGCTGTGCTCTCTCTTCCCTGGTCAACCCGGAAGAGATCATTGAGGTGCCCAGCATTGGGGAGCGCAAGGCGCGGTCGTTGGGTCGGCACATACTGGCCGAGATTATTGAGCCCAGGGTGGAGGAGTTGTTTACCCTGGTCAGTCGGGAAATTGCCCGGTCCGGTTTTGAGGAGCAGTTGGCGGCTGGCGTGGTATTGACTGGCGGGTCGTCCATCACGGAAGGGATGGTGGAATTGGCGGAAGAGGTATTCAACAAGCCGGTCCGTCGGGGCATTCCGCAGGGTGTCGGGGGATTGACCGATGTGGTCAGCAGCCCGGTATATGCCACTGCGGTTGGTTTGGTGCAGTTTGCCAGTCGGAATGAAAAAGAGCTGTCCAGACAGATGGCACCGGTCGGAGGGCAGTCCATGCAGGGTATTTTTCAACGTATGCGGTCGTGGTTGGGAGACATTTTTTGAGTGGCTCGTTGTGATATGTTGTGTCGGCGATGCTGGTGACCACGCTATGAATGCGGATATTTTTCTCCTTGGGGGATTTCGATGATAATCGAAGAGTTTGATCAGGCCAATCAACTGGAAGCACGGATCAAGGTGGTTGGTGTCGGCGGGGGCGGCGGCAATGCCATCAACAATATGATCCAATCCCAGTTGGATGGGGTCGAGTTCATTGTCGCCAACACGGACACCCAGGCACTGGCGCGCAATCTGGCACCGACGCGCATCCAAATCGGCGAAAATGTCACCCGTGGTTTGGGAGCGGGGGCCAAGCCGGAGGTGGGAATGCGGGCCGCTGAAGAGAGTCAGGACCGCATTCGCGAGGCCTTGACGGGGGCCGACATGGTTTTCATCACGGCGGGTATGGGGGGAGGCACCGGCACGGGAGCCGCCCCGGTGATTGCCAAGATTGCCCGCGAACTCGGTATTTTGACGGTGGCGGTCGTGACCAAGCCCTTCAGCTTTGAGGGCAAACGTCGGTACCGTTTCGCGGAAGACGGGTTGGCTGAATTGCGCAAATATGTCGATACGGTCATCACCATTCCCAATCAAAAGCTGCTGGGCGTGGTGGGCAAGAATACCACCATTCTGGAGGCATTCCGGCGGGCGGACGATGTCTTGAACCAGGCGGTGCGCGGCATTACCGATCTGATCACGGTACCCGGTCTGATCAATGTGGACTTTGCCGATGTGCGCACGGTCATGGATGAAATGGGACAAGCGATGATGGGGGCGGCGGAGGCCAGCGGGGACACCCGGGCCCTGGATGCGGCCACCCACGCCATATCCAGTCCGTTGCTGGATGATGTCTCCATTCATGGTGCGCGTGGGGTATTGATCAACATTACCGGCGGCTATAATTTATCCTTGCAGGAGGTCGATGAAGCGGCCACCGTGGTCCGCGACATGGCCCATGAAGATGCCATTATTGTCTTTGGTGCGGTCCTGGATGAATCCATGGAGGATACCGTGCGGGTGACGGTGGTGGCGACGGGTATCGGCACGGCGGAGAAGGTCAATTTTCCGGGCAAGAAGGAGCCTGCGGTCTCTGGTTATCCCCAGGTATCGCAGCAGCAGCCCCGACGCTATGCGGCGGCCACCACGGCAGCGGCCGCTCCACCCGTGTTGAGAAGGGCCGCTCCCCCCATGACCGCGCAGGAGGAACTCCGGGAGAGAAACAACAGCCGCACGGTACGACGGCCAGTCAATCTGGAACAAAACCTGGACCAGGTCAACACCGAAGACTCTTTTGACGTGCCCACTTTTCTCCGGCGGCAGATGGATTGAACCGTTTCCGATGTAAAAATTTGTAAGGAAGTGGTCGGATTGTATCAGAATTTTTGGCTGTGACCCCGTTGATCGGCTCTAAATATTTCTTAAATAAAACGCCAGGTTGTCTGTTTTCCGGTTCTGGTTCCGCAAGAAAAAAGCCGCCATTTTTGACCCCGCCGCCAAACTCTGTGAGTGCTCTGGCGGCGGGGTTTTTTCTTTTTTTCTTCCCTTATTTAAAAAAAAACCGTACCATTACCGCGTTCTTGGACGAATCATGTCCTGGGTCTGTTTTTTGGCACCGAGATTGCTGAAATGATTGTCGGGTTAACGGAATTCTACCAAAAAACGCTCTGCCGAGCCATAAAGAGAGGATTCCTTGACACCCTCAAGGACAATGAACCCAAATAAAATGACACACGATGGGTGTCTAGCCGAAGTTGGGGTTGACGGTCCTGTACAGACAAAGCACCGGGCCAACTTTTTTAACTGGGATCTGCCAAATGATTTTCCAAAGAACCTTAAAAAACACCATTCGCTGCACGGGAATTGGCCTGCACAGCGGGAAAAAGGTTTACCTTTCCCTGCGTCCAGCCCCGGTCAATACCGGCATCATGTTTCACCGCACGGACATGAAGGGGGCTTTGGTCCCGGCCAAGGTGCAGACCGTGGTGGATACCCGTCTGTGTTCGAGTATTGCCAATCAGGAGGGGGTCCGGGTGTCAACGGTTGAACACTTGCTGGCGGCCTTTGCCGGTTTGGGGGTGAACAATGCGTATGTCGACCTGGACGGACCCGAAATTCCCATCATGGATGGCAGTGCCGCACCGTTTGTCTTCTTGATTCAATGCGCGGGCGTTGTGCAACAGAAGACCTACAAGCGTTGGATCCGGATCAAGAAGCCGATCTCCGTCACCCAGGGCAACAAGAAGGCCTCTTTTGAGCCGTGCGACCGCTTTCGGGTCAGTTTTCTCATTGATTTTGATCATCCTCTCCTGTCGGAGCAGGGGGAAAGTCTGGACATTACCGAGACCACCTTCATCAAAGAAATCAGCCGGGCGCGCACCTTCGGCTTCCTGAAAGAGGTCGAGCAACTGCGTTCCAACGGCTTGGCGCGGGGTGGTTCGCTGGATAACGCCATTGTCATGGGGGATTTTCGCATCCTGAATGAGGGCGGGTTGCGTTACGAAAAAGAGTTTGTGCGGCATAAAATTATTGACGCCATTGGCGACCTCTATCTGTTGGGCCATCCCATCATTGGCCATTTCAGTGGTGTCCGCTCGGGTCATGCCCTCAACAATATGCTGTTGCGCAAGCTGATGGCTCATGCCAACGCCTGGGAATTTGTGGAAGGCGAGCGGGCGGTGCAGTGTATGCAGCCGGATTTGGACATGCAGCCGGTGGAGCGTCCGACTCCCATGGAGGCTTTGACGCCAGCCATGGGGCTGTCGGCCTAGTGCCCCCGTGGTGGGATAAATCATCTGCGGGTCCAGGGGGATCATCCCCCTGGTGGGGTCCAGGGGCAAAGCCCCTGGTGGGGTCCGGGGCGAAGCCCCGAAAATGGTCCCACTGGTGGACCAACCCAGCAGCCGATGCCGTTATTGGGGACTTCGCCCCTGGACCCCACCCTGCTGGGCCAACAAAGCTATACTGCGCACGGTCACAATTGACACGTATCGTCATTCCCGCGCAGGCGGGAATCCAGGAGGTCCAACAAGCCCAATGGATTCCCGCCTGCGCGGGAATGACGGAACAGGAAATGCCACTTATGA
>JADFYM010000008.1 GCA_015233035.1 Magnetococcales bacterium
TCCTTTGCGGGAAGATTGGCCGTTTGGGAGAGTTCTGCTCGCAAAAAAAGACAATGTTTCCAATGGTTGAGCTGGGCATGGTGTTCTTGCGGTCATAAAAAAATTGAGCAATGAAATTTTGAGTTTACCTTTTTCATCTCTCTCTGGTAGCATGCCCAGGAGGCTGTGGATTGCGCCTCTCGTTCTGTGCCGTTGGCTATTGTCATTCAAACAGGGAGAGACTTGATGATCAAATTACCATCGCTGAAACCGAACTCGCCAGTAGGTACCGTTGGTTCCTTGTTGGTGAAAAATTTGCAGCCCACCCAAATGGCGGTGGGTATGGATGAGACCGATGCAAAAAAAGAAAAATATGCCAGCATGAATGATCAGGAACTGGATAACTACCTGTTGACCCATGTGGTGCCCGTGGTGGTCGGCAACAAGGGCAATTTTTATTTGATCGATCACCACCATCTCTCTTATGCCCTCTGGCAGGCGGCAGGCAATCCGAAAAGAAAGTTTAAAGCCAATCAGAAACAGGTGGTGGTGGTCGCCCAGGTGGTGAGCAATTGGTCTCCCATCACCGGCTATGCCTTCTGGAAGTCCATGTATGATAAAAATTGGCTCTACCCGTTCGATCATTTGGGGGGCGGGCCGTTGAAGCCGAAACAAATACCCACCCATGTCAAAAAGTTGCAAAATGATCCCTACCGGAGTTTGGCGTGGTATGTGCGGAACCACTATGGATATACCAAAAGTGCCGGTAACGCCATTTTCGCCGAGTTCAAGTGGGCCGAGTTTTTCCGTAATCTGGTTCTGTTGAACAACCAGATCCTGAACGACAAGGCGAAGAAAATGACAACACAAAGTGTTATGATCAGCCAACTGCCCAAAGACAAACAGAAAGAGATTGTCGACTATTCTGTGTATCTGGCGAAGTCGGCGGCAGCTTCTGGCTTGCCGGGCTATCTGGGTAACGGATAGCGGAACCGGCTGCTGTCAGGGATGAATACATCATAATTGATCCACAGACCCTTGATGCCCCTGGCGGGGCTCCGCCCCGCGCCCCGCCAGGGGCTTTGCCCCTGGACCCCACCAGGGGGATAATCCCCCCGGACCCCTGCCAATATCAACGACTTGTTGAGATGTGTGTCATGGAATGGGCTTCGCCCCTGGCCCGCACCAGCCACTGTCTGGCACAAGCAAAAACGCCTTGTCGAGTATTTACTCGATATTAATTTCTCCCCGGATTCTGTTACGCTTCCAGGAAACGGCCATGGGGGATTCTGCACGGCCGCTTGGTGTGGCCATACCGATTGGCTTCGGGAGCGATTTCCCCCTTTGTCCGATACAGGCTGTATACACTGCCGGTTTGGCAGGATGACCAACATATGGAGATGGACAATGGGAAATCTGATTGGTATGCATGGCATCTCGATGTCACCCTATTTCGACCCGAAACGGATGGAGGAGTGTGTCCGGGAAATCAGATGTCCAGTCGTGACGCTCTCCCGATCCTTTGGTTCCAATGGCAGCAAGATTGCCGAGTTGCTCGCGGAGTCTTTGGCCGTTCCCTGTTTCGGCTATTCCATGCTGGACGGGATTATCAAAGAGACCAAAACGGACAAATTTTTGATGCGCCTGATCGATGAACAGGCACCCAATCCGCTGGAAGACTGGATCCATACCCTGCTCACCAAGGGAGATGCCTCCAAAGAAGGGTTTCACCAGCGGTTGATCAAGGTGGCCTTGGCCATTGCCGAAAGCGGTGGGGTCATCATTGGTCGCGGTGCCCATTTGTTGCTGGCCGAAGATCACAAGGTGTTTCGGGTTCGTATCGAGGGATCCCTGGATGTTTGTGCCAAGCGGGTGGCGGAACGCGAACATCTCACGACCGAAGAGGCCAAAAAATTGATCGCCGGGGTCGACAGCGAACGCAAACTCTTTGTCAAAGGCATCTACAACCGACATCCCACCCAGCGTGCACACTATGATCTGGTCCTCAACTCGGATGATATCTCCATCCATACGGCAGTGGAGATCATTATCCTCGTGATGGAAAAGATGGGCTTTTATGTTCCAGATGCCGAGGCGGCCCACCAAAAGACAGCGTGAGCGGTTCTCCCGCCACCGATTTTGCCGGAGCGGACCCGCACGTCGACTTTTCATTTGACTTTTGGCCCAAAGGGTATCATGTTCCAGTGTGTGGACGCTGTAACAGTGATGGCTGTGGACGGGGCCTGTCTGCCGAAACAGTGCGGTGGGAGCGAAGGAGAGTACGGATGCCCGTTGAAATTTTGATTGTGGATGATGCGCCCAATATCGCCTTGTCCCTTGAGTTTTTGATGAAAAAAGAGGGTTTCTCCGTGCGGTCGGTCGGCGACGGCGAAGAAGCCCTCAAGGCGGTTGCTGAAAAAGTTCCCGATCTGATCCTGCTGGATGTCATGATGCCCAAACGGAATGGCTATGAGGTCTGCCAGGCCATTCGTGCCCGTGCGGAGTGGCAAACTGTGCGGATCATCATGCTGACCGCCAAAGGGCGCGAAGTGGAACAGGAAAGAGGCTTGGCCATGGGTGCCGATGACTATGTGGCCAAGCCGTTCTCCACCCGGGATCTGGTGCAAAAGGTGCGGGATATGCTGGGGTTGCCGACTGGCTGAACCGGGAAAAAAGGCGATATCCACGACGGACGGCCATGCGAGCGTGTGGCCACAACGGAGGTCTGCTTGAAACATTTGGTGCACGGTCCATCGCCATGTCCCCCCTGAAACGACGGCAGGAACGCTTGGTGGCTCTGGTAGTGCTGGGGGGGTTGGCCCTGAACTTTCCGCTGCTGTCCCTGTTCAGCCGCGAGGCGTTCGTGTGGGGTGTGCCGGTCCTGTTTTTTTATCTGTTTGCGTTCTGGCTGCTGTTTGTCGTCCTGATCGCCCTGATCGTCAAGGGCAAATCCATGGCAAAAGAGTGACATGTCCTGGCAATGGATCGCCCCACTGGTTTCAGTCGCTTATTTGGGTGTGCTCTTTGCACTGGCCTATTATGGGGATCTGCGCGCCGCGCAAGGGCGGTCTCTGGTCAATAATGCGACCGTTTATACCCTTTCCATTGCCGTCTATTGTACCTCCTGGACCTACTATGGCAGCGTAGGGCGCGCCGCCGTCAGTGGCGTGGGCTTTTTGCCCATTTTTCTGGGCCCACTGCTGATGGCCCCGCTCTGGTGGTTTGTGTTGGGTAAGATGATTGCCATTGCCAATGCCAGCCATATTACCTCCATTGCCGATTTTATCGCCTCCCGCTATGGCAAAAGTCCCGTGCTGGGTGGCATGGTGACCTTGTTCGTGATCATCGGGGTCATGCCGTACATCGCCTTGCAATTGAAGGCGGTGGCCGTCAGCATGGATGTGCTTGTCGATCATCTGGGTGCCGGTCTTGCCCTGGGAGATCCGCCTTTTTTGTCCAATAATACCGCTCTGTATGTCGCCATCCTGATGGCTTTGTTCGCCATTCTGTTCGGGACCCGCCACCTGGATGCCAGTGAACGGCACGAGGGCATGGTCATGGCCATTGCCTTTGAATCCCTGGTCAAACTGGGGGCTTTTTTGTCGGTGGGTCTGTTTGTGACGTTTGGTCTGTTTGATGGGTTTGGTGATCTCTTCGGCCGTGCCATGGCCGACCCGGCCTTGCGCAGGTTGATGACCTTCGATGCGGTGCCGGGGGGGTATGCCTCCTGGTTTTCCATGACCTTTCTGGCCATGATGGCCATCCTGTTTCTGCCCCGCCAGTTTCAGGTTCTGGTGGTGGAAAATTTTAACAAAAACCATATCCGTCAGGCCTCCTGGTTTTTCCCGCTCTATTTGCTGGCCATCAATCTGTTTGTCTTGCCCATCGCCCTGGCGGGTCGCTTGATTTTTGCCAACGGCGCGATGGACCCGGACACCTTTGTGCTGACCTTGCCCATTCAGGCCGGGCAGCATTGGCTGGCCTTGCTGGTCTATGTCGGCGGCTTGTCGGCCGCGACCGGCATGGTGATCGTCGAGACCATTGCCCTGTCCACCATGGTCAGCAATGATCTGATCCTGCCGTTGTTGTTGCGGTTTCGTACCGTGTTCCGCGATGATCTGTCCGGCATGATTTTGTCCATCCGGCGGGGAGTCATTCTGGGCTTGTTGCTGCTGGGCTATCTCTATTTTCGGTTGATCGGTGAATCGCAGACGCTGGTCAGTATTGGCATTGTCTCTTTTGCCGCTGTGGCCCAGTTCGCGCCCGCCATTCTGTTGGGCATCTATTGGCCAGGAGCCAGTCGTCGGGGGGCGATGGGGGGGATTCTGATCGGCTTTCTGGTCTGGTCACACACCTTGCTGTTGCCCTCCTTTGCCAAGTCGGGTTGGCTGGCGGGCAGTTTTTTGACCGACGGTCCCTGGGGCCAGGCCTGGCTCAAGCCGGAAGCCCTGTTTGGTCTGACCCTGTTTGATCCCATCACCCATTCGGTGTTTTGGAGTCTGCTGGCCAATATGGGGGTTTTGGTCTTCATCTCTCTGTTTGATCGGCAAACCACGGTGGAGCAGATCCAGGCCATGCATTTTGTCAATGTCTTTGACAAGGGGGGCAAGGGCGGGAATGAGTATGTCTGGAGTGGTTTTGTCTCCGTGGTGGACCTGAAGAGGCTGGTGGCCCGCTTTATTGGACCGATGCAGGCGGAGCGGGATTTTGCCCATTATATTCACAAGCGGCGTCTCGAACTGGAGGATAATGCACAGGCTCCGGCCCGTCTGGTAGCCTTTGCCGAAAAACGGTTGACCGGTGCCATTGGTTCGGCTTCGGCGCGGGTGATGATCTCTTCGGTGGTCATCGGGGAGGAGTTGGATCTGCGTGGCGTGATGCGGCTCCTGGATGAAACCAGCCAGGTGATTGAATACAGTCAGCGTCTGGAACAAAAATCACGCCAATTGGAGGCGGCCACCCGACAGTTGCAGGAGGCCAATGAGCGGTTGCAGGAACTGGATCGGATGAAGGATGAATTTATTTCCACCGTCAGCCATGAACTGCGCACTCCCCTGGCCGCCATCCGGGCCTTTTCCGAAATTTTGCGTGATAATGCAGAATTGGAAGCCTCGGAACGACAAAAATTTACCGAGATCATCATCAAGGAGGCCGAACGTCTGACCCGTCTGGTCAATCAGACCCTGGATTTGGCCAAGATTGAGTCGGGCAAGATGGAGTGGCATATTTCCGAGGTCAATTTGGCCCACATTGCGCAGGAGGCGATTGATGCCACCAAGCAATTGTTTGACAATAAATCAGTCCAATTGGTCAATAAGGTGGATGACCATGACTTGATGTTGCAGGCGGATCGGGATAAAATGATCCAAGTTGTTATCAACCTGTTGTCCAATGCGGTCAAATTTTGTGATGCCACCACCGGCCTGGTGGAAATCCATTGGCAGGATACGGAGGAGGGGGTTGGCCTGGCGGTGGTGGATAATGGTCCGGGGATCCCTCTGGAGGATATTAATAAAGTGTTTGACAAGTTTCACCAGGTGCGCGACTCGGCGGCAGATTTTTTGCCGGGGAGCGGGCTGGGGTTGACCATTTGTCATCGTATTATTGAACGTCATCGGGGGCGAATCTGGGTGGAAAGTGTGGTGGGCCAGGGATCGTCTTTTATCTTTTTGTTGCCAAGAGGGGTTGTGGAGGGGTGAACCGTCCCCCAGCCTCACCAACCATTTTTTGTCAAGCATTATCAAGGGGGTCCGGGGGGGATTATCCCCCCCGGTGGGGTCCAGGGGCAACGCCCCTGGTGGGGTCTGGGGCGAAGCCCCGGAAAAACAGGCCCCTGGAGTTGGAACCACCCAGGTATTGCTACTGTGTCATTTTTTGATCCACCGCCCCTGGATGCCCTGACAGGTGTAGGTTTTGTCTCCCTCTCCCTCCGGGCTACCCTATGCACACAACTTTTGCAGGAATCCGGGGACCGCCACGCTCCCCGGTGGGGGTTTGGGGGAAAAGCCCACAACGGGTTGATATTGTGTTCCTCACGGGGCTCTGCCCCGAGCCCCGCCAGGGGCGTTGCCCCTGGACCCCACCAGGGGGATAATCCCCCTGGACCCCTATCACTGCACAATATACTTCGGATTTTTTGTCAGCATAAAAATGTGTGCATAGGGTAGGGACCCCACCGGGGGAGATAATCTCCCCCAGACCCCCATCAATAATAACACCTTTTTGCGATGTATAAACCCGTCTCACACCCCACAACAGGCACGAACAAAACGCGCCACACCCACCACGTCTTCCAGAGAAAATTGCGGCAAACCAGACACCCAATCGGGATCATCGGTCGCAACGGCCACGACGTTGGTCAGTTGTTCGTGCAGGCTGGTCTGACCACACGCCAGTCGATGCACGATAATCTTGGGGTGGTGCTCATTTTTATAGCCCTCCACCAGAATCAGATCGTGTCCTTGCAGGAGATGCACCTGCTCTGCCAGGGTGGGTTCCTCCCGACCCTGCAGATCCTGGATCATGAACCAGCGTTCCCGTGCTGCAAACAGCACGGTCGCCGCCCCGGCTTGACGGAAGCGATAGGTATCCTTGCCGGGCTGATCGGGATCGGCGGGATGATGGCCGTGTTTGATCGCCGCCACGCGCAGTCCCTCTTGATGCAGTTGCCGAATGACACCCACCATCAAGGTGGTCTTGCCGGTGCCACTTGCCGCCGCAAAGCCCAGCACGGGGATGGGGAGGAGGGGCGTCATCCGCCACTGACCGGTGGAAAAATAGCCACTTCATCGCCATCCTTCAGGGTATCCTGTAACTGGGCATGGCATTGATTGACCGCCACACGCAGTTGCGGATCGGCCAGTGCCGAAGCGTAGGGTTCGCCTCTGCCACGCAGAAAATGCAACAAACGGTCCACCGTGTCGACCTGTGCGGGCAGGGAGATCCGCTCTTCCGGGGTACCGATCTTCTCCCGCACCCAGGCAAAATAAAAAATGTGCGTCATCCGCTTTTGACCTATTGCATGCGTGTGTTTGTGTGGCCCATTGTTCAAAATGGCTTGGCAACAGGGGACCAATCCGTCTAAAGTGTCGTGCCGATCTACCGTCGGCCAACCAACCAAGGAGATGGATGTGAGCCTACCAGAAAGTGTGCCCCAGTTGAAGGGCAGTCAAGAGGACACCCTGATGATTTTGTTTATTGGTGATGTGTTCGGCAAGTCGGGACGTCGGGCCCTGGATCTGCATCTGGGCCGGTTGAAAAAAGCCTATCCGTTGGATATGGTCATTGCCAACGGTGAAAACGGTGCCGGTGGCATTGGCATTACGCCCGGCGTGGCAACCGAATTGTTCCAGGCGGGCGTGGATGTCATCACCACGGGCAATCATATCTGGCAACACAAGGAAATTTTTGAGTATATTGATAATAATAACCGTTTGTTGCGTCCCATGAACTATCCACCCGGCGCGCCTGGAAAGGGTTTTGTCATTTTTACCACCCGCTCCCAGATGCGGGTGGCCGTGCTGAATTTGTCTGGCCGGGTTTTTATGGATCCTCTGGACTGTCCCTTCCAAATGGCGGATCGATTTCTGGAGCGGGTACGGATGGGGCGGGATGTGGATGCCATCATGGTGGACCTGCACGCCGAGGCCAGCTCGGAAAAGGGGGCGATGGGCTACCATTTGGATGGGCGGGTCTCGGCGGTATTGGGGACGCATACCCATATTCCCACTGCAGACCATCATATTTTACCCAAAGGAACCGCCTTTCAGACCGATGTGGGCATGACCGGTTGCTATCGTTCCATCATCGGCATGAAGGCAGAAACGGTCATGCCCCGCTTTCTCCGCCAAATGCCTACCCATTTTGAACAGATGCCGGAGGAGGGGACTTTGTGCGGTGCGTTGGTCACCCTGGCAAAAGCCACAGGCCTGTGCCAGGCGATTCAACCGATTCGCCTGGGGACACAGTTGTCCAACGCAGGACTGCCATAAGGCCATTGCTTGCTCTGCGCAAACGGGATGAAACGACCACAAGGAATACGGAATGAAATAATACCAACCCTTGCCCAGGGGAAAGACGCATGAACACATCAGAATTGAAGAGCTGGTTAAACAATCCACCAGATGACTATCACCTTATCAAAGAAGGCGACGATGCCGCGTTTGTTCATAAGACCTGTGTCGTTGAGTGCCGCTTGACAATCGGGCGATTCAGTTACATCTCCCGCTATTCCACGCTGGGAGGGTGTTATCCCATCCATATCGGTGCCTTTGTTTCCATTGGTGAAAATTTTTATTGTTTTACCAATGAGAATCATCAAACAAGCTTCGTGTCCACCTCACCCCTCCGTGATATGTTGGGCATGAATATCACCTATCCACAGCTTGCAGTACCCAGGCGGGATCATGTGCAGATTGGCCATGATGTTTGGATCGGTTCAGACGTGCGTGTCCTGTCGGGGGCCAGCATAGGCAATGGGTGTGTGGTTGGTGCGCGGTCTGTGGTGGCAAAGGAGTTGGAGCCTTACGGTATCTATGGTGGCGTGCCAGCCCGCCTCATTCGACTGCGGTTTCCAGAGAAACATATCGAACAATTGCTGACCTTGAATTGGTGGCATTGGCCATTGCCCAAGTTGCTGGCCAATACGGCGTTTTTTTCGACGGATCTCAACCGGTTTGAGGGTTGTCTCACCGACTTGATCCGGGATTAGATCATCCAGGGGGGAGTCGGGGGGATCATTCCCCCCGGTGGGGTCCAGGGGCAAAGCCCCTGGTGGTCAACACGACAAGCAAGACTTGGCTCCCTGCTGCCCGTCTTGACCTCAACCCTCCTTCAATTTGATCATGCGCAACACTTCAACCGACTCCCCCCGTTCCGGGACATTGACCGAACCAAATGGTTCCACCTCCACAAACGAGGCAACCTGTTTCAGGCAGGGTGCAGAGAGAAAAATCCCCGCTTCTCGTACCTCATTGCGAATCGCCCGAATCACCTGGATCCCTTCGCCCAACAAAGTCAGTTGGCGTCCCAGGCTTTTGATGCCCGTGTTGCCCAGAATGACATGACCGGAATGCAGTACGACACCGAGTTGCAAGGCATACCCGGAGGTTTGATTGAGCGAGAAGACCGCATTGGTCATGGTCACGGCCACCCGAATGGCCCGTATGATGTCGGCCTCCTGGCCACTCAGGGAGACCAGAATGCGCTCCTCGGATAATTGCTCCACAGGCAGATCAAACAGCTCCAGCACCTGGGCCACACAGGCCAGATACTGGTTGATCTGCGTAACAACTTCCTGTGATTTTAAATATTTAGACAATTCAGGCAGATTGACGATCCGGGCGGAAAGGAGAGTCCGAAATTGATCGTCTGCGAAGGTGGGATCCTGCCCGGACTGGTCCAGGGTGTGCTGCCCGGTGGTGGATGCCAACATCCGTTCGGGGAACAAATGTTGAATCAGGTGCCGTCTCCGCTGCAACACCAACTCTCCCAGAACCCGCTCCACTTCAGCCGCCACCCGGTCGGGTGTAAACGGTTTGGCGATCACCGCCTGGACGCCAATGGAGCGCATTTTGACGGTATCGGTCTTGGAGGTGCGACTCGTGGCGAAGACAATGGGCAGGTTTGACTGACCCGTTTCACCCTGCCGGATCCGTTGGCAAAGTTCCAGACCATCCATCTGCGGCATTTCATAGTCGGTGATCAGAAGATGGTATTCTTTTTCCCGCAACTGGGCCAGTGCCGCCTGGCCATCCTCTGCCTCGTCCACGGAAAATCCCTGTGTGCCCAGTGCCTTGGTGATCAGGATGCGAATGGCCGGTGAGTCGTCCACCACCAGGATGCGCTCCGTGCGGACCACTTTATGCACGTGACGGTCACTTAACCAGCGTTTGACCCGATCCAGCAATTCGGGCAATACCACCGGTTTCAGTAGATAATCGTCCGCCCCGGCCTCAAACCCCTGCACAATGGCCTCTTCCGTATCCAGAGAGGTCAGCAGGATGAACGGAATATCTTCCGGGAACGACGACCGCACACTTCTGCATAGTTGATGGCCATTCATGGTTGGCATTTCCACGTCGGACAGGATGAGATCCACCTTGCCAGCGGCCTTATCCAGCAGTTCCACGGCCTCCCGACCATCCCAGGCCTCCCATACCTCATATCCTTCATCGCGCAGGGCGGGTACCACCACCTGATGCATCATGTCGCTGTCATCGACATACAACACTTTGAACTTTTCCGTCGTCAGCAGTTCCACGGCCAGGCGAATATCCTGGAGGGTGAACGGCAGGGAGAGAAAACGACTCACCCGGTGTTGAATGGCCTGCTCACGCATATTGGGGTTGGAAGAGAGGAAGATAATCTTGGCATTTTTGGTCGTTTCCTGTCGGCGGAGACGATCCGATATCTCGATTCCCTGCGCATGATTCAACTCGGCCTTGATAAAAACCAAGTCTGGTTGAAATTCCATGATTTTGGCAAAGCAGTCCGCATCCTTGGATTGAACCGACAGAATGGTGTGATTGGCCTTCTCGAATCCGCTGATGATCATGCGATCAATGATGACAGAGTCGGTCAAAAGGAGTGTTCTTGCATGAAAAGGTGCCATGATCGTTCCGTTATTGGGACAAAAGATTATTGTATCCGCATGCCGGGTGTTGCACCCGCATCCGGGGCCAGCAGGAAAATGGCCGTCTTGTCGTGGCTGTTGTCGGGACTGGCCGCCAGGGCCATTCCTTCGGAAAGGCCAAATTTCATCTGGCGCGGAGCCAGATTGGCCACCACCACAGTCAAGCGGTCGCGCAGCGATTCCGGGGTATAGGCCAAGCGGATACCCGCAAAGACCGTGCGTTGGCCCAATTCCCCCAGATCCAGAGTCAATTTTAACAGCTTATCGGCTCCTGGCACCGTTTCGGCTAGCAGGATGCGTGCCACCCGCAAATCCACCTGGGCAAAGGTGTCCAGGGTAATGGTCGGGGAGGAGGGGGCGGCCACCGGGAGGGTGGGCGCAACGGTTACATCCGGTGAACGGGAGTCGGCCAGCAAGGCCTCGATTTGTTTCGGATCAACGCGCACCAGTAAATGTTTGAACGGTTGGATGGTCGTGCCACACAAAGGCAGACGACGACCCTCCCAGGTCAAATCGGGCAGATTCAGCAGATCCCGCGTCTTGTCCGCCATGACCGGCAAGACGGGCGCGAGATAGGTCTGCAATACCCGGAACAGATTGATGGCCACGGAACAGACTTCTTGTAACTCAAACGTCTTGTTTTGTTTGGCCAGACTCCACGGGGCATGGTCTTCGATATAGCGGTTGGCCAGATCCGCCAGGGCCATGATGGCCCGCATGGCCTTGGAATATTCCCGTGCCTCGTACAAGGCGGCAATCTCTTCTCCTGCCTGGACAAAGGTTTCGTGTAGTCCACCATCCGCCGGATAGACCGGGCAGAGTTGTCCCTGGAACTGTTTGGACAAAAATCCGGCGGTACGGGCGGCCAGATTGACCACCTTGCCCACCAGATCGGCATTCACCCGTTGGGCAAAATCTTCCAGATTCAGATCCAGATCATCCACCCGTGCGGTCAGCTTGCAGGCATAATAATAGCGCAAATATTCCGGATCCAAATGGTTCAGATAATTCCGGGCATTGATAAAAGTCCCCCGTGATTTGGACATTTTTTGACCATTGACGGTGAGAAAACCATGTGCAAAAACCGCCGTGGGGGTGCGGAAGCCCGCGCCATGCAGCATGGCGGGCCAGAACAGGGTGTGGAAATAGAGAATATCCTTGCCGATAAAATGATACACCTCCGCCGTGCTGCCCGGTCGCCAATAGGCATCAAAGGAGCGACCGGTGCGTTGGCAATAATTCAAGGTGGAGGCCATGTAGCCCACCGGGGCATCCAGCCAGACATAAAAATATTTGCCCGGTTGTTCTGGAATTTCAAACCCGAAATAGGGACCATCGCGGGAAATATCCCAATTTTTCAACCCACTGGAAAACCATTCCTCCAGCTTGTTGACCATCTCTGTCTGGAGTGTACCAGAACGGGTCCACTCTTTCAGGAAGGATTCAAAATGGGCCAACTGGAAAAACAGGTGTTCGGAGGAGCGTTGGACCGGTTTTTCTCCGCACAAGGCGCAGGCGGCCTCTTTCAGGTCCAGAGGGGAGTAGGTGGCGGAACAACTTTCACAGGCATCCCCATACTGATCCACCGCCCCACAACTCGGGCAGGTACCACGAATAAACCGATCCGGCAAAAACATGGCGTCCTTGTTGCAGTAGGCCTGATGCACGGTTTCCGTATGGATGTGTCCGGCATCGCGGTTTTTGCAGTACACTTCCTCGGCCAGGAGGCGGTTTTCTTCGGAATGGGTGCTGTGATAGTTGTCAAACGCGATGGAAAATGCCTGAAAATCGGCCAGATGTTCGCCGTGCATCCGCTGCACCAGGGTTTCCGGGGTAATGCCTTCATTGCGGGCCCGGATCATGATGGGGGTTCCGTGGGTATCGTCTGCGCAAAAGTAGCGGCAGTCACGGCCCTGCAACTTGTGGAACCGCACCCAGATGTCGGTTTGGATATATTCCACCAAATGGCCCAGATGGATGGATCCGTTGGCGTAGGGGAGGGCACTGGTGACCAGAATACGGCGTGTCATGACAATTTTTCCCTGAGATTAGGACATGGAGACCGGGCGACGACAGAGGATTCTATGCAGCAAAATGGAATTCGGCAAGTTCCCAGGTGCGATTGTCGGCACAATGTGCTTTTTAGTTTGAATATCGCCCTTTCTTGTGGTAGAAGGGGGCCCGTCAGTATCCGCCCCTGCGCCCCGGCGCAACTGGAAAACAAGAGCACGCAACCATGAAATTTCCCCAATGTGTTCAATGCCGCGACGTGGTGATCTATTATGCGATTGCCGTCAATGGAGCACTCATGATTTTCAAGGGGGGCTTGGGGCTGATGACGGGGAGCGCGGCTTTGGTGGCCGATGCCTTCCACTCGGGGGCCGATGTGATTGCTTCCATCGTCACCATTATCAGTATGCGGATTTCCCATACCCCGGCAGATGCCGACCATGCCTACGGACACGGCAAGATTCAGTTTCTCTCTTCTTTTCTCGTCGGCCTGATCCTGGCCGTCGGGGCCTTTTTTCTCCTGTTGAACTCTGTCATGAATGTGATGAATGGCACCTACGAAGCCCCCAGTCGTATTGCGGTGCTGGGAGCCATTTTGTCCATTCTGGCCAATGAGATCATGTTTCGCGACCAGCGTTGCGTGGCGACGGAGTTGAACAGTCCGGCCATCATGGCCAATGCGTGGGACAATCGTTCTGACGCCATTTCCTCGACCGGGGTGTTGATTGGCCTGTTGTTTGCCACCTTTGGCTATCCCATCGCCGATCCACTGGCCAGCGTGGCCTTGTCCTTGATCGTGCTGCATATCGGTTTTGAGTTGATCCTGGAGGCCATCCAGGGGTTGATGGATACCATGCCGGATCGGGAACGGTTGGAGCAGGTCTATCGCATTGCCAAACAGTCGCCGGGGGTGTTGGGCGTTGCCTACCTGCGGGCCAGGGTCATGGGCGATGCCCTGCATGTCATCCTCAATGTGCAGGTGGATGGTCGGCTCAAGGTCTATGAGGGCGACTTGATCGTCGATGTGCTCAAAGAAAAAATCAGGCGCGGACTGGAAGACGACAAGAGCGAGATTCAAATCTATTTGACCCCGATGGAGGTGAGGTAGGAGGGGAGTGGGGTGCGGTCTTTTTGCAAGAAAAATAATTATAATAATTTTTTTTGCATACGAGAAGCGTACAGGTGGTACCGCTCGTGTAGGTTGGATATCCCGCATCCTCCCTTGTGGAAAACACCTTTCGTCTCTTGCCTCTGAATTATCAAGTCGGTTGCAAACCCTTACGGCAGGGAATTATGCCTGCTCGGCGTACCTTATCCCAAGAAACATGACCTGGACGAATAGGCCGCCCTGTTGGAAAAGGCAGGGGAAATCATCCCCGACACATTTACTGCGCTGCTTACCTACACCGATTTTGCAGTGTCTTTTCGCTATGAAGCGTTTCCCACCTTCGATGCCGACATTGACCGACCAGCCATCACAGCTTTGGCTGGAGATCTTCTCCAACATGTTGAGCAACTCCTGAATGTCACGAACTGACCAATGAGGGGGGAGAGTGACAGATCAGTCTGTATCATGAGCATGATCCTCACGATTTAGCGGACATTAACAAGCCAACTCCAACTTGCTGGCTACCAAGGCGTTAAGCGAAACACCCTCCCTTGCAGCCTCGACAGCCAATCGACGATGGAGCGTCTTGGCGATACGGACGTTGAATTGTCCGCTATAGTTTTTGCGACTGGGAGCAACTGGTATTGCTGTCCCATTGGCGGCGCAACTCTCCTTTACCATCTCCCACGCCACGCTGAGTTCGGCAATAGCTCGATCCGGGGAAGGCCCAAACGCAGAGATTTCTGGCATCTCTACCAAACAAGCCATCCAGTCTTTGTCATCTGGTTCTTGCCAAGTATGCACCGTGAAACCGTCAAACATCTCTTTATTTTCCATCAGTTTCCTCCACTTATCAATTTGATCGCCTGCCGGACCTGGTATCCTTTCGCGTTGCCGTTATCGTTTTGGATTGGAAGGAGTTGGCCGCTTGGTCCGATATACATTCTGTGGCTATCAGACTGGCGGTCCAACCGAAACCCCAATCCAACCAGCAACGTCTCGAAATCTCGGAAAGATATTCCGTTCGGGTTGCGTTGCGCTAGGGAGAGGAGTTTTTCAATCTTGTCCATGTGTGTAACTATACGCAGTCACAAAAACCAAATCAAGAGAAATTTTTGCTCAAACGTCATCAATTTTACATAATACATCTTATGCGACAATACCAGTCTGTGCCGGATCGTATGTCAACCGGTGCTGAACCATGTCGCATAAGATGTATTATGTTAAATTGATACCGTGATGTTTCCCCACGCTTTCCCGTATTTCCCCCATGCGCCATTGACAGGCCTGTACGCAATTGGTTAGCGTGTAATTTTTATGGAACTCAGGCATCAGTCCTGTATATACTTCGCCATCTGTCGGATTGGCCGCACCCGGTTGGGTCGGCACTCGGATCAAGGGAGCCCTGCATGGGTACATACGCTTCACCGGTTTCTTGTCCTGATCATGGTACGGAACACGGATCGTCCACATCGGATGAACTCGAGAAACTGCGCACACACTTGCTGGCACGGGTCAGTCGGTTGAATGAGATTGGCGTGGCCCTCTCCTCGATGAAAAATCCGGATCTGCTGCTGGAAACCATTCTGTTGGGAGCCAAGGCGTTGACCAATGCAGACGCTGGCACCTTGTACACCCTGACCGAAAATCAGACGCTTAAATTTCAGATTCTCCGCACAGATTCATTAAATATTGCCCAGGGCGGCACAACGGGCGTTGCCATCAAATTGCCCGAATTGCCTCTGTATCGGGATGGCCGACCCAACTTGTCCATGGTGGCGGCCTATACCGCTTTGAAAGAGGAAACCGTCAATATTCCCGATGCCTATGAGGCCGAAGGGTTTGACTTTTCCGGGATGCGCGCCTTTGACGCCGCCATGAAATATCGGTCCCAATCCTTTCTGACCGTTCCACTCAAAAATCACGAAAACGAATTGATCGGAGTGTTGCAACTGATCAATGCCAAAGACCCGGATACCAACGAAATTCTGCCCTTCTCCGCCGAGGACCAACAACTGGCTGAATCGCTGGCCTCACAAGCCGCCATCGCCCTGACCAATCAACGTCTGATCAGCGATTTGAAAAAGCTGTTTGAGGCGTTCATCCAAACCATTGCGACGGCCATCGACGAAAAATCCCCTTATACGGGTGGACACGGCCATCGTGTCCCCATCCTGTCGGACATGCTCGCCAAGGCGGCCAAAGAGTCCGAACTGGGTGATTTGAAGGATTTTCATCCCACGGAAGATGAACTGTATGAAATTCGCATCGCGGCCTGGATGCACGATTGCGGCAAGGTTGTCACGCCCGAGTATGTGGTAGACAAGTCCACCAAACTGGAAACCATCTACGATCGCGTACATACCGTATCCACCCGGTTTGAAGTGTTAAAGAGAGATGCCGAAATTGAATTTCTCAACAAAAAACTGGCCCTCCTCTCCCCCTGTGGCGGTTCTGCACACGATGCCATCACCCAACTGGAGGAACAAAACAGGCAATTGACGGCCCTGGAAAAGGCCCTCCAGGAGAGGCTGGCGCAATTGGAAGCAGACAGAAAATTTATCATGGAATGCAACGTGGGGGGTGAATTCATGTCCCCAGAGTTGCAGGAGCGCGTCAAGACGATTGCCCAATACCGCTGGTTGAATCCGAAAGGCCAGGAAGAGCCCTTTCTCTCGGAAAACGAAGTGTACAATCTGTGCATTCCCAAAGGAACCCTCACCAAAGAAGAACGGGCCGTCATCAACAACCACGTCACAGTCACCAAAAAAATGCTCGTCAAATTGCCCTTTCCCAAGATTTTGCGGCGCGTGCCGGAAATCGCGGGCAGCCACCATGAGACCATGGACGGGTCTGGATATCCAGAAGGTTTGGTCCGGGCACAAATGTCCATTCCCGCCAGAATTATGGCCGTTGCCGATGTGTTCGAGGCCTTGACCGCCAGTGACCGACCGTACAAGCCAGCCAAGTCCCTCTCCGCCTCCTTGAAAATTTTGGGTTTCATGAAAAAGGATCAACACATCGATCCCGATCTGTTTGATGTCTTCATCCGCAGCAAGATCTATCAGCAATATGCTGAACAATATCTGGATCCTTCCCAGATTGATGTGGTGGACGAGAGCAAAATTCCCGGCTATACCCCCTGATCCGGCTGATTTGACCGATCGATGCCGTTTTGGGGGCTTTGCCCATCCCGTTATACACATTGCAAAAACTTGTTATTATTCATGGGGGTCCGGGGGAGATTATCTCCCCCGGTGGGGTCCAGGGGCAACGCCCCTGGTGGGGTCCGGGTGCTTCGCCCCGGAAAAACAAGACCCTGGAGTTGGAACCACCAACGTGTTGCTACTGTGTCGTTTTTTGATTTACAGACCCTTGATGTCTCTGGCGGGGCTCCGCCCCGAGCCCCGCCAGGGGCTTTGCCCCTGGACCCCACCAGGGGGATAATCCCCCTGGACCCCTGCCAATATCAACGACTTGTTGAGATGTGTGTAATGGAATGGGCTTTGCCCCTGGACCCCACCGGGGGGGATAATCCCCCCCGGCCCCCCTTGACAAGTGATCGGCTTACTATTCAGAGGCCACGCGGAACAACTGGGTCAAGTCGCATTGCCCTTTGAGCACCTTGGCCACGCCATCCTGCATCAGGGTGCGCATCCCCTCCTTCATGGCCAAGGCCCGCAGTTCATCGACTCTTCCCCCCTGCGCGATGGCCTTTTTCATCTCGGTGGAGGCCACCAGCAGTTCGTGAATGCCGGTACGGCCTTTGTAACCGGTTTTGGCGCATTTGCCACATCCCCCCGGCGCGAACAATACCGCATCCGCCTGGCTGATCTCCAGTTCAGGAAAATTTTCTTCGCCGTAGAGCAGGACCAGGCGTCGCCACTCGGTAGCGGACGGTTTGTAATGCTGTTTGCACTGGGAACAGAGCGTGCGCACGAGGCGTTGGGCCAAAATACCCAACAAGGCATCGGCAAAGTTCATGGGATCCAGGCCCAGGTCCAACAGGCGGACAATGGTCTCTGGGGCCGAGTTGGTGTGCAGGGTGGAAAAGACCAGATGACCCGTCAAAGAGGCCTCGATACCGCTGTGGGCGGTCTCCTTGTCGCGCATCTCCCCGATCAGGATGACATCCGGGTCCGCACGCAAAAAAGAGCGCAACGCCTCGGCAAAACCAAAGCCGATTTTATGATCCACCTGAACCTGTTGCAGTCCGGGTTGGGTGATTTCCACCGGATCTTCGGCGGTCCAGATTTTGCGGTCCGGGGTGTTGATGCGTCCCAGTACCGCGTGCAGCGTGGTGGTCTTGCCCGAACCGGTCGGCCCCACCACCAGGATAATGCCCTGCGGAATGGTCAACAAGCGATCCAATTCCTTGTAATTGCGCTCGGCCAGATTCAGATTGTCAAAAGGCAGTGCACCTCCCGACGCCAACACCCGCAACACGGCACCCTCGCCGAAGATGGTGGGAATGGTGGCCACCCGCAGTTCCAGAGGGATGCCTTTGACCTTGATGACAATTTTGCCATCCTGCGGCTTCCGCCGTTCGGCAATATCCATGCGCGCCATAATCTTGATCCGCGACAGGACAGCCCGAATATGGGTGGAGGGAATTTCCAAGGCGGGACGACAAATGCCATCAATTCTCAAACGGACTTTGGATGGAGAGGCACCCTTGGATGGTTCGACATGAATATCCGAGGCTCCGGCGCGATAGGCGTCGATGATGAGACGATTGACCAACTGGATGATGGTGTTTTCATTTTCGTTGACATCACCCGTTTCGAGTCCTTCATCGGTGGCATCCCCCTCCTCCACATCCTCCTCTTCCAGCTTGGCGGTCAACCCATGCAGGTAGGAGGAGACCGATCCCCCGCCGAGATATTGCAGAATATCTTCGCTGAAGCCGACCCGGAAAATATATTTTTTGGCCGGCAGGGCGCGCTGAATCTCCATCTGGCGACCCACATCGGTGGGATTGTCGATCAGGATGACAATCTCTTCATCGATTTCACCCGCCAACGGCAGCCACAATTGCCGGCGCAGGTAGGACATGTTGAGTTTTCTGAGCAGTCGTTTCGGCGGGACGATATTGGGGTCATACCGCATGAAGGGAACCTGGTAATAACTTTCCAGGGAGGCCGCCACCATTTCTGGGGCAATTTTCAGATCGCCCACCAACAAAGAGGTCATCGTCACCGCCTCTTTTTTGGCGCGACGGGTCAACTCGTCCAGTTTTTCCGGGGTCAGCAGTTGTTTTTTGATGAGCAGGTCATACGGGCCATCGGTCCCTTCAAACTCCTCATGAAATTTTTTGGCCAGCATGTCGGCCAGCAGATGGGCGGATTGCAGATCCTGGTCCTGGAACGCATCGCCACCGACTTTGTTGATCACCTGCAACACACCCAGCAACGGCGCGCCCAGCTTGATGGGCACCACCAGCATGGCCCTGGAGGTAAAACCGGAACGCTTGTCAAAACTGCTGTCAAATTTTAACGTCTTGTGAATCTGTGTCAGGGCGTCTGTGTCATAAACATCACGAATATTCAAGGATTTGCTGGTCAGTGCCGCATAACCGGCAATGGAATTGGGACTCAGAGGCAGGCGGATTTCATGCAATTCCTGACCGGTCTTGAATTTGGCGGTAATTTCCTGGCCATCCCGGGCATTTTGATAGACGGTCAACCGTTGGGCTTCGAGAAACTGCAACAGCACCTCCTCCAGTTCCGGCAACACATCGGAAAAGGTATTGGATTTGGCCAGTTGGATTTGTATTTTGCTGAAGAGTAACCGTTTTTGGGCAGGCAGGGAGAGTTCGGCAGGGGTTGCCAGGGGCGCGTCTGCGCTCGTCTCTGGACTATTCATCTCGTTTGTTTCCTGAAAAAGATGGATCATTCCGGCAGCCATTTCTGGGGGGCAGAACCGCCTTCCCAGCTCCCTCACCTGTCAAGGGGGTCCAGGGGGGATTATCCCCCCTGGTGGGGTTCAGGGGCGAAGCCCCTGGTGGGGTTCAGGGGCGAAGCCCCTGGTGGCCACCACGATGCCCAAAATTTTCATACGCAGGCACCGGCCAAAGCGGCCTCCCGCATCAGCCGTTTCATCTCGCGGACGGCATTCTCCATGCCATCGAACACGGCGCGGGCGACGATGGCGTGGCCGATATTGAGTTCCTGCATCCCCGGAATGGCTGCCACCTCTTGCACATTATGATAATCCAGGCCGTGTCCCGCATGAACGATCAGGCCCAGTTCCTGGGCCAGTGCGGCGGCCTGCCAGAGCTTGTCCCACTCTTTCTTGAACTGTTGCGGACTCCTGGCTGCCGCATAGCGACCGGTATGCAGTTCCACGACAGGGGCCTTGACCTCGGCGGCGGCCTGTACCTGTTCCAGGTCCGGGTCGATAAACAGGGAGACCCGAATTTCTGCCCGATTCAGTTGGCGCACGGCGGACTGGATGCGTTCGGTATGGTCCACCACATTCAGCCCCCCTTCCGTGGTCAATTCCTTGCGTCGCTCCGGGACCAGACAGCAATCCGCCGGGCGCAGCAGACAGGCCAGATCCACCATTTCTGAACTGGTTGACATCTCCAGGTTGACCTTGGTTTGTACCATTTCCAGCAGCAGGCGAATATCCCGCTCCTGGACATGGCGACGATCTTCCCGTAAATGTGCTGTGATGCCGTCTGCCCCGCCGCGTTCGGCGACGGCGGCGGCCAACACGGGATCCGGAAAGCGTCCCTCTCTGGCCTGCCGGATGGTGGCGATATGGTCAATGTTAACACCGAGTTTAATCATGGCCTCTCCTTGTCACGCCGATTGAAAGCCTGGCAATTATAAGAGACAGATGCGGAAAGTGCAAAATTATATTTAGGGAACCCAAGGCAATGGTTGATCTTTTATTGGCGGAAGTCACGGGTGCGGATCGGGAGATCGAGCGTACCATTCTCGAACTGGCCCAGACCACCGCCGATCCCCAGGCTGTCGTACACAATCTGGCGGAATTTGGCCAGAATCATCCCGAGGCACGGGCTGCCCTGCAGCATTGGCTCGTCGATCCCGTCTGTCGACGGCGGTTGGTCCTGGCCATTGGCAACAGTCCCTATCTGGCCAATGTTTTTCGGAAATGGCCAGAGTGCCTGGCGGCACCCGGTACCCCGCTGCTGGATCTCCTGGTCGAAAATCAACGGTTACTGGAGACATTGAGGACCACCACCACCTGGAAGGAAGCTGCCCGGCTGATTCGGACCCACAAGCACCGCTGTTTCTTCCAGATCGGGACACGGGATTTGAGTGGTGAATCTCAAGTGACCGAGGTGATTTTGGCGATCAGCCGTGTGGCGGATGGCTGTCTGGAGGCTGGCTACCAATGGTTGCATCGACAGTTGGCCGCCCGTCATGGGCAGCCGATGGTCCAGCGGGAAGACGGGCAGATCCAACCGGCCCGGTTTGTCGTCCTGGGCATGGGCAAACTCGGGGCCCAGGAACTCAATTTTTCTTCGGATGTGGACCTGATCTATCTGTTTGACGCAGCGGTGGGTGAGGTCGAAGGGTGTTGTTCGCTCTCGGTGAAGGAATATTTTGACCGTCTGGGCCGTGATTTGATTCGTCTGCTGGGCGAAGCCACGGCGGAAGGACAGGCGTTTCGCATCGATTTGCGATTGCGTCCTGAAGGGGAAAGCGGCGATCTGGTCATTTCCTGCCGTTCTGCCGAGATCTATTATGAATCCTGGGGACAAACCTGGGAGCGGGCGGCCATGATCAAGGCACGTCCGGTCGCGGGTGATTTGGCCTTGGGCGAATGCTTTCTCGCCGGTTTGCAACCCTTCATCTTTCGTCGTTATCTCGATTTTGGTGCCCTGGATGCCATTCGGGAGATGAAACAAAAAATTGACCGCAAAATGGCTGTGGCGCAGGATTATCACCGCAATATCAAGCTGGGGCATGGTGGTATCCGGGAGATTGAATTTTTTGTCCAGTCCCAGCAATTGATCCATGGCGGCAAAAATCCCCGTGTGCGCCATCGTGAGACCTTGGTTACCTTGGAGGATCTGCTGGCAACCGGGCTGTTGCCGGCAGAAACGAGCCGTTTTTTGGCCCATGCGTATCGGTTTTTGCGCACCCTCGAACATCGTCTGCAACTCCATCATGACCAGCAAAGGCACTCCATTCCAGACAATGCCGACGATTTTGCTCTGTTGAGCAAGCGGATGGGAATGGCAGATGGGACACAACTGCGGGTCCATTTGACGGAGATCACCAGCGGGGTACATGCCATCTATCAGGCATTGTTCTTCGAGGCAGAAAAAAAACGGGAGACCGCCAATCGCTCTTTCATCGAGTCTTTGCTGGCCTGTGAACCGGGCGAACCCCGCAGTCTGGAGCGGTTGCAACAGGCTGGCTTTAACGACCCGGAACAGGCCAGTATGCTGATGGCTGTCATACGTGATGGTCCGCGCCGGGAGATGACGGAACTGACGCGCCGTTGGTATCGGCGCATGGCAACCCCCCTGGTGCAGGAAATTTTGCTGGCTCCCGATCAGGATATGGCCTTGCGCCATGCAGAAAGTTTCCTGACCAGTCTGGGACACCGGGTCAGTTATTTGGCCTTGTTGCTGGAAAATCCTGCCGTGTTAAGTCTGCTGGTGCGACTGTTCGGCAGTTCCGTCCTGCTGGCGCAATTTTTCATGAAACATCCCGAGTTGATGGATCACCTGGTGGCGCGGGATTTTCTGCAGCAGTACCGCCATCGGGACGCGCTGGCGGTTGATCTGGCCCAGCGGCTGCGCCATGAGCCGGAGCGGGAAGAACGGTTCAATCTGATTCGAGAATTCAAGAATGGCGAGACCGTGCGCATCGGGGTGCGCGATTTGTCCAAGATGGCAGAACTGACAGAGGTGATGGCGGGACTCTCCGCCTTGGCCGATGTCATCCTCACCCAGGTATGGGAAGATGCCCAGGCCGAGTTGCAGCACCGCTATGGCAATCCCCAGGCCCCTTTTGTCATTCTGGCCATGGGCAAACTGGGGGGACGGGAGTTGAATTATGCCTCGGATCTGGATCTCATTTTTCTGTATGACACGCCAGAGGGGATCTCCTGCACGGATGGCGACCATTCGATTGCCAATCCGCTGTTCTTCACCCGCCTCGGCCAAAAAATTATTGCCGGCATTACCACCTTGACCCGAGCGGGCAAACTGTATGAACTGGATATGCGGTTGCGTCCTTCGGGCAATTCCGGGACCCTGGTGACCTCGGTGGCGGCCTTTTTGCAGTATCAAAAAAAAGATGCCTGGATGTGGGAGCATCAAGCCCTGACCCGGGCACGGGTGGTGGTGGGCGACCCGGTCCTGGCCGAGTTTCTGCAAAAAGAGATTCGCGCCATCCTGTGCCAACCTCGTGAGGTGACAGCCGTGCGACAGGAGGTCGCCCAGATGCGGTCGCGCCTGTTGGAGGAAAAAAAACCGGCAGCAGGATGGATAGACATCAAACAGAACCGGGGCGGGATTGTGGATATTGAATTTTTGACTCAATTCCTGATCCTGGCATTTGCCGCGCAGCATCCCGACATTGTGCGGAGCAATACCGCCTGGGCCTTGCGGGAGTGTCAGCGTGTGGGTTTGTTGACCGTCGAGGAGCAGACCATTTTGGACCAGGTGTATGGCTTTTTGCGGTTGGTGGAAAACCGCTTGCGCTTGCTGCATGGCCGTTCCGAAAATCGCATTGGTCCCGATTTGGTGGTGCGCGAGCGGTTACGTCGCTTGTGTGACTTGCCGGAAGGTACCGATATTGTCACGGTATTGCATGGCCATTTCCAGGCGGCCTTTGCCGTCATACAACCTTTTCTGGAGGGTGTTGCCCCCCTCCTCCCGCCCCCTCCTCCTGTCCGTGGGTCATAGCGCGTGGATGCTCTGTTTATACCGGTTGATGATGACTTTGTGGCCCGCGAACGGCGCAAGGCCAAGCAACTCAAGGCTTCGGCCTGGTGGAAAAACTGCCTGGGGCGCGGGGTCTGTGCCTATTGTGGCCAGCGGGTGCCTCCTGGGGCATTGACCATGGATCATAAAATGCCCATCATTCGGGGGGGCGAGTCGACACGGCGCAATTGTGTGCCCGCCTGTCTGGACTGCAATCAAAAAAAGCAAAATCTGCCCGCCGAAGTCTGGCGGACAGAGATGGCCAAGAGGGCGGATCCAGACTGAGCCTCTCACGCGCACCCAACGGTCATTATTGTTGTAAAGAATCATCAAGATATATCAAAAAACTTGTGCCGGGTCTCTTGTTCAGGTAGAGTCTCCGCCTGTGATCATCGTTTCATGGTCAGAAGGATGATCGATACCAGGAGAACCTATCGAGAGGAACCCATAAAATATGATTATTCGCTGTTTTGCTATTGCTATTATTGTTTTCGCTTGGGTGATGCCAGTGAGGGCGGATGATTCCGCCGCCAAGCCCGAAAAGAGGCTGGCTGTCGTGGCTGAAATGGGAGATGTCAAAATTTCTGATGCTGAATATGATGTCCTGGCCAGCCATCTGACCCCGGAGGCGCGTGAGGCTCTGGAGAAGGATGCCTCGTTTCGCACCAAATTTGTGCAAGATGCCATTGTCAAGAAATATTTGTTGAGCCAGGCGCGCAGTTCCGGGTTTGACAAAAAACCCCTCACCCGGGAAAGAATGGATCTGGCGGCCGAGCAGTCTTTGATCGGGCAGTATGTGGCCTCCCAGGCTGAACCGGCGTCTGACTTTCCCACCGATGCCGAGGTGAAAAGTTTTTATGACAAGAACAAGGATGCCGTGCGCAAGCCCGGCCAGGCACATGTGGCCCAGATTTTTATCGGCGTGCCACAGAATGCGGATGGCAACTTTCGGAAAGGGGCGCGGACGCGCATCTATCAAATTTTCAAGGAGGTCGTGGCGGCCCCCAAAAAGTTTGGGGATGTGGCCAAACTCAAGTCGGAGCACCAGGACAGTGCTGCCAAGGGCGGCGATTTGGGGTGGTTGAACGGCGACCAGATGCTGCCGGAAATGGTGTCTGTGATCGGGACCATGCAGCCCAACGAGATCAGCTCTCCGGTACAGTCTGCTGGCGGTTGGCACATTTTGAAGCTGTTGGAAGTGCGGAAGGGGGACGTGTTACCCTTCAACGAGGCCAAGACAACGCTGATTGGTGCCATGCGACATCAGGAAATACAAAAGAAGGAACAAGAATTTTTCAAGCAACTCATGACGAGTCAACCACCCAAGGTTTTGATCAAATAGGGTCATTTTGTTGGCTCCTGCCGGGGACCGTTTCGGTCCCCGGCAGGAGTCCAGAGGGCAAAGCCCATCCCGTTATATACATCGGCAGCAACCAGTCGGCGGGGTGTGGCACAGGCGGTGCCAGCAAAGACGCGGTCGCCGGATTGTAGCAAACCTGCGGCCATGTACGCCGTGATATATTTTCTTGCACACTCGAATGGGTACCCACCGCGCGCCATTCCTTCCCCGAAAACTGGCCAATTTGACATGCCCGCCTGCTCTGACCCACCACTGGCTTCGGCTGCTTGAAAGTGGTATCCTTGGCTTCGTTAAGGGGCAGTCCGTGCCGGGCATGGGCAATGTCTGGCCTGGAGTATTGATGTCGCACAGATCACACAACCTGAACCTGTATGGAAAAGGCGATGAAACGGTCTCAAATGGCGTGGCTGGTCTTTGTCATGGCGTTGTTCATTCCCCTGCCGTTCGCTTTGGGAGCGGACAATCCCGGCATGGGACACTCGGCGGTTGAAAAGCGGGTGGCATTGGTGATTGGCAACGGAGCCTATGTGGGCGAAAATCTGGGTTTGCTTACCAATCCGACCAATGATGCCGAGGATATTGCCAAAGCCTTGAATGGATTTGGCTTTGACGTAAAGGTCTACAAAAATCTCAAAAAATCCGCCATGGATGAGGCCATTGTCGACTTTGGCCGACGGGCCAGCAATGCGGATGCGGCTCTGTTTTATTTTGCTGGCCATGGACTGCAAATCAAGAGCCAGAATTATTTGATGCCGATTGACGCCACCGCCAACAGCGAGGCAGCGATTGGGTATGAAGGGGTCAACGTCAACTATATCCTGGAAGAGATGGAAAACGCCCGCAGCAGCGTCAACATGGTCCTGTTGGATGCCTGCCGCAACAACAGTTTCAGCGGTCAATTTCGGGGTGGCAAACAGCGGGGTCTGGCGGCTCCCGTGAGTGTGCCGAAAGGCACGGTGATTGTGTATGCCACCGATCCGGGCAACGTGGCATCGGATGGGGAAGGGAAAAATGGCTTGTTCACCGCCGGACTGCTGACCGGCTTCAAGGCCAAGGATCTCAGTCTGGATGGGGTGTTAACGACGGCCAGCAGTTATGTGGAAGAGAAGAGCGCGCGGGAGCAAACCCCTTATGTCAACGGTCCGCAAACGGTCATGAAGCAGTTTATGTTTCGGGTGGACAAGGCGGCAGACGTGGCACCGACCCAGTTGGCCGGAACGGTCGGCACCACCATCGGAGCCGTGGTGCAGTCGGATCGGGAGGCATTGTTCTGGCAATCGGCCCAGGGAGATCCAGAAATTTGTCAGGAATACCTGAAAAAATATCCACAAGGGGAGTTTGTGGTACCCGCCAAACGGTGCGTGGAAAAAAGCAAGACCGTTGCGCCGGTCTCTCCATCCCCTCCTCCGGCCCCGATGGCCGCAGAGAACAAGCTGGAGCCGTTGGATCGTGATATGGTCTCTGGAAAAACGGTGCAGATGCGGGAAAGTGCCGACGCCCAGAGCAAAATTGTGCGCGAGTTGGATCCCGGCGAGAAGGCTCATGTGCTGGGTCGCACGGCAGATGGCAAGTGGTATTGGGTAGAGGTGAAAAGCTGGATGTGGAAAAAGACCGGTTATGTGCTGGTCGAGGGTTTGCTGGACGAAACGGTATGGGAAGAGAGCAAACGCCAGCGTGCGGAGGCACAAAAGGTGCGGGAAGAGAGCGAGCGGTTGGCGCGGGAGCAGGCCAAAGTGACGGCGACACCAAAGGATACGCCAGCGGAGGGGGAATTGGGACGGACCGTCCGGTCGGATCCCGAGGCCAGAAAAAAGACGGAAATGTCCGCCAGCAAGGGTGCCGGTTCCGCTCTGGAGCAGGTGCGCAAAGCGGCCGAACAGGGTGATGCCAAGGCCCAATTCAACCTGGGTGTGCTGTACGAGAACGGCACGGGGGTCAGGAAGGATGTTGCCGAGGCGGTGAATTGGTATCGCAAAGCCGCCGAACAGGGCCATGAAGCGGCCAGGACCAATCTGATGAAACTGGGGGGGGCGCAGGTGGAGGAGACGCGGAAGGTGCCAACGGATGGCGAACGCGCCGATTTTTCCTCGCTCTCGTCGGCCATTTCCCAATGGCAAACCAACCCGCCTGCCCCACAGCCAGCGCAGGCCCCAGTGAACTCTGAACCGGCGGTGGCGGTTGAGGAGTCGCGTTCCGACAATGGCATGATTGCCCTCTGGCAACGTAAAATCCAGAGTAAAATTCATGAAAACTGGAACAAACCGAGCGGGTTGCCCGATGAAAACAGCCTGGAAATGACGGTGTTGGTGGAAGTGAGTCAGGAGGGTGCCCTGATCAATCCGCGTGTTGGCCGCACTTCCGGGAATGCCCTTTTTGACCATTCTGTGATTCGGGCCATTCAGAAGACGACCAAGGTGGAGCGGCCGCCTGCCGGTTGCCTGGAATGCCAGGAGTTGGAGATCAACTTTCGACCGGTCCGGCCATAGGCGCATTTGCACACACCCGATGCACCAATGCCTCCCTGATCTGTTGCACCACCGTCGACCACTCCCCCGGCTGTTCCTGGTGAAAGAGGCGCAGCACACCGGGATACCAGGGTGAGTCGGTGCGCCCGTGCAACCAACGCCAATCGGTCCCCACGGCGGGCAACATGACCCAGCACGGTTTGCCCAATGCCCCGGCCAGATGGGCAACGGCAGAGTCCACACTGATGACCAGGTCCAGATGCGTCACGATGGCCGCCGTATCCGCGAAATCCTGGATCCAATCACCCCAATGCAGAATGGGTTGTCCGGGCGGTGGCTGGCTGGCCTCCTTCTCGCCTGCGCCCTTTTGCAGACTGACAAAGGCAACGCCAGGCACAGACCACAGGGGGGCCAAAACAGTCAAACCGGGCAATGAACGGTTGGCATCGTTGGTGTGTTGGGGGTTGCCGTGCCAAACCAATCCCACCCGGAAACCCTGTTTGGGCATAAGCCCTTCCCAACGGGCCAAACGATCAGCCGGGGCATGCAAATAGGGAATTTGATCCGGGATGGTGGCCGGAGTGGTGGCGAGATGGAGCGGAACCGATAAATAAAAAAGCCAAAAATCATGGGGTGGGCAATCCTGGCCCTTGACCAGCACCTGATCCACTCCGGCCAGGGACGCCAACAATGCCACCAGAGGGGGGTCGCAGACTACGGTGCACCACCGGATGCCCGCTGCCAGCAACCGCGTGACATATCGACAAAATTGAATTTGATCACCGAAACCGTGTTCGGAAAAAATCAACAGGGATTTGCCGGTCAAATCTTCGCCCTGCCACAGTGGAAACGGTACCGGGCTGGACAGGGTGGGCAGGGCGACCGGTGTTTGCGCGCTCGGGTGGACCAGGTGCAATAGTGCTGCATGCCACTGGTGCAGGGCATCCCGGCAGTCCGCATAGACTGTTTCATAACAGTGCAACTCGTGCAGGCACATTCCCAGACTGGCATGGGCTTCGGCCTGGTCTTGCTGGATGTTACCCACGAATCAATGCCAGCAAATCGTCCTCGGACAGCCGCACCGAAGTGTCTGTACCCTCCAACAACGCATCGGCCAGATCCCGTTTGTCCTGGTGGAGCGTCAACATTTTTTCTTCAATACTGTTCCGCACAATCAGACGATAGACCGTGACGGGTCGATTCTGTCCAATTCGATGGGCGCGGTCGGAGGCCTGGTCTTCCACCGCCGGATTCCACCAGGGGTCCAGATGGATGACATAATCGGCCGCCGTCAGGTTCAAGCCCAGTCCGCCCGCCTTCAGGCTGATCAAAAAGAGATCGCCCGTACCCGACTGAAAGGCGGTGACCCGTTTTTCCCGCTCCCTGGCCGGAGTGGAACCATCCAGATACTGGTACGGGATGCCCTGGGCGTCCAGGGCGGCCCGCACCCGGTCCAAATGGCCGACAAATTGACTGAAGACCAATGCCTTGTGCCGGTTGCGGATCAGTTCCTCTGCCAGTTCCAGAAACAGGGTGAGCTTGGCCCCTGGCAAAGTTGTCTCCGGGTCCACCAGACCGGGATGACAACAGGCCTGCCGCAGACGGGTGATTTCGGCCAGGATGCGAAACCGTTGCTGGCCCGGCTGTTCTGCGGCCAGCGCGGCCAGGGTTGCCAGTGCCTTTTGCCGCAAGGCCTCGTGGAACAGCCGTTCGTCATCGGGCAGTTCCACCTCCAGGGTGACATCGGTCCGGGCGGGCAGTTCGGCGAGCACCATGCTTTTGGTCCGCCGTAAAATGAAGGGCCGGACCAGGGCACGCAGCGACTGCAAGGCAGTGGCGTCGCGATTTTTTTCAATCGGACCGGCAAACCGCTTCTGGAAGCTTTCCTTTGAGCCCAACAGATGGGGGTTGATCACCTGGAACAGGCTCCACAACTCTTCCAGATAATTTTCAATCGGGGTGCCGGAGAGGGCAATGCGAAAGGCGGCGTTCAACTTTCGACTGGCCTGCGCCCGGCGGGTTTCGGCATTTTTGATGGCCTGGGCCTCATCCAGAATCAACACCTGCCAGCTCTTTTCGGCCAACCGATCCCCTTCCCCCTGGAGCAGGCCATAGCTCACCACCAGTACATCCATTGGTCCCATGGCCGCCAGCAGGGCGGCCCGGTCCGCCGTGGCCGAAAGGCGATGGACATTCAACACCGGGGCAAAACGGGCCATCTCCCGTTCCCAGTTGTGACAAACCGAGGTGGGCGCGACAACCAGACAGGGCCCCTGGGGAGCCTGTTCCAGCAGGATCGCGATGGCCTGGACCGTCTTGCCCAGCCCCATGTCGTCTGCCAGACAGGCCCCGGCTCCCCAGCGCGCCAGGCGGGAGAGCCAGAGAAAACCTTCCACCTGATAATCCCGCAACTCGGCCTGTAGCGTCGAAGGCACCTCGGGCACCGATGCATTGGCCGCTTGAATACGGGTAGATAACGCATTCCAGGCCCGATCGGCATGGAGTTCGCCGGTCTCTTCGACCAGCTCTTGCAAGGCGATGGCTCCCAGGGTGGCCAGTTTGCGTCCCTCCCGGGCAGACTCGGTCAGCGCGCGCAGACGTTCCAACTGGTGCCGAAAATGGCTGGTCAAGGTGACAAAACGGCCATCATCCAGGGGAATGAATCGTCCCCGAGCCTGATCAAGACGTTCCAGCAGATTTTCCAGGGCGACAACCTGCCCCTGGTCCAGGCGGACTTCACCCTGCACCTGAAACCAGTCCCGGCTTTGTTTGAGATGGAGGACCATCTGTTTGGCCGAGACCGGCGGGCAGACGCGCAACGGTTTGCTCTCCGGCCATTCCACCACAACCGGGTGGGGACACGCTTGCAGTTCGAGGAGCAGATCCAGACCGGGTTCCAACCCCTCGATCGCTCCTTCATACCCCCCCTCCAACAATTGGGGCAGCATCGGGCAGGCCGCATACACCTGAGCCAAGGCCTGGCGTTCTCCCTCCAGGTTGCGGTTGGCGCGCTGCTGGATCTTGTCCAGAGTGGCGAGCACCGAGCGGCTGCCCTGGCCGGGCAGATAACAGGGCCCCTGCTGGCCGAAAGGACGCACATGGAGGGAGACCGTCAGCCCCTGTTCGATGGGACGCATTTGCAGCACGGGGGTGGTATTCCCCTCCACCACGGCAGTTTCCATCCCGGCGATATCCGCCCGAATGGGCAGGGCAAGACCCTGCTCCCGCAACAGGGTGGTCACCTGCTCCTTGGCCTGCTTGGGGACCTCCAGTCCCTGTGGTCCCAGAATGTCACGCAGGGCCAAAGATTTTTCGGAAAATTCGATCACCCGAAACCGGGTGGGTGTCTCGGCCTCCACAAAAACGGTGGGACGCGCGTTGCTGTGCGACAGGGTGAAACGATAGCCCGTTTTGGTGCCATGCACCACCAGTTCCAGCGGATAGGCCACCAGTTCAAGCAGGCGGTCCCGCTGCAGGGCATCGAAAATGGTCGGGTGCCCAATCAGGGCCAACAGAGTTTTTTCCACATCAAAATAATAATTTTCACACTCTCCCCACCCGCCCGATTCCTTGCGCAGGGCGCGCAGGGCACGACGATCCTGATCGGTCAAATAATGGAGACGGGGATCCTGTTCGTAGAGTCGTTTCATGGCCACCGGGCGGCCCTCGCTCCAACCCTGCCGGGCGCGAAACGATTGCTCCAACACCTCTACCGTTTGTTGCTTGCAATCCACAAACCAGGCCAGTCTTTTGGATGTGGTGCTGGTACGTTCCGGGGCAAGGGGTTTGCTGGAGCGCAACAAGACCGCCAGACTGTCAAAGGCCCGTTCCCAGGGTTTGCGTATCTGGACGATTTGGGTAAAATCCATCCATTGGGTCGAAACGACCGATGATTCATAGATGCGGGCGAGAATGGCGCCATAAATGTGGGCCACCAGGGGCAAAATTTCCTGGAAACAAGATTTTTGTTTTTCCAGGTAGAGCAGACGCTGTTGCGCCCGTTCCGCATCGATAAAAAATTCCGCCAGGCAGAAACAGGCGGCTGAGAGCGGCTCTTCGGGCAGCCTTTCGGGTAATGCCTTGAACAGGGCTGTTGCCTTGTTGGCCAAACCCTGGACCAGCAACAGCATGGCCCGGATCGCCATGAATGCGGCCTGATAGAGATTATCTTCCATATTGACGGCATCGAGATGGTTCTGGATTTCCCCATGCAGTGTACTGTCATGGGTGGCGAGCAACGCCAGCAGGAAATACAGCCCATTGATACCATCCAGAAATATTTTGCGTTTATGGGTGTGTTGCCGGTAGGCCTTCAAGGCAATGCGGTAGCAGTCGACGGCTTTTGTATTGTCGCCGGACAAAAAGGCAACGGATCCTTGCAAAGCCGGTCGCGTAAAGCCCAGTTTATCCTCCAAGGTATCCGCATAACGGCGCAGACGCGCCAGATCGCCCGACAGCAAATAAAATTCTGCGGCCCAATCGGCATAATCGACCGCTTGGGGCTGCTCCGCCTGTTCCAGATAGTAGGCCAGCATCTCTGGCAGGCTGGGACTGACCAGCCCCATATCCAGCAGACCATTCAGTTTGATCAGGAAAATACCATAACGAATCAATGGGGTGCGGCGGAGCAACCAGTCCAGGGCGATCGGGGTGTGCAGAAACAGCCTGATCAAAAAATGCGGTCCCGGGTAAAACTGGAGGCTCTTTTCGTAGAGAGCCCGGATTCGGGAATAGGTGTCGTCATCGTTGGTGTAAAGGGCGAGCCGCATCTGGCGCAGCGCGTTTGCGTTGTGCAACATCTGCATTGCATACGGAAATCTGGGTATCTCCACCGGAAATTTTGTCTGGATGACTTTCAAACACAGGTTTCCCTGGGGACCATCCACCAGGTCGGCTGTCAGTGGATGGAGCAAATCGAGGGGACAGACAAACTTGTCGTCCAATAATTCCTGTTGGCGGAGATCTTCCTGCACCTGACTGAGATTGGTCGGGTTCCACGCCTTGCCTTCTGGAGAGGCGGATCGGGTGGCGAGCATGACCTCATAAAAGACCGTTCTGGTGACGGGTGTGCTGCCGATCAAGGCCTTCATCCCCATGACCATCCTGGCGGCTGGGGAGAGAGCGTGATACCGTGCCAGGCGTTCGTCTGCCTGGGTGGCCGTTGGATCAATTGTGGTATTCGGTGGGGTAGACATGTATTCATAGTCCGGGTGGTTGTGTTATGCTCTGCTTTCTTCATCGCCCACGGTGATACTCTAGCAAACATTGGATCAATTGACACGGTTTCGCTTTTTTGCCTATCCATCGGGAGCTTGACGGATGCCATCCATAGACCGCCGCATTGCCGAGGAACTTTCGGTACGGGAAGCACAAATCACAGCCGCCATCACCTTGCTGGACGCAGGGGCGACGGTGCCCTTTATTGCCCGCTATCGCAAGGAGGTGACCGGCGGTCTGAGTGATGTCCATCTGCGGCATCTGCAAGAACGGCTGCTGGCCCTGCGCGAATTGGAAGAACGGCGTGTGGTCGTTTTGAAGAGCATTCGGGAGCAGGAAAAACTGACCCCCGCGTTGGAACAAGCCATTCAGGGTGCCGAAACCCGCACCCGGCTGGAAGACTTGTATCTGCCTTACCGGCCCAAGCGCAGTAGCAAAGCGACCGTGGCCCGCGAAGCCGGTCTCGAACCCTTGGCCACCCGTTTGCTCCAGCACCCGGCACAACTCCCCGAGCTATCCGCTGCCCCGTTTGTCGATGCGCGCAAAGGGATTGACGATGTGCCGGCTGCCCTGGAAGGGGCACGCCATATTCTGATCGACCATATGGGCGAGGCGGCGGATCTGCTGGGGCAGTTGCGGGAGGCGGCCTGGCGGCAAGGCAAATTGCTGGCCAAGGTCATCCCAGGTCAGGAACAGGAAGGGGCCAAATTTGCCGACTATTTTGATTTTGCCCAACCGGTTGCCACGCTGCCCGCGCACCGCATTCTGGCGGTTTGGCGGGGACACAAGGCCGGGGTGCTGCGCCGTTCCCTGGATCTGGAGGGCGAGGAGAGTTCAGCATCCACTTTGACCACCAACGAAAATCGCATAGCCAGCCATTTTGGGGTGCGCCATTCGAGCAAACCGGGGGATCTCTGGTTGCTGGAAACGGTGCGGCTGGCGTGGCGCAAAAAAATTCGGCCCCATCTGGAGACCGATCTGATCAACCGGTTGACCGAACAGGCGCATCAGGAAGCCATTCGGGTCTTTGCGGCCAATTTGCGGGACTTGTTGTTGGCCGCGCCCGCCGGTGGAGTGCCGGTGCTGGGTCTGGATCCCGGCCTGCGCACCGGGGTCAAGGTGGCCGTGGTGGAGGGGACGGGCAAGGTGGCGGGTACGGCGGTGATCCATCCCCACGCGCCGCACAATCGTTGGCAGGAGTCCCTGGAACGACTGGCCGCCCTGGCGCGAACCTTTCAGGTGCGCCTGGTGAGTATCGGCAATGGGACGGCCTCCCGCGAGACCGCCCGCCTGGTGGGCGAACTGCAACAAAAATATCCCGAACTGGGCCTGGTCAGCGTGGTGGTGAGCGAGGCCGGGGCCTCGGTCTACTCGGCCTCCGCCTATGCCTCGGAAGAGTTGCCGGACCTGGATGTCTCGTTGCGGGGTGCGGTCTCCATTGCCCGGCGTCTGCAAGATCCTTTGGCCGAACTGGTCAAGATTGATCCCCAGGCCATCGGTGTGGGTCAATATCAGCATGACGTGGAGGCCAAGCGGTTGGCCAGCAGTCTGGATGGGGTGGTGGAAGATGCCGTCAATGCCGTGGGGGTGGATGTCAATACCGCTTCAGCTCCTTTGCTGGAACGGGTTTCCGGTTTGAATCGTACCCTGGCGCGCAACATGGTGGCCTATCGTGAGGCGCACGGACCGTTTCATAATCGCAAGGAGATCAACCGGGTGGCCCGGTTTGGTCCCAAGGCCTTCGAGCAGGCCGCCGGATTTTTGCGCATTCGCCAGGGGGATACCCCGCTGGACGGCTCTGCCGTGCATCCCGAAGCCTATCCTCTGGTGGAAAAGATCCTGGATCGCACCGGTTTGACTCTGACCCAATTGATCGGCAACCGGGATGTTTTGAGCCGTTTGCGGCCCGCCGAGTGGGTGGACCCGCGATTCGGCGAACCCACGGTACGCGACATTTTGGCCGAGTTGGAAAAGCCGGGCCGTGATCCGCGCCCGGAATTTCGCACGGCCACCTTTCGTGAGGGGGTGGAATCGTTGTCCGACCTGCAACCGGGGATGCTTCTGGAAGGGACAGTTACCAATGTGACCAATTTTGGTGCGTTTATCGATGTCGGGGTACACCAGGATGGTCTGGTGCATATTTCGGCCATGGCGCGCCGCTTTGTCAAAAATCCCCACGAGTTGGTCAAGGCGGGCATGGTGGTGCGGGTGCGGGTGGTGGAAGTGGACAGTGTGCGTCGTCGCATTGCCCTCAGCATGATTCTGGATGAGCAGTCTGTCCAGTCCTGTCCAGGCTGAACATATCCATGAAACAGACTCCCATGGAAAATTCCGAGGTGTGGATACAGACACTGTTTGACTCGACCAGTCGTTTGGCGGGCGAAATTGCGGCCTATGAACCCCGTCTGGTGCAAAGCCGTATGGCGCAACGGGTGGTGGAGGCGGTCTCGGCCCAACACTGTCTGGTGGTGGAGGCTCCGACCGGCACCGGCAAGACCTTGGCCTATCTGTTGCCCTTGCTGGCCATGGGCCAATCCCTGATCGTTTCCACCGCCACCAAGGCCTTGCAGGACCAAATCTTTGACAAGGATCTCCCGTTGCTGCGTCGGGTGGTGGAGCGACCTTTCACGGCCAGCACCTTGAAAGGTCGCAGCAATTATCTCTGCCGCCACCGGTTTAATGCCTTCCGGCATCAGGGGATGCGTGTACCCCATGCCGAACAGAGATGGGTGGGGGTGGTGACCGATTGGGCCGATCAGACCGAAATGGGTGACCGGGAGGAGTTGGATGCCCTGCCAGACACCTTGGGCTTTTGGAAAGAGATCAGCGCGGGCGGCGATCACTGTCCCGGACGACGCTGTAGCCATCATGAGCAGTGTTTTTTGACCAAGGCGCGGGACCGGGCCAAAAAATCGGACCTGGTGGTGGTCAATCATCATCTTTTTTTTGCCGATCTGGCCTTGCGCGACGGAGGATTTGGCGAATTGCTGCCCGATCATGGGGTGGTGGTCTTTGACGAGGCGCACAAGATTCCCGATGTGGTCACCCAATTTTTTGGCTGGACCCTCAGCAACCATCAACTGCGGGAGTTGGCGTTGGATTGTCGGCGGGAGTCGCAAGAGATTGGGGCCGACGATCCCGTTGTATTGTTGGCTCTGCCGGATCTGGAGGTGGCGGGCCAGCGGTTGCGGGAGGCCTTTCCCAAGGAAAGTCGCCGGGAGGGGCTTACGCCGGAGGATCTGAACCGGGAAGGGGTGCTCGGCCAGGCTCTGGTGCTGGTGGAAAACAGTTTGCACCATCTGATCAAGGTGTTGGAGCCGCATCGGGTGCGCAGTGTCGGCTTGGCGGCGTGTGCCAAGCGGGCAGAAGTGCTGTTGGACACCTTGGGTTGGATTCGCAGCATGGACGATCCGGCGCGGGTCTACTGGTATGAGACCCGCGAGCGGGGCATTTTTTTGACCGCCTCCCCCTTGGAGACCGGTCCCACCTTGCGGGAATTACTTTACCCACGTCTCAAGACGGCTATTTTTACCTCTGCCACTTTGGCCACCGGGGGGCGGGCGGGGGGGTTCGCCTTTCTGTTGGATCAACTGGGGTTGACCGAAGCACAGGTGGTCACCGAACAACTGCCGTTGGTCTTTGACTATCGGCAGCGGGCCATTCTCTATCTGCCGGAAAAGCTGCCGGAACCGGACGATCCGCATTTTCCGGCGGCGATTGTTGAAGAAATTTTTGGCCTGCTGGAGGCCGCCTCGGGTCGCACTTTGTGTCTTTTTACCAGTCAGCGCATGTTGGAATTTGTGCGGCATGGTCTGACTGGTCGGATCAATTTTCCGTTGTTGGTCCAGGGGGAGCGGTCCAAGGGGGCATTGTTGGAGGCATTCCGGGTGCAAAAATCCTCTGTTTTGCTGGGGTTGGCCAGTTTTTGGGAGGGGGTGGATGTGCCGGGGGAGGCCTTGTCCATGGTGATTATCGACCGGTTGCCGTTTGTCTCGCCAGCCGATCCCCTGGTGGCGGCGCGTGGGCGGTGGCTGGAGCTGAACCAACGCAACCCGTTCAAGGAAATGTTTATCCCACGGGCCATCTTATCACTGAAACAAGGGGTTGGGAGACTGTTGCGGCGCAGTACGGATCGGGGTGGCATGGCAATACTGGATATACGACTGACGCAAAAGGGATATGGTCGTCAACTGTTGGAGGCTTTGCCACCTGCGCGCATTGTGCGTGACCAGGCGGCGGTGCGGCAGTTTTTTGCGGAGTAGCGGGCGGGGATGGGTCACATTGCAACGAGTTATTATTCTTCATGGGGGTCCGGGGGAGATTATCTCCCCCGGTGGGGTCCAGAGGCAACGCCCCTGGTGGGGTCCGGGGCAAAGCCCCGGAAAAACAGCTCCCTGGAATGGGAGCCACGAACACATTGCCCGTGTGCCCTTTTCTGATGCACAGCCTCCAAATCCCGCCAGGGGATAATCTCCCTGGTTTTCTGCAAGTATTAACGACTTTTTGAGAGGCATGTAATGGGGTGGCCCTATCCCCGCAGGATTCTGTCGTGCTGCCCCCCCCCCCCGACTGGGTCGGGGGATGTTTATGCAAGAGATCTACTTGCCCACCTTGGCGGCATCCGTACACTGCTTAACAAAATCATTGGCGGCAGAACCAGTCAAATTCATTTGCACAGCCGTT
>JADFYM010000090.1 GCA_015233035.1 Magnetococcales bacterium
GGGACTATGCTGAAAATCCGGTCAATGTCCCAAAATATTGAATGGGGGGGCAGTGAGGTGTCTGCTGACGAGGCCCAGATCCTGGGCAATAAATTTGGACCGTGGAGGCCGTTTTTGGACACCCCACAACAGGCCCCATAAACGACTCACCAGACAGAGCCACCAAGATGGCCTTGATCATCGTTTCGTCCACGAACTCTCCTGGATGCCCGCCTTCGCGGGCATGACGGGAATGAGTATGACACGAAATTCGCTCGTCATTCCCGCGAAGGCGGGAATCCAGGGTTCTGACTGGAATGGCCAAAACAATGATCAAGGCCACCAAGATCCATTGGCCGCATTATCTGCAATTCAGTCAATTGGTGGGAAGAGGATAATCCGGTATCGAACTTTGGGGAAAATCCAGAGGCCTGTCCGCCAGACAAAAAAGGAGACAACACATGGTGACTCAAGTGCTTATCGGTGGAAGCTATCTGCTCCGGGGGTTGGCATTGCTCGTCCGGCCTGGTATCCGCCGTTATGTGGTGATACCGCTCGCCCTGAACGTGACCCTGTTCGGGTTGGGCATCTGGTATGTCTATGGCTGGTTGCAAGCTGTTTTTGCCTGGATCGACAGCTTTCTCCCCAGTTGGTTGCACTGGCTGTACTGGCTGGTGACCCCCGTGCTGGTGGTGGCCGTGGCCGGTACCCTCTTTTTTACCTTTTCCATGCTGACCAACCTGATCGCCGCCCCCTTCAACAGCCTGCTGGCCGAACAGGTCGAATATCAATTGACCGGACGGTTTCCAGATGGCGAGGCCCTGTCCGGCCAGGCCCTGCTGAGCAAAACCATCCCCCTTCTGTGGGACGAGATCGGCAAAATCGGTCATGCCGTTCTCTGGATGATACCGTTTTTGCTATTGTTTATCATCCCGTTTGTCCATGTTGCCGCGCCCTTCTGCTGGCTGCTCTATTCCTCGTGGATGCTGGCCATTCAATATCTGGATCTGCCCATGGGCAACCATGATATGACCGGGCGACAGGTGCGCCGCCTGTTGCGCAGCGAACGACCCTTGAGCCTGGGCTTTGGCGGCATGGTCCTGCTGCTGAATACACTCCCCGTGGTCAATTTTATCGCCATGCCTGCCGCCGTGGCGGGGGCAACCCTGCTGTGGGTGGAGCGGTTTGCCCCCGAACGCCAAAAAATGGCTCAGCCAACCAGCACCGTCGTCATCCGGTGACGGGCCAGCCCAATCTCCTCGTTCACCCAGGGATCTGTCTCGCGCTGGGCCTGCTCGGCGAGCCATTGCGCAATGGTCGCGCCCAGAGACTGGTTGCCTGGCAGGTTGGCGAGTTGCTCCAGGCCCCAGGCAGCATGACCCCGCACCAGGGGGGCGGCATGGTGCAGCAGGTGAATCAGCGCAGGCAGGGCTTCCGGCGCACTCCAATTGCCCAACGCAACGGCCACATTGCGCAAAAAACGCACCACGCCGATCCGTTCCAGCGGGGTGTCTTGCATCATGGCGCAAAATGACACCTCATCCAGGGTTGCACACGTCAGCAGGGCAGGTGCCACCAGGGCGGGGCGCGGCAACCATGCCACATCCTGGGTCACGGGTGCGAAACGGTTCCAGGGACAGGCCGCCAGACAGTCGTCACAGCCATAAATCCGGTTGCCCATGGCGGCCCGGTAGGGGGTGGGAATGGGCCCTTTCTGCTCAATGGTAAAATAGGCCAGACAGTGGCGGGCCTCCAGACGGTAAGGATGGGCCAGAGCCGCAGTTGGACAGGCCTCCAGACAACGGCGACAGGTGCCGCATCGGTTGGGCAGGGGTCCATCCGGTGGCAGAGGCAGGGGCAGCAACATTTCGGCCAGCAGCAGTCGGCAACCAAAACGGGGGGAAACCAATAGGCTGTTTTTGCCCTGCCAGCCCAAACCGGCGGCACTGGCCAACGGTTTTTCCAGGAGTGGGCCTGTGTCAACCAATAACCGTTTGGCAACCGGTTGACCGAGCCGGTTTTCCAACCAGGCCGCCAACCGCTGCAACCGTTCTTGCAGCAGGGAGTGATAATCCCGGTGGCGCGCATAGGCTGCAATCACCCCACGACTCTCATCCCGAGCCACGCCCACGGGTGTGTTGGCCGGGCAATCGTTGCTGCCCAGAACCAGGATGGTGCCCAACGGGTTTAACAAGTGCCTTGGGTCTGTGCGTCGTTCCGGGGTGCGGGCCAGCCACGCCATCTCTCCATGGGCATCCTGTTGCAGCCACTGGCAAAAATATTCCGCATGGGGAGGGGGCGCAGGTGGGGCAAAGGCCGCTACAGCAAAACCCTCGGCCAGGGCCTGCTGTCGCAGGGCTTCTTTGAGTGCAGACCAGGCAATGGGCATGAGTTGATCCATTGTGGACAGAGAAAAAGAGGATGCAGCGGTCTTGTGCATCGCAGGGGATGATCCCCCTGAACCCGCAGCATCTTAAATCGCACCCAGCATGGGATGCGTAGTGGCTCAACCGAGCTGATTTGATGGGTTCTGAAAAATGGTTGTGGGTCCAGGGGGATCATCCCCCTGGCGGGTCCAGGGCAGAGCCCTGGTGGGGTTCGGGGCGAAGCCCCGGAAGGGGTACACTCCTTGCAGGGGCTCTGCCCCTGCACCCCGCCAGGGGAGATAATCTCCCCTGGACCCCATAAAACTTTACCCGTCAAATCAGGTCGGTTGAACCAGTAGTTTTTCAAACGTCATTCCCGCGCAGGTGGGAATCCAGGTGGTACCTGCGAGATCTGGATCCCCGCCTACGCGGGGATGACGGAGACTGCGAAACCGTCATCCCCGCTTGCGCGGGGATGACGGAAACTACGCATTCCGAAACAGGTGCGGTTTGGAATGATTAAAAAAAGTGGGGTGGCCGGGGAGGCGGTTCCCCGTCCTTCCCGAAAAAGGCCGCAGCAATGACCCAGCCTCGAGGAACATACCGTATGTGATCCAGGCAGACGGATCAAGACCTCGTGCCCTGTCCATGCCAATGAGTTGGCGCACGCTTAAAAAATGGCTCAAGCAGGTGTCTCTTCCTGTCGATAAAGAAGGCATCGGTCATCGTGATCGAAAGGTGGGTTGGATCCCGCCTGCATCGTTTCATACACCACGGGTCGGGTTGACCCTGTAAAACAAGCAACCCAAGATCACCCAGGGACGGAAACTGTTTAAACAAGACAGGGAGGTTTCAATCATGAAACCATCTTTTTTAAATCTCCAGGCAGTATAGAAAAGACCGTTATAGATACCACAATTGCTTGTGGCGTTTTTCCATGGCCCCCGGTGGGCAGAATGGAACGGTTGGTTGTTGGTCAGTCACTCTGTTGGGTTATCCAAAGACATGGTTAACGCCTGTATTTTTGTATAAACCACGAGATAACCCTGTTTCTACTTTGGATGGTTTAAAATGGCAATTTTCATCAGTAGTAATACCTATGCTCAGTCGGCGGCGTATGCGCTGTCCACAAACTCTGGTTCCTTGAATTCCGCCTTTGAACGGCTGTCGTCGGGTTTGCGCATCAATCGGGCCAAGGATGATGTGGCCGGTCTGGCCATTTCCACCCACATGGACACCGCCATCCGTTCCCAGAACCAATCCATCCAGGATTTGGGGGATGCCATTTCGATGACCCAAATCGCCGATGGTGGTTTGCAGGATGGTGCCCAGATCATGCAGCGTATGCGGCAATTGGCGGTACAATCGGCCAATGATGCGAATGGCCCCTCGGATCGACAGTCGTTGCAGGATGAATTCGCCCAATTAAAGACACAACTGGATCAACTGACCGCCAACACCGAATTCAACGGCCAGAATCTGCTGGATGGTTCGATGGATGGCAAAAAAATCCAGGTTGGCGGTGCGGGCAATGCGACGGATACCCTGACATGGTTGTCCACGGACAATAGCCGTGTGGCAGCAGCACAGCAGGGGGCGGTTTTGTCGGACTGGTGGTCTGCGGCGACCACGGCGGCGGGCGGATCGCCGCCCTCTTTGCTCACCCAGGATCAGTCCGAGGCGGCTATTGGTACACTCAGCGATGCCATCGATGCCGTGGCCTCGCAACGCGCCCAGGTCGGTGCCTTTGAAAACCGCTTGACTTCTCTGCAAAACAGCCTGTCCAGTTCGGTGGTGAATATTTCTGCTGCCCGTTCCCGGATCCAGGATGCGGATATTGCCCAGGAGACGGCCAAGATGACCTCTCGCTCCATCATTCAGAGTGCCACGGCGGCTGTCCTGGCCCAGGCCAATCAGCAGCCCGAATTGGCGATGAAGTTGCTTGACTAGGTTGCCAGGATGGCCTCGGGGTGTTGGGCGGCATGGGGGAGAGGGGTGCATTCATGAAACAACCCCGTGCCGCTTGGCCAATGCGCAAGACGGCACTCCTGTTGCTGTGCGGGCTTGGCCTGTTGCCGCTCCAGGCGATGGCGAACAGAGAGGGGGGTGACGAGTGGGTGGATCGGCTCACCCCGGTTCTGTTCCGGGACAGTCAGCAACCGGAGCGGGACACGAGTGGGCGGACGGAGCGGTTGCGACGCCTGATCGAACGCCATGAGCAGCATCGCCCGGTCGGCTGGACCGAGCAGATCCGAGCCTTGCAGGCGTTGCCCCCGCTCGAACAATTACGCGCGGCCCATGCCTATGTCAATCGCCGGTTGACCTATGTGGACCATGCCGAGACATGGAAATCGCCGCAGGAGGCGTTTGCCAGTGGTGGTGTCTGTGTGGAGTATGCCACCACCAAGATGGTCTTGTTGCGGGATGCCGGTTTTCCGGAGTCTGCCTTGCGGGTGGTCACCCTGCGTCCGTTAAAACCGAATGGTGTTTTTCACGTTGTCTTGTTGGCTCGGTTGCCGGATGGGGCCGTCTTTGTCCTGGATTCGCCGGATCGGGCGCAGTCGGCCAGCATTGTCCCGTTGGCGTTGTATCGGGAGCGGATCCGTCCGGTGGTCTGGGCGGGTTGGCGGGGTGGGTTCAGCACCAACGATCATCCCCCGGTGGGGGGGGTGGATGCTTTCTCTTCGGCCCGGACGGGTGTGCCGCAGGAGCGGACCTCCCGGTTTGCCTCCGGGGATCGGTTGGTGGATATTGCCGCCGAGTTGCGGGTGGTCCGTCCCGGAGAGCGTCCCTTGACGGAAGCCGAACGGCACCGATTGGCCCTGTTGCGTCGCTATTATCGGGCACCCACCGCAGAAAACCGTCACCTGCTGACTGCGGCAGAGGTCAAAAAGCTGGAGGGAATCCGTGCCCGTTTGGATCGGGAGGAGGGGCTGTATGCCCAGCCGCGGGTGGTGCAGCGGAACGGTTTGTCGGGCAGATGAGTCAATATCCCTCTCCGGCTCTACTGGCTCAACCGGGCTGATTTGATGGGTTCTGAAAAATGGTTGTGGGTCCAGGGGGATCATCCCCCTGGCGGGTCCAGGGCAGAGCCCTGGTGGGGTTCGGGGCGAAGCCCCGGAAGGGGGTACACTCCTTGCAGGGGCTCTGCCCCTGCACCCCGCCAGGGGAGATAATCTCCCCTGGACCCCATAAAACTTTACCCGTCAAATCAGGTCGGTTGAACCACTACCCTATGCACATATCTTTTCCAAAATTTTAAAGTTGGCCTTGCTGCGCAACAGCCGCCGCATGGCCCAATCAAAGCGGATCAACTGGTATTGTTCCACGTCCTGTTCCTGGGCCTTGATCATCGTTTCGGCCATTCCAGTCAGAACCCTGGATTCCCGCCTTCGCGGGAATGACGAGCGAATTTCGTGTCATACCCATTCCCGTCATGCCCGCGAAGGCGGGCATCCAGGAGAGTTCGTGGACGAAACGATGATCAAGGCCTGTTCCTGCACCTGGGACAGAGTTTCGGCCATTCCAGTCAGAACCCTGGATTCCCGCCTTCGCGGGAATGACGAGCGAATTTCGTGTCATACCCATTCCCGTCATGCCCGCGAAGGCGGGCATCCAGGAGAGTTCGTGGACGAAACGATGATCAAGGCCTGTTCCTGCACCTGGGACAGAGGTTCAAAGCACACATTCCATATCGACCAGAGTGGATGCGACTCCGTGTAACCAATGCGCCCATCCGGTGTCAGCAGGGAATGAGGCCAACCGGGGCAATCGCCAGCAGGTGTCAAGGGGCTGCAAATGCGATTGCCCTGGCCATGGGCCATACTTCCTGGTACTGGGGCAAGAACAGTGCTACGATGAGACTATTTCTGGGCCGGAATGTTGGGTCCTTAACCCGTAAGAATACAGAGAAGAACCATGTCCACTGTCAATATATTGGATTTGACCCATACCCCTGCGGAGCAGCAACTGGATAAACTGGTGGCTGCGTTGGATGGTTTGGCGGTCGGCAGTTCCCTGGAGGTGCAGTCGGGGTTGCCTTGGGGGAATTTGGTGGCCGGTCTGCAAGGGCAGCGTTGGGGCCAGTTTGATTGGCATCCTCTCGAAGAGGGACCGGATCACTGGCTGGCTGGCCTGGTCCGTCTGGAGCCCGATGCCCGCAACAATACCCTGGTCGGCTTTTTCATCCGCGATCATCGCCATTGTGATACCCTGTATGCCGAGGCGGAAAATGCCGCCAATGAGGGCGAAACAGCTCGCATGGCCGATATCTGCCATCGCTTTCTGGTGGCCATGACCCACCATTTTCGCATGGAGGAAGAGGGGCTGTTCCCCGCCTTTGAAGAAAAAACCGGGATGCGGCAAGGTCCGACCATGGTGATGCGTTCCGAGCATGAGCAGATGCGTGGTCTGATGCGGCAGATGCACCAGGCCGCCGATACGGAAGATGCCGATCTGTTGCTGCGGGCTGGTGGGACATTGCTGTTTGTGATGCAGCAGCATAATGTCAAGGAGGAGCAAATGCTCTATCCCATGGCCGAAGCCCACCTGCGTCCTGCCGAGCCACTGCTGAAAGAGGTGCAGCAGCTTTAGTCCGTATCCGTTTTCACCGCTTGAGGAGTCCCGGAATGGCTGGGTTGCTGCGTTTGCTCCTGCCGTTATTGTTGCTGGTCTGGATTTTGGCCGGTTGTGGGTATAAGGGCAACCTGTATCTGCCGGATCAGTCGCCCGACAAAACGGAGCATACGCCCTCGGGCGGTTGAGCCTCCTTTTTTTCCCTGACACCTTTGATGCTGCCCCGGTGGAACAGGCATGGACCATTTTTTTTATCGGGAAAATCGGCTGTTTTGTGAACAGGTGCCCCTGGACCGGATTGCCCAGGCTGTGGGGACGCCCTTCTATTGCTATTCCGAACAGACCCTGTTGCACCATTTCACTGTTTTCCAGCAGGCGTTTGCCTCCTGTTCCCACCTGATCTGCTATTCGGTCAAAGCCAACAGCAACCTGGCGGTTCTGGACGCCCTGCTGCGTCAGGGAGCGGGCTTTGACATTGTCTCTGGTGGCGAGTTGGCGCGGGTGCAGCGCGTGGGTTGTCCGCCCGAGCGGATTGTCTTTTCCGGGGTGGGCAAGACGGTCGCCGAGATGCGCGCCGCGTTGGAGTATGGCATTTTATTGTTCAATGTGGAGTCGGTGGGCGAATTGCACCGTCTCAACGAACTGGCTGGCCGTCTGGGCCGCCGGGCACCCGTGGCCCTGCGCATCAATCCCGACGTGGACCCGCAGACCCACCCGCACATTTCCACCGGCTTGCGCAACAATAAATTTGGCATCCCCTACAGTCAGGCGTTGGATCTCTACCGGGAAGCCGCCCGCATGGCCCATGTGACGGTGTTGGGACTGGATTGTCATATCGGTTCCCAATTGACCGCGTTGGAGCCGTTTGTGGATGCCCTGCGGCGGGTTCTGGTCTTGTTGGGGGCGTTGGAACGGGAGGGCATCTCCTTGCGCTACCTGGATTTGGGTGGCGGTTTGGGCATTCCCTACGAGGATGGCCGACTGCCTCCGCATCCGGGTCTTTATGCCGGTGCCTTGCTGGCCGAATGGGCAAACACCCCCTTTGCCCAACGGAATGGCACCCTGATTCTGGAGCCAGGGCGGGTGATTGCGGGCAATGCCGGGGTGTTGGTGGCGCGGGTGGAGTATGTCAAGGAGGGCGAGGAAAAGCTTTTTGTCATTCTCGATGCGGGCATGAATGATCTGATCCGTCCCGCGCTCTATAATGCCTATCATGCCATTTTGCCGGTGGCACGGCGTTTTGGCCAGGAGGAGCGGGTTGCCGATGTGGTTGGGCCGATTTGCGAATCCGGTGATTTTTTTGCCCGCGACCGTCTGTTGCCCCCCTTTCAGGAGGGGGATCTGCTGGCGGTGCGTTCGACCGGTGCCTATGGGTTCACCATGAGCAGCAATTATAACACCCGGCCACGGGTGGCAGAAGTGATGGTGCGCGGGGACCGGTTTATGGTGGTGCGTCGGCGCGAAACAGTCGAGCAGTTGATGGAAAATGAGAGTTTGTTTCCGGTGGAGGCTTCCCCTGGACCCGCCCTGTTTTAAAGAGAGGAAATTGCAAAATGCACGATCTCGTCATTCCCGCGAAAGCGGGAATCCAGACAACTCCTTAGAACTCCTGGATTCCCGCCTGCGCGGGAATGACATTTTTTTGTCTTCTCGTGCATTGTGCAATTTCTCCAAGATATTGGAAAAAGAACAGCCTTGTTGAAGGGATAAAAATCGATGCGCTTTATTGACCTCCAAGCCCAGTATCGGGCCTATCAGCCCGCCATAGATGCCGCCATCCGGGCGGTATTGGAATCGGCATCGTTCATCAACGGACCTCAGGTGGCCCAGTTGGAGGCGGAGTTGGCCCGTTTTGTCGGGGTGGATCATGCGGTGGGGTTTGCTTCCGGTACCGACGGGCTGCTGGCGGTGTTGATGGCCTGGGGGATTGGTCCGGGGGATGAGGTGATCACGCCAGCGTTCACCTTTATCGCCACGGCGGAGGTGATCGCCCTGTTGGGGGCCAAGCCGGTTTTTGTGGACGTGGACCCGGACACCCTGAACCTGGATCCCTCCCATCTGGAGGCGGCGATCACGGCCCGCACCCGTGCCATTGTTCCGGTCAGTCTGTATGGTCAATGTGCGGATCTGGAGGCCATCAACGCGGTGGCTGCCCGCCATGGTTTGCAGTGTCTGGAGGATGGTTGTCAATCGTTTGGGGCCAGTCAGCAGGGACGGCGGTCTTGCGGGTTGAGTGCCGCCGGGGTGACCTCCTTTTTTCCGGCCAAGCCGTTGGGCTGTTATGGGGATGGCGGCATGGCCTTTACCAACGATGGCGCGTTGGCGGAGCGGTTGCGGGTCATTCGGGAGCATGGCCAGGTGGCCCGCTATCAACATGCGGTGCTGGGATTCAACGGGCGGCTGGATACGATCCAGGCGGCGGTTTTGTTGGCCAAGCTGCCCTATTTTGAGGCGGAAATCGCTGCCCGGCAACGGGTGGCCGACTATTATCAGACCCGTCTGGCCGGTCGGGTGCGTCTGCCGGTCGTGCTGCCCGGCAACCAGAGCGTGTATGCGCAATTTACCATTCAGACGCCGCACCGGGATGCTGTGCAGCATCATTTGGCCCTGTTGGGCATTCCCACGGCCATCCACTATCCGGCTCCCTTGCATCGGCAACCCATTTTTTCCGATCTTGGCCATCCCGAGGAGGCCTTTCCGGTCGCCACCCAGGCGGCGCAGGAGGTTCTCTCCTTGCCCATGCACCCCTTCCTGGCCACCGAGGAGCAGGATCGGGTGGTGGATGCCTTGCTGCACGTGTTGCCATGACGAGCAAAACAGAAGAGGCGTTGGCGCAGGCCGCAGCGTCCCGGCAGATGGCGGAGGCCTTGCGGCAGGTCTTGCAGTTGGTGCCGCACGGCATGGGCGACCATACCGATCTGTGCCGGATGCAGAACGAAGGACGCGCCCCCGTGGAGGAACAAAACTGCCAGTGTCATGTGGGGCGGGTGTGTGCGGTCTTGCGGCAGTGGCGGTTGTGAGGCGGCTGTAACGGTTGGATTATGCAACGGTCGTCAGACTGCTAACGGCCATGAAGCGGGGTTGTATCACCCCCCCAATGATGAAAGATCATTACTCCCAATGAAGCAGAGCGGGCCACAGATCGCACAAACCAAGCAGGTGGCATTGCATGGTTGAATTTCCCCGCAGGTGCTACTACGATGGGCAATATGAAGATCACCTACGACCCGGTCAAGCGGGAAAAAACCATCACCGACCGGGGAGTTGACTTTGCCGACGCATGGAAAGTGTTCTCAGGAATGGAATTTACTTTCCCGGACGACCGGAAAGAGTATGGTGAACCCCGTTCCATCACCGTCGGTCACCTGAAAGGGAAAATGACAGTGGTGGTTTGGACTCCCCGCGAAGGGGGACATCGCATCCTCTCTATGAGGTACGCCAATGAACGTGAAAATGCCCGCTACCGAGGTCGCCTGGGTTGACCCGGACGATGCGCCCGAATTGACGGGGGAAGAGATGGACCGTCCCGATGCCGTGTGGTCGATTGGTGGTTGCCGGGTGACACCCGATGAAGGGAAGTCTGCCTTTCGTGCCCTGTTGAACGGAAATGGTCCCACCAACACCGGGCAAAAGAATGCCGCCACGGTGCTGCCTGATCTCGAGGTACGCATGGCCCATGTCATATAGTGATCGGACGTCCGGGCCTGTATTGACAAACAACGGCTAACGATCATGGCGCGGCTTGCGTCACCTCCTGGGAGGGTTCCGGGATGGCATATCCCTGATCCAGTCGCCAGCCCAGCATGGCCGTCAAGACCTCAACGGCGTTGCGGATCGCCTGTTCTTCGGTTTCACCCTCGGTAAAGGTGTCGTCCAGATCCGGGAAACGGACGAAAAATCCGGGCGGCGATTGCGACTTCAGCAGGAATGGGTAGCGGATGTATACTGCACGCGGTCATAAACGACACTTCCTGTTCCGTCATTCCCGCGAAAGCGGGAATCCACTGGGTCTGTTGGACCACCTGGATTCCCGCCTGCGCGGGAAGGACGATGAAAATATTCGACCAAAACGCCCCAATACCCACTCCTGGATTCCCGCCTGCGCGGGAATGACGATACGTGTCAATTGTGACCGTGAGCAGTATATATGTTGTTCCTGGTTGCTTCAGGGTGACGCGGTCGTTGTTGGGGGCTTTGCCCCCAGCCCCACCAGGGGCTTTGCCCCTGGACCCCACCTGGGGGGATAATCCCCCCAGGACCCCCTGCTCGTGTATTTACCCCCCGAACGCCCCATACTCCGACTGCCCCGGCAGGCGATGCTTGCCCAGACAATCCGGCCACCAATAGACGGTGTCATCATCCTTGCGGGTCAGGCCGGTGATGGGACCATCCTGGGAGAGCACAAAGGCAACGGCTCCGGGATTCCAGCCGACAAAATTGACCGCCGAAGAGTGGCGCGTCCCGTAGGCCACCAGATTGACCGGATACAGGTTGCAATCCTCTTCATCAATGCCATGCATGGTGGCCCCCTCCCATAAAGGAGCCGCCAACACCGAACCGAACGAAATGGCCCGCAACCGGCTGGAAATGATCAATGCACCGTCCACCCGGGTCAATTGCGCCAAAATTTCGGCATGTTCCACAATCCGCCGCTTGCACTCCAGAATGGTCTCCTCCATGACCAGACAGTTGGCCGTCTCCTTGCCCTCCCGCACATCCTGCATGCTCTTCTTGAGATTGAGTTCCATGCGGCATAAATCTTCCAACAGGGGTGCACCCTCCGGGCTGGAGGTGAGCACATGGCGCGGCAGAATACCCCGGCGCGTGCCATCCGCCATCTTTTCCGGCAGCCAGATGATGGCCCCCCCAAAACCCCGATTGCTGGCCTCAATCAGCATATGATTCAGAAAATCCCGGTAGGTCTCCCAGTATTCCATCCCATTGCGCTTGAATTCCGGGTGGGTGCGAATCCCCTGCAACAACCACCAGCCCATCAGATTGGCGGAAAAGGGGGTGGGAATCGGTTCCGTGAAACGACCGGCATGAAAACGGGCGATCACCTCGCTGCCCCGATAGACGGTCAGGGCACCGGTCTTTTTGGAAGAAATGGTCAATACTTCCGGGGGAGCCAGCGAAAGGGTGATGGTGTCAAAACGACCACCGCCCCGGGTGCTGGTAAAAATGGCCCCCCAGATTTCCAAATGGCACGGATCATCGTCATCCCCACGACAGACCGCCAGGGCCGTGGTGATGGGATCAAAGGCCGGAGCCAGTTTCATCAGGCTGTTGACGGTAAAAGGCTGGCGTTTTTCCAGGGAAAGCAAGACACTGTCCCCGGCGGGGCCCCGATGGGGAAAGGCATCCGGCTCCATCAGAGAGACCGTCACCTGGACCGGTCGCTCCTCTTCACGGTGCAATCCGGCCAGAAAAACGGTCTCCATGAGTGTCTTGACCACTGGAAACGGCGGTGCCGACTGGCGGGCTTCGGGAGATCGATTCCAAAGCGTGATGACCTGCCCGATAATTTTGCTGTCAAACATCGACTGGGCTCCCCTACATCTCCTGATAGTCCGGTCCGCTGCCACCTTCCGGTGCAGTCCAACATACATTATCCAAGGGGTCTTTGATGTCACAGCATTTGCAGTGGAGGCAATGGTTGGCGTGCATTTGCAAAAAAATTTTTCCATCCGACCGGGTGTGACGGGTAAAAACACCCGCCGGACAGAAACGCAATTCTGGATTGTCAAAGCGGGTATACCCGGCGGTCGGGGGGAGCAGGGGGTCGCGCCAGTGCAGATGTGCCGGTTGATTCGCCGTATAATGCAGGCCGCTGCCCGCCAGGGCCGTGGCCCGGTCGAGGAGGGGGTGGACCAGCCTGGGCGGTGGGAGCGGTTTGGCGAGGGGGTCGACCGGGTGCAACCGTTCCCGGTCTGTCTGCCGCCAGTGCAGGGTCCAGGGCGAGCGACCCCCCACCCCTTTTTCCCACAGGGCATGGAGCAGACCCGGCCACAGACCAGCCCGAAAGCCGGGCCGTATGTTGCGCACGGCATGGAGTGCCCGTCCCCAGGACGACTGCCGCACCGCTTCGGTATAGCGGTGCAGCGTGTGGGCGGAAAAATCCTGGCTGGCAAAGGCGGTGATAATGGTCTCGGCGGCCAATATGCCCGAGGCCAGGGCGTTGCCGATGCCTTGCAGGGTGGCCGTATTCAGCAAACCGGCGGCATCGCCCACCAGCAGGCCCCCGGCAAAGGCCAGTTGCGGCAGGCTTTGCCAGCCCCCGATGGCCAGGGTGCGGGCTCCGTAACCCAGCAGACGGGCAGATTGGAGTCGGGGACGGATCAGCGGGTGGCTCTTCCACTGTTGGGCCGCCATAAAGGGATCAAAACGGGGATCCGTATAATCCAGATCGATCACCATGCCCAATACGGTCCGGTTGGGCCGGGGTTGGTATAAAAAACCGCCGCCATGCCGGTGTTGTCCGGGTTCCTCCAGGGGCCAACCCAGGGTATGGAGCACCGCGCCGGGCGGGCTGCCGGGTGTTTCCCACAGCTCCTTGAAGCCGAGCGCATACCGTTGGGGAGAACGCCGTTGGCCAGGGAGGTCCGTCCGGTCCAGGCCCAACTGCCGGATGATGGTACCGCTGAGGGAACCGCGACACCCTTCGGCCAGCACGGTGATGGGGGCGCGCAGGATGACGCCCGGTTGAAAACCGGGTTTGGGCTGACCGGTGTGGTCCCGTCCCTGGTCGCCACTGATGATGCCCACCAATTGGTCTCCCTCCCAGACGGGCGCGACGGCGGCAAAGCCGGGAAAGATCTCGACCCCCTGCTGTTCGGCCCGGTGCGCCAGCCAGCGACAGAGGGTGCCGAGGGAGACCATGTGGCAACCCAGGCCGCTTTGATCGTGCCGCCAGGCTTTGGGCAACGGCAGGGCGTGGGCGCGGCGATGGGTCAGAAACCAGAGGGATTCGTCCAGGACAGGGCTGTCCAGGGGGGCTGGGCCGAGGGGGGGCCGGTTGTCCGGTTGGGGTGTGGCCCAATCCGGAATCAAGGTGGTCAGGATGCGCGGATCCAGCAGGGCACCGGAGAGGAGATGACCGCCAATCCGGGCCGCCTTGTCCAGGAGGCAGACCGACAGATCCAGGCCGTGCGCCTGGCTCAGGGTGCGTACATGGTGGGCGGTGGCCAGACCCGCCGGACCGGCTCCCACAACAATGACATCGAAGGTCAATGTTTCTGTTTTCATGTTCAAGAAAGCTCCCTGTTGTAACCGCTTTTTTTGCCATGGCAGGCAGGATTCCACAACCTGTTGCGCGTGAGACATCTGCAACGCCCAGGGGTTGTTTTCATGTGTATTGCCTGTTACGTTAATAGGCTGGGTCGGTTTTCCGTCTCATACCAAATTGCAATCGAACGGGGAACAAGGCGATAGGCACGGGCACCCGTTATCGTCATTCCCGCGTAGGCGGGAATGACGGAACAAGGAAGTGTCACTCACGACCGCGTGCAGTAACGGCACAGCCGACGCTGTTACCCGTCTGATTGCAATTTGGTATCAGCCGTCCCTGTCGAATGCCGGATCGAGCAGGACACCTGTCTGGGGCCTTGCCAGGGGCTTTGCCCCTGGACCCCACCAGGGGCTTTGCCCCTGGACCCCATCGGGGGGGGTAATCCCCCCCGAACCCCCTTGATAATGATCAAAAAAAAAGGGTGGGGGGGGCTGGGGGGGCGGTTCACCGCCCGCCCCCGAAAGGGTCGCCACCAAGGGCGCGGGGGC
>JADFYM010000091.1 GCA_015233035.1 Magnetococcales bacterium
GAGACACCTTGGATGAGTGGATCTATTTTCTCAAACATGAGGAGATCCGGGACGAGTTCACCGCCCGTGGTCTGGGCAAGGCCAAGGAACAGCTTGACATATTGAAACTGCCCAAAACCGAGCGGCAATCCTACGAGTGGTACAAGGATGACCTGCACTATCAGGCCAGCATGGTGGAATCCACCTATGGGATGGGTAAATGGGAAGGCAAACAGGAAGGGCGGCAGGAAGGGCGGCAGGAAGGGCGGCAGGAAGGGGCCGCCACCCTGCTGCTTAAGTTGCTCAACCGCAAGTTTGGTCCGCTGGCGGAGTCCGTGACCGCACAGGTCATGAACGCAGACCGGGAACAGATTGAAACCTGGAGTGAAAATTTTGTGTCCGCCCTTTCCTTGGACGAAGTCTTTGCTCCCTGAGAGAGGGGAGAGAAAACAGCGAAAAATTTGCCCTGCGCTCGCCTTGCTATTGAACCCGACCCCACTGTCATGCCATAATGTCGGGTTGATCGATCTTCCGCCCCTATTGACAGCCGCAGCAGGTTGCATGGATACATCTCCCACCATTGGTACGGCATTACAAGAACTGGCTGACCTGATGGCCCATCTGCGTGGCCCGCAAGGATGCCCCTGGGACAAACAGCAAACCTGGCAGACACTGGTCCCCTACACCATCGAAGAGGCCTACGAGGTGGCGGAGGCCGTGGAAACCCGGCAGGTGGATGGGTTGCGCGATGAATTGGGCGATCTGCTCCTGCACGTCACCTTCTACAGCCAGATTGCGGCAGAACAGGGACTGTTTTCGCTGGCAGAGGTCATCCAGGGCATCATCACCAAAATGACCCGCCGGCATCCGCATGTCTTTGGCCTGGGTGCCGACCAACCGGAAGCCCACGAAGTGCCCGGTCGCTGGGAAGAGATCAAACGACAGGAAAAAACCGCGCACAGGCTGGCCCAGGGCGCGACCGGTCCCGCCTCCCTCTTTGACGATGTCCACAGCCGCCTCCCGGCCTTGTTGTGGGCGGCCAAGGTGCAACGTAAAATGGGACAGGTTGGCTTCGACTGGCCGGACGCCGCCGGGGTAATGGACAAGGTACAGGAAGAACTGGCCGAACTGAAACACGCCCACCAAACCCAGGATCCGGCCGCCATCGAAGAAGAGTTGGGCGATCTGTTGTTCACCCTGGTCAATCTGGCACGCCATCTCCAGGTCAACCCGGAAATCGCTCTGCGGCAGGCCACCCGCAAATTTCAGACCCGCTTCCGCCACATGGAAACCCGTCTGCACCAGACCGGGCAGACGGTGGAAGCAGCCACATTGGAACAACTGGAGGCTCTGTGGCAAGAGGCAAAGAGAGAGCTTTGACCCTCGTGTCGACCACCAGGGGCTTTGCCCCTGGACCCCATCGGGGGGGATAATCCCCCCCGAACCCCCTTGAAAATAATTATTTAAAAAAAAGGGTGGAGGGGTCTGGGGAGGCGGTTCTCCGCCTCCCCAGCAATGACCACCCGATATCGTCAAGACTAAAACAGGCACCATCAGCCATTCAAGCATTCAAAAGGATACACTCTGTTGATTCAACATCTGCGCAACATTGCCATCATCGCCCACGTCGATCATGGCAAGACCACCCTCGTGGACAAACTCCTGCAACAATCGGGCACCCTCTCCCAGCGCGGCGAAGCCCGCGAGCGGATCATGGACAGCAACGATCAGGAGCGGGAACGAGGCATCACCATTCTCGCCAAAAATACCGCCATTCAGTGGGGCAAATATCGGATCAACATTGTGGACACCCCCGGCCATGCCGATTTTGGGGGCGAAGTGGAACGGGTGCTCTCCATGGTGGATTCGGTCTTGTTGCTGGTGGATGCGGTGGACGGCCCCATGCCGCAGACCCGCTTTGTCACCCGCAAGGCCTTTGACATGGGCTTTCGCCCCATTGTGGTGATCAACAAAGTGGACCGACCCAGTGCCCGCCCCCATTGGGTGCTGGACAAAACGTTTGAACTGTTCGACAAGCTGGGTGCCAGCGATGACCAACTGGATTTTCCCGTGGTCTATGCCTCCGCGCTGGCCGGTTACGCCTCCCTGGATCTGGATGTGCAGGGCACCGACATGACCCCCCTGTTTGAAACCATCGTCCGCGAGGTCAACTCGCCACTGGTGGACCCGGAAGGCCCCTTCCAGATGCAGGTGTCGGCCCTGGACTACAACAGCTATGTCGGGCTGATCGGTATCGGTCGGGTCAAACGGGGATCCATCCGCAGCAACAGTGCCGTCACCGTCATCGGCGCGGACAACAAGCAACGACCGGCCCGCATGTTGCAGATCTTTGGCTTTCTTGGCCTGGAAAAGGTGGAGGTGCCAGAGGCCCACGCTGGCGAAATTATCGCCTTTACCGGCATCGAAAAATTGGGCATCTCCGACACGCTCTGCCACCCGGAAGGGGTGGAGGCTCTCCCCTCGCTGGCCGTGGACGAACCCACCATCAGCATGATGTTCCAGGTCAACGACAGCCCCCTGGCGGGCAAGGAAGGCAAATTTGTCACCAGCCGCCAACTGCGGGACCGACTGTTCCGGGAGTTGGAACACAATGTCGCCCTGCGGGTGGAAGAGACCGAACATCCCGATAAATTCAAGGTATCCGGTCGGGGCGAGTTGCACCTGGGCGTCTTGATCGAAACCATGCGGCGCGAAGGGTTTGAGTTGGGCGTCTCCCGCCCGGAAGTGATTGTCCGGGAACGGGACGGCAAACTGGAAGAACCCTACGAAACCCTCACGGTGGATGTGGAAGAACAGTTTCAGGGGGCCATCATGGAAGCCCTGGGCCAACGCCGGGGCGAATGGCTCGACATGGCCCCGGACGGCCAAGGCCGGGTCCGCCTGGATTATACCATCCCGGCGCGGGGGCTGATCGGCTTTCAGACCGAGTTTCGCACCCTGACCTGCGGCACCGGCTTGATGTACCACGTCTTTGACCATTATGGCCCCCCCTGCCCTTCTGGACTGGGGCAACGCAAGAACGGCGTGCTCATCGTCAAGGAAGAGGGTCGGGCCACCGCCTTCGCCCTCTGGAACCTGCAAGAACGGGGACGCCATTTTATTGTGCCCGGTGCCCCCATCTACGAAGGCATGATCATCAGTATTCATAACCGGAACAATGACCTGGTCGTCAATCCCTTGCGCGGCAAACAGTTGACCAATATTCGGGCCTCCGGCACCGATGAGGCCATCACCCTGACGCCTCCCCTCCACCTCTCCCTGGAACAAGCCCTGGAGTTTATCAACAATGATGAACTGGTGGAGGTAACCCCCCACTCCATTCGTCTGCGCAAAAAATTGCTTAAAGAACACGAACGTAAACGATACAGCCGGGATACGGAATAACCAGACATTTCATTCTAAGTGGCATTAATTTCCGTTCAAAAACAGCAGGTTGCGCACTCCTTGCGGCCATTGACATCCCGCAGGCTATTCTGTATCCTGGATGACCGTATCGTTGCGCCCCTGTTCCAACAAGGAAACACGCCATGACCACGATCGCCTCTGACACCCGCTACACCTTGGCCACTCGAGCGGCTATTGCTGAACTCAAGGCCGATTTGGCCAGCATCCGGTGGATGCTGGGAATGGTGCTGGCGGGTGTTGCAGCCATTTTCCTCAAGGTCTTCTTTTTGCACTGAGGTTGCCCTGATGGACAATGCCAAAGAGGCCAAAAATCCGCTCCTGGAGACCTACGGGACCATTGTTGATCGGTTTTTCGCCCCGGACAAGGCGATCGACGACCCTGTGTTCCTGTTTCCCGGCGTGGAGTCGACCACCCATCTGGAGGAACTCCCCTACGGACCGGATCTGGTCCATTTCACCCCTGGTCAGGCCGAACGGGACACCATCCAGCATACCGTCGAGCAGTTGCGCACCCAGTTGGACAAAGAGGCCAAAGAAACTCTCCGCCAAGGCGACCAGAAGAAAAAATTTGATAACATTGCCGACAAGGTGCGTGCGGTGCGCGGTCAGGCGGAGGGAATCCAACAGGTCCGCTTCCATCTGGACGCCTTTCGCGCCGCCTTGCACACCGGGGATGAATCCCTGCTGAAAGGCAACCCCTTTTATAAATTAACGAAGCTTGTTTTCAAACATAACATGGAGGGTGCGCTGGCTCTGTTCAGCCATCTGTTGGAGGAGTTGTCGGCCAACGCACCCGAAAGAACCGGCCTGTCGCACACCTGGCGCGCCCGCTGGAGAGAGACCAGCCAACCTCTCTTTGTCCGGCTGATGGCCGGTCTGGGCGGTCTTTTGGTGGGGGCCAAACCCCTCCTGGATGGGATGTTGTTGGTTGTCTCTGCGTTTACCAGTTACCGTGCGTTGGGTTCTCTGTTGCAGGAATCGGGTGTCACGGGATGGCTGAGTCCGTATTTTACCCCCAGTCAGGGTGCGTTGTTACAGATGACACTGGCCACGCTGGGGAGCCTGTTGCTCACCATCGCCGTCTTGGACTTCCGGGCCAGATTGCTGCGCGGTGCCGCCGAAATGGGTGCGGTGTGGCCCGGTCTGCGGGCGGCCTTTCTGCTGCAACCGCGCTGGATGGGCCTGGCTCTTTGCCTGACCCTGTTTTCTCTCTCGGCCAACTATGACAGCATTGCCGTCCTTCTTTCCACCCGGGACGCTCTCTCTGAACAGTTGGCCACCGTGCAGCAACAGATGGATCAGGCACTGGGTCTGCCGGACGGCCCGGTCGACCCGACACATCCCCGTTCCCTGCATGACCTGCGCGCCCGGTTGCAAGCCGTGGTGACCGAGGTGGGGGAAAAATGGACGCGCATTCCCGAAGAGGAACTGACCGGCAAGGCCACCAGTGCCGACCCGCGCAAAGGCCCACGGTATTGGGCCAAATATTTTATTGTCAATGGCGGCTTTGTGCCGGGCAACTCGGATGTGGTCCACGCCTTCCGCAACGTGCAGTTTGCGCGCAATATGGACCAACTGTTGCAGGAAGCGGGTATTCCCTTTGACCTGCCCATTGCGCAAAAATTGCAGGCCGTCGCCAGCCTCTATGCCACCGATCTGGACAAGACGACCGCTCTCGTTGAAAAAAATCGCGCGGCACTGGATCGTCTCATGCACGTGGAGAGCCTCTCCCTGGCCACCATCCAAAAAATTTATACATTTGACAACAAACGGGTCAACCAGCACCTTCAGGAAATCGTGCAGGCCCTGAATGCCAACCGTACCAAACTGAATCAAATCATCCAGGTTCTGGACAAACTGTCGGAAAGCCATCTCCGCGTCCTCGTGCAAGTGGATAAATCGGCTGAAAAATATTTGCCCATGCTCCGGATTGGCGACTCGTTCACCCCCGCTACGGGCGTCCCGTCGGGTCCGTTTGCACTCGGGTCTGTGCAACAACCCCGGCAAAAAAATGTGGCGGAATTGTCCGCTTTCCTGAATGCGCATGAAGGCCCTGTCCAAGGCAAGATCTGGATGACCGTTATTCTGTTTCTGGCCTTTGCCATAGATGGCCTGCCCTGGCTGCTGTTTGGCCGGACCGCTGCCCGGCAAGGGATGCTGGATGCCCAGATGGCTGAGGAACTGCTGAATTATATGAAGGAATGGGAAGACACCTTTATCGGCCTGGCCAAATCCTTTTTTTACCGCCCCGCTGTACAGCAGGCCCTCTGGGGTCTGACCTTTCCCAACGAAACCGGGGTACGCAACGCCTTTTTCAAGGTGTTGGAGGAGATGGATGCCAACGTCAAGGATCCCAGAGACCATCACACCATGGATCAACGCCGGGCCTGGCTGCGCAACCTGTTTGTCGCGCCCCACACCCTGTATGCCACCGGCTATCAGGCCAGGGCCAGGGCCATTGAGAGATTCCTCGCCCGGAGAGAAGAGACCTTTCCCCGGTTGATCAAACATCTTTTTTCGGGTCTTCCCTGTGGCAAAAAATATCGGGAAAACCTGGAAAACGAGACATTTTTGGATTTTTACCGTCAGACGGAGTCCGGGCAGTTTCTGGACAAGGAGCAATTTGCCGCCGAGTTGCACCGCATTGGCACGGATGCGCCCGACGACACCGGCCAGCGGGGAGACGGCAGACCTGGTGCGCTGCCAGGCGTATGGGCCGGGTTTTCCCGTCTGTCCCAGTTGCTGGTGGCCCAATGGCACCGTCTGCCCCTCCGCCTGCCCAGACGGCAACCGGTCGCCGTGGATGCCTGGACCACTCTGGTCCAACAGGCGGTCAACACGCAGACGCTGCCCCGACCGGGAACCGCCGCTGACCCGCAACGGGAAGCCAGTCAACCGCCCCCCACCCACCCATCCCATCCACAGTTGCAAAAACTGCTGTTTTTGCTGTGTCAACAGGCCTTTCGGGAACCCTTCCCCACCTTCCCCCATACGCGGCGCAATTGGCTGATCTCCATGTCAGCCGTCAATGAGGAGTCCCTGGAAGATCTGGATACCCTGCATGATTTTATTCCAGATTTTGTCAAAATGTTAAAAAAGGTGATGACCAACACCTTGCCGATTATCCAGGAATCGCTGGAACCCCTGGAGGAGATTTGCACCCGGTTTCCCGAGCAGTGTGCGGCCCAGGGCATTACGGGCACCGCCGAATTGAAGGAACGCTTCCGGGCCCTGGAAAAAGAATCTTTGGGCATGTGGGGGGCCTGTGTATCGCACCTGCTGGGCGATGGAACCACCCTCAATCCCCAGTTCCACGCGGCCAACAACCCGGAACTCGCGGGCCTGTTGGCCGCCGGGGGCGATATTTCTCAATTCTATGACCGCATCCATACCCTCATGAACGATGCCAGGGAGGCGGCCCAGCGCGCCAAAACCGTCGAAGAAGCCACCCTGGCCACCGTCAAACACTCCGTCATGGAAATCAAGAATCTGTGCGAGAGCATTCAGCAAATGCTTGTCAAAATCAATATGTTAAGTCTTGAACTGCGCCGACAGAGACCCCTGCCACACCTGAAATTGCGCGCCTTGAATGAAGGGGGTTCCATCCTGGATCGCGCCCCCAGAGATGTCAAACATATTCTCGAGGCCAGAGAGAAAGTGTTGGCCAGCGACAACCTTTTTTCCGACGATAATGTTAATGAATTATCACAACTCAGATCCATGGCCCATGCGTTGCACAACCGGGTCGACAACCTTTTGAACCTGGTTGACAAATAAAGCCGGGCACATTACCATGGGGTGTTTCCACTTGCCATACAATTGGGGTTCCATATGAAAGCTTTAATCGCCGACGATGAATTTGCCAACCGGGAATTGCTCAAATATATCCTGCAACCCCATGGCAGTTGTGTCATGGCTGAGGATGGGCTGGAGGCGGTGGCCCTCTTCAAAGAACATCTGGCCAAAGGGGAGCCCTTTGATCTGGTCCTGATGGATATCATGATGCCCAACATGGATGGGCAGGAGGCCCTGCGGGAGATTCGCCGGATGGAAAAGGAGATCTACGGAGCCTCGCTCAGTCCGACCGATTATTCCTTCATCATCATGCAAACCTCGCTGGACGACCCCAAACATCTGGTGGAATCCTACTTCAAGGGCAAGTGCAACGGGTATATCACCAAGCCTGTCACCCAGGAAGTGTTGCTCGACAAGCTTAAAAAACACAACCTGATTTAAACCGCACCCATCCTGGGATGCGTCGTGTCGCGTTCGGGGCTTTGCCCCGAACCCCGCCTGGGGGGATAATCCCCCCCGACCCCACTTGATCATGGGACGCCGGATGTTTACCTGCTCTGTCTCTCTTCGTTGGACCCTCTGCAACTGGACGGGCTGGCCGACTCGCTCTGTCAGACAGAGTGGCTTCAAGGCCCAAAACGGGGCTGGTCAAAACATTTTTCAGTGATGGCATTCAACCTTGCACAATGGAACCGGGCTTTGCCGCACTGCCCCGTCAACCGGCGTGGCGGACGGGAACGTCTGCAATCCAAGACATATGCGCCTCCTCCTCTGCTAAAAACAGCCTTCCCTGGGTCGCGCAACAGGCTGGTTGGCCTGTTTTTTGCTTATTTTAGCTCCGATTCATGTAGAAACAGACCAGAGACCGGCCAGGTTCGGGCCAATGGCCTCTGGTCGAATGTGTCCGGCGGCATCCCGCACTGGCCTTTGAACGATGGCAATCGAAAAAACAGACGAGAAGATGGATATAAAACCCGATGCTCTCCCGTTTGCGGCGCAATCCGCACCGTTTATGCCGCCAGACAGCCTCATGGAACAGATCACCCGACTCCTGGACGAGGGCTTGTTTATACTGGATGTGGCCGGGCGACTGACCTTCCTGAATGCGGCAGGAACCCGCATCCTGGGCTGGGAACCGGAGGCATTGCTCGGCGAAATCGCCCATCTGACCATCTGCTATCCCAACACAGCGGATCCAGGCACCTCCCAGGAAGAGTGCCCGGTCTATCGCTCCATCCGGGATGGCCGGGTCTATCATGTGGAGGAAGATCTGTTTGTCCACCGTGACGGTCGGCTGCTGCCGGTCTCCTTTACGGCCGCGCCCCTCTGGGACAAGGGCGTGATCGTTGGCAGCGTGACGGTGTTCAAGGAACTCAGCAGTCGCCAGGAACTGGAACGGGAGATCAAACAGGCCCAGGATATTGCCCTGGAAACGGCCCGCCTCAAGGCAGAATTTTTGTCCAACATGAGCCATGAGATCCGTACCCCCATCCACGGCATCATCGGCCTGAACGACCTGCTGCTCGACAGCAAGTTGGGCAAGGAACAACGGGAATTGGCCTCTGCCACCCGGGATTCGGCCCAGGCCTTGTTGACCATTGTAAATGATATTCTGGACTTTTCCCGCATCGAGGCGGGCAAGCTGGAGATCCGGTCGGAGGAATTTCGCCCATTCAAGATTGTGGAAGAGGTGGCCGGACTGGTCACCCCGCAGGCCCAGGGCAAAAATATCAATCTGTCGGTGGATCTCTCCAATCGGATCCCCATCCTGCTGCAAGGAGATCCGGCCCGGGTACGCCAGGTGTTGCTCATTCTGGTGGGCAATGCGGTCAAATTTACCAAAAAGGGCACGGTCGCCATTCGCGTCCGTCTGGAAAAAAAGACCAAAGCGCAGGTGACCATCTGTTTTGCGGTGGCCGATACGGGCATTGGCATTCCCAAGGCCAACCAGCACCGTCTCTTTCAGCCGTTCGCCCAGGTGGATGGCTCCAGTACCCGCCCTTACGGGGGTACCGGTTTGGGGCTGTCCATCGCCAGCCGTCTGGTGGAGTTGATGGGGGGGCAAATCGGCTATGAAAACCGCAAGGAACGGGGATCGCTCTTCTGGTTTTCCATCCCGCTGGCCCGTTCCAGCACGACCGACACCGAACCCCAATCCCGGCTGAGCAGCACCTGCCTGCCAGGCGTCAAAGTTTTGATTGTCGATCCCCAGCAAACCAGCCAGACCGTGTTGCTGAACGCCCTGTTGCAGTGGAACATGAAGGCCACTTCCGTGGAAAGTACCGCAGAGATTCGGGCCTACCTCAAACAGGAGGCCGCGACCGGTATACCCTGCCGTCTGGTACTGATCTCCCGACCACGACTGACCAACAGTGCCGCGAACAGTGCCCATTTTTCTGTCGTCTACTCGCTTGCCCAGGATCCGGAATTACCGCCCGTGCAATTTATTCTGTTGACCGGCAGTGACGACAAAAAATATCTGGAAGATGCCCGGCAGGCCGGTTATGTCGCCATTCTGGGCAAGCCGGTGCAACGCGACCGCCTCCTGGAATCACTGGTCACGCTCCTGAGCACCGAGGCGGACCCAACCATACCAGACCATCGACCCAGCCACGCGACCGGCCCCGGCACGACCAACCCGGCGACACACCCGCTCTACCCCTGTCACCCACCGAGTGAACGGAACGTCCAGTTGGTCAGCCGCGCATTCCCCTCGCCGGGGGAAGGCACCCCCGCCACGGCCACAGGCGGTGGACAGCGTATTTTGCTGGCGGAAGACAATGCCGTCATCCAAAAAGCCGTTCAGATCCAATTGCATCGGCTTGGCTATGGGGTGCATACGGTGGCCAATGGCCAGGAAGCGGTCTCCTTCATGCGCCGGGAGCGTTGTGCCCTGGTGTTGATGGACTGTCATATGCCCGTCCTGGATGGATATCAGGCCACCCAGGCCATCCGCAGTCTGCCAGACCAGCCGATCCGGGTACCCATTATCGGCATGGTGGCCCAGACGGTCCAGGGGGAACAGGAACATTGCGTGGAGGTTGGCATGGATGCGGTGTTGAGCAAGCCGGTACAACTGGAAAGTCTGAAAGAACTGCTGGATCGCTGGCTGCCTGAACCCAAGAATATCTCCCATTCCAGCACCCCATAGGGCGTTTATCATGGAACCATTGGCCGAAACCACCGAGCAACCATCGTCATCACCGGAAGAGCGGCAAATCCGTTGGTTGGCGATTGCGCGCACGCGCCCCCCCGAACAGTTGGCCGCCCTGGTGGCATCCCCCCAGGCCCGGTGGACGGTGGTCACCGAGACCGGTGGCCTGTCGGACAAGGTGCGTCGAACGGCCTATCTGGACACCCTGGAGGATCTGCCCTTCTGGGCCTTCGCCCTGGCCAAAAGCTATCTGGACGATGTGGGCGAGTGGCCCCTGTTTGGCATGGCCACGGAACAGGCACTCAGCCTCTGGGAAGAACATCTCGACCCCATCCGGGCGGTACGGGAAATATTGGCCAGCGTCCATCCGGTTTGGCCGGACCTGGCCGTTGTTTATGTGGGAGAGGAAACATGTTAAACCGCCTGGCAACACGGACACCCTTGACATGAAACGGACGGGTAACAGCCTTGTGACGACCCACATCCCTTCTGGCCGTGACATCTCCCTCGCCGACTGCCAACAGTTGCTGGCGGCTCTGCCGATGGGTGTGCTGTTGCACCGGGAGGGCATCATTCAGTACGCCAACCAGGAGATGGTCCACATTTTTGGCCTGGAAAGCACCGATCAACTCTTGCACCAGCCCCTGTTGACCTTTTTTCCACCCGAAACCTGGAAACGGATCGAGCAGGCGGTGACGGCCATGGACCCTGGGGAACGGGGTGGCATTCCCGCCGAGTTGACCTTGATTCGCGCCAACGACACCCAGGCCACGCTGGAGAGTTCCACCGTTGTGCTGACCTTTCAGGGACAGCCCACCTATTGCACGGTGGCCAAGGATATTTCCCAGCGCAAACAACATGAGGAACGCATTCGTCGGCAGGCCAACTATGACAACCTGACCGGACTACCCAACCGGACGCTCTTTCTGGACCGCCTGCAACGGGAGGTGGTGCGGGCACGGCGGCAAAACCACCGTGTGGCATTGATGTTTATTGATCTGGACCGCTTCAAGTGGGTCAATGACACCCTGGGCCACGCCGCTGGCGATGATTTGCTGCGGGAGGTCTCCGACCGCCTGCAAAAATGTTTGCGCAAATCCGACACGGTGGCCCGGATGGGGGGGGATGAGTTTACCGCCATTCTGCCGGATATGGCCAAGGGCCCCTATGCCGAACGGGTGGCCAGTGAGGTATTGGCCCAACTGGTGGCCCCCTTCACCCTGTGCGGCCAGGAGGTTTTGATCTCCGGTTCGATTGGGATTGCCGTTTTCCCGGATGATGCGGCCACGCTGGACGAACTGTTGCGCAACGCCGACATTGCCATGTATCGCACCAAAAGTGCCGGGCGCAATGGCTATCGCTTTTTTACGGCAGACATGCATGCCGAGGCGCAAGAGCGCATGGAACTGGAAAATGACCTGCGCTATGTCCTGGAACGGCAGGAGTTGGTCATCCACTATCAACCCATCATCCACCTGACCACGCGCCGGGTGATTGGGGCGGAAAGTTTGTTGCGCTGGATTCACCCGAAACGCGGCCATATTTCTCCGGCTGTCTTTATTCCCATGGCCGAAGAACTGGGGGTGATCAACCGGATTACCGAGTGGACCATCCGCACAGCCTGCGCCCAGGCACAAAAATGGCGGGGCGACAATCCCGATTTTTTCATCTCGGTCAATCTTTCCTGCACCCGGTGCCGGGATTTGTCCGCCGGGGAAAACATGCAGACCATTTTTCAGGAGACGGGTCTGCCACCCACCGCATTAGTGTTGGAGATTACCGAAAACATTTTGTCGGAGAATGCGGAACGCGCCATGTTGATGCTCAACCAGCTCGTCGCGATGGGCGTCAATTTGTGGTTGGATGATTTTGGGACCGGGCACTCGTCGCTCAGCGTACTCAAACGCCTGCCGGTCAATGGCATCAAGATTGATCGCTCCTTTGTGCCCCATACCGCCTCCGACCCGGAGACCATTGTGCTGGTGGAGGCCATCCTGTCCCTGGCCAAAAGCCTGAACCGTCAGGTGATCGGTGAAGGCATTGAATCCGAGGCCCAGGCGGAATTTCTCCGCAGTCGCGGTTGTCTGATGGGACAGGGCTATCTCTTTTTGAAACCGGAACCGGCGGAACTGTTTACATCCATCGTGGGGAAAACCTTTGCCTGACAGGGCCCGTTGAAATGCTGAAACCCGTGTATGTCGAAAAGATTGTTGTCTTCCTGGCCATGGCACTGATCTGCCTGACCGTGGCGGCCCTGTCCGCCACGGCCGAGCAGGCCGGTTCCAGCATCCGGGCCGAGACCGCTGCCTTGTGGATGCCGCCGTAGGTGATGACACCCATTGGCCGAACCCAACCACGGTCAAGGGGGAAACCGGAGTTCGGAGGCGCAGCCCTGCCTCACAAATGAATCAAAGTCGGGGCCAACCAACCCAGCAATCCAAACGCCACCCCCGCCACCCCCAGGCCAGCCGCACCATAAACCAGGACCATCATGCCGGTCACCACCGAGGCCGAGGCCATCACGATGGCAATCTGCAAGGCCGCCGCACCATATTCAAACAGATGATAGGCCGCAAAAACATGATCCCGATGTGCCTCGGCCGCCTTGGCCTTGGCGGACAGTTCCTTGCGTCCTTCGCCTTTTTCCGGGTCGCTGTCATAACGCTGGGCGGTCGCACGCCAATCCGCAATACGCTTCTGCCAGGCGGCGGCCTGTTCTGCGGATTGCCCCGCCGGTTTCATGGCCTCCATCATATCGGCGGCCGTGGTCATAGTGGTCATGCGGATGGATTTGGCTTGATAAAAGGCCCAATCGTCCGATGCCTCAATGTTGTAAGACACATAGGCACTCTGTGAACCGTTCACGCCCGTCTCGATCAGAGCCAACAAACAGGCCAAAATACTGATCATGATGGCCACATATTTTTTGCCGCCCCCTGCGTGTCCTTCATGTCCGGCGTGACCGGCCTCGTGGATCTGCTCGTGGGTTTCCAAAATTTCCATGCCCTGCTCCTTGTCTAATAATGGGATCCGTGTACAGCCCTCACCGCTCATGCGCCTATGGCCAGCCCGGACGCATCAAACATGCCTTCAAACAGAATGGAACTCAAATAACGCTCGCCCGAATCCGGCAATACAACGACAATATTTTTACCTTTATGTTCTGGTTGTTGTGCCAGACGAACCGCTGCCACAACCGCCGCCCCGCTGGAAATGCCCGCGAGTATCCCCTCCTCCCTGGCTAGGCGTCGCGCATACCGCACAGCATCCTCATTGCTGACGGTCTCCACCGCATCCAGCAACGACACATCGAGCACCTGCGGCACAAACCCGGCACCGATGCCCTGGATTTTGTGCGCTGCGGGCTGTAACGGTTTGCCTTGCCGGAACTGCGTCAGAATGGGACTGGCCGCCGGTTCGACGGCCACCGCCAGTATCGGTTTGCCGCGTGTCTGCTTGAGGTAGCGTGCAACCCCCGTGATGGTGCCACCGGTGCCCACGCCCGCCACAAAAATATCGACATCGCCATCGGTATCCTGCCAGATTTCGGGGCCTGTGGTCTGCTCGTGAATGGCCGGATTGGCCGGATTATTGAACTGTTGCAATAAGATATAACGGTTGGGATCGGAGGCGACAATCTCCTCGGCGCGGGCGATCGCGCCTGCCATGCCACGTGCCCCCTCGGTCAGCACCAGTTTGGCACCAAAGGCAACCAGCAGTTTGCGCCGCTCAATGCTCATGGTCTCGGGCATGGTCAGTGTCAATGGAATACGGCGGGCCGCCGCGACAAAAGCCAGCGCAATGCCCGTGTTCCCACTGGTGGGTTCGACCAGTTCCTTGCCGGGGCCCAGCACACCGCGCCGCTCGGCATCATGAATCATCGCCGCCCCAATGCGGCATTTGACCGAATAGCCCGGATTGCGACCCTCAATCTTGGCCAGAATGGTCGCACCCGCCCCATCGGTGACCCGGTTCAACCGAACCAACGGGGTATGGCCAATGGAGAGTGAATTATCGGAATACCAACTGTGCATGAAAGCCTCCTGAAAGGTCGCGAAACAAAAACACACAACAAAACCGATCCTATACCCGTCTGCATGAATGGCAACACGGCAACCATGCCAGTCAAAACGATTCATTTTACCCTTGGTTGGCCACAGGATACAAGCCTGTATTATCCGCACCGCACGGTAAATTTGTTCTCGGCCAGGGAAGCTACGAAACGGTAGCGCGACAGGTGTTTTGCGTCATACGGAGGTAGTCAAATACCAACCGCACACTCATAGTCAGTTGCCGCATCTTCTGAGCTACA
>JADFYM010000092.1 GCA_015233035.1 Magnetococcales bacterium
CGTGCGCAGGCTTCGTCATCGGGAAAAACCCGTTGAAATTCAGGAAGCGTTGTCGGAAAGCCACGTGGGTCCATGACGACAGGCTAACATCAACTCACCAAATTGGCAAGCAACCGGATAGGCAGGCAACCACCATCCGAGGAGGCAAGGCCGTGCAAGACTGGAAAGATGAGGCGTTCAAAACATTATTTTCACACATCAAAACCCGCAACTCTTTCCTGGATGCGTGGTTTTATGATGTCGGGGCATTGACCCGCTCGGAGTGGTCTGTACTCAATCCTCTGGTCGAAAGGCAAGGGTCTATTGTGGTGGTTTCCCCCGCCCAGGCCAACCAGAACGGGCAGTTTATTCGTCATTATGAGGATACCAAGGCGTTTCTGGCGAGCAAGGATCATCCGGCGAAGGCTGTTATCCTGGCGGGGGTGGGCAGTTCCGTGTTGGGCACAGCGGCCTTGGCGCGTAACGTGGCCAATGTCTACCAGATGGATGTGGTCGGTGTAGTCACCGGCTATGGGATGGCGGATGTCACGGCGGAGGCTTTGGGAGGGTGTTTTTTTTATGGTGCCGCCGATCAGGCCCGTCTGGAATATCAGGAGTTTCTCAAACAGTTCCCGCAGACGGACTGGATGTTGAAGATCGCGCGGTCGACCACCCAGGAGTGGAACAAGCTGCCGCTGTTGGTCCCGCCCGGCGACCAGGATACCGAGACGTTGCTGGAGTTGTTGACCGCGCAGACGGGAGATCTGCGGCTGCTGCTGGGACACAGCAAAGGCAGCCTGATTATCAGCTATGTGCTGAACAAGTTCGTTCACAATCCTCCGCACCCCTGTCTTAAAAACTTGCAAGTCGTCACGTTGAGCACGGTTTCGGACCTGCCCGCCGCGTGCCAGCACAAGCAGCAGTTTATCGGCGATATCGACTGGTTTGGCGGCATGAACTCGCGCATCGGGATTCCGCGCACCATCGTGCCCAATGCCTGGCATCACACGAATACAAACCTGCCGTACCATCTGCCGGTGGAGGAGGTTTTGAAAGGAGTGCCTTTGCTCTGAGGGTTGGGCGTGGCCGGGAGTCGGTGCGCTGGCTCCCGGTCGCCCGGCAAATTTCTTCTTCCCGCCCTTCCCCGTTGGTGACTTGCGCAAACGGATCTGCTGCGCTTGCCCCATAAAATGCGCCATGACCGATGGCCAAGAACAGACGGCCCCCTTTGCCCGAAAAAAATGGGGTGCCGCACGTTCGTCTCCCCCTGTCGACTGTGAATCAGAAAAAAGCATGAACAATACAGAAAAAAACCGGTCGCAGTACGACACCACCTTCAAAGACTTGTTTGGGCAACCGCCGCAACAGTTGTTGCAACTTTTGATTGGGCGGTCAGCCGTGCAAATGCTGCCGGTGGAGTTTGCCTCCACCCAGAAGCGGTTGCCCGACCTGGTGTTCCAGATGGCAGACGATTCCATCTTCCATCTGGAACTGCAAGGCAGACCGGAAGAGATGAAGTGGCGCATGTTGATGTATTATCCATTGATTCGGCAGCGTTATCCGGGCAAAATTCTGCTACAGATGGTGTTGTACGTCGGACAGGAAGAGTGGCATCCGCGATCCGCCATCGAAGAGGAAAATCTCTCCTTTCGTTACACCATGGTGGATATTCGCAGCATCGATTGCCGGGCGTTGCTGGCCAGCCCGGTTCTGGAGGAAAATATTCTGGCCATTCTGTGTCGGATGGATAACCAAGAGGGGGTCATCCGGGAAATTTTGTACCGCATCAGCGCACTTCCGACCAAAGCCAGGGCCGACGCCCTGACCAAACTGGTCATCCTGTCCAGGTTGCGCAAACTGGAAATCGTCGTCAAAACGGAGGCTGAAGAGATGGCACTGACCTTTGATGTGATGGAAAATGATGTACTGCGGCCTCTGTTCATGAAGGCGCAAATGGAAAGTGAGCAGAAAGGTCGTCTGGATGGACTCCGGGACGGACTCCGGGACGGACAACGAGACGGTCGACGAGAAGAAGCCACCACCATGCTCCTCAAACTGCTCCGCCGCAAGTTTGGCCAGATGCCGGAATGGGCAACCACCAAGATCAGTTCCGCCAATCTGGAACTGCTTGAAAATTGGGGAGAGAACATCCTGTTCGCCCAATCTCTGGAGGATGTTTTCGCGTCATAATCCAGGCTCAATCCGAGACGATAGCCGCACGAGTCATTGAGCAACCACGCCAGCACAAGGCCTCTCCCATGAATCGATCCCAGACACTGCACCTGTTGGCCCAACATAAAGGGCATCTGGTGCATCAATTCGGCGTGACCCGACTGGCCCTGTTTGGGTCACTGGCACGGGATACGGCGCGCCCGGATAGCGACCTGGATATCCTGGTCGCTTTCGATGGCCCGGCCACATCGGCCCGCTACTTTGGTGTACAATTTTATCTGGAAGATCTGTTTGGTTGTCCGGTCGATCTGGTAACAGATAAGGGTCTGCGCCCGGAATTACGCCCTTTCGTCGAACGGGATGCGGTCCATGTCTGAACCGGAAACCGGTCTCCCTGATCGTGAATGGCGTCTTTTTGTGGAGGATATGATCGACTTTGCAGAAAAGGCCTTATCCTATACCAATGGATTGGACCGGACAGGCTTCGAGACCGATGGCTTGACCTATGACGCCACCGTGCGCAATCTGGAGTTGATTGGCGAGGCCGCCACGCACATCCCGCAGACAGTGCGTGACGATACCCCCCAGATCCCTTGGCGGCAGATCGTGGCTACCCGCAATCGGCTGATTCATGGCTACCTGGGCATCGACAATGATACCCTGTGGAGCATCGTCACAGAGGATCTCCCGCCATTGCTGGTTAACCTATATAAACTCAAGCGCACCATATCTAACAACACTTGTCAAGCCAGTAAAACCACCCATTCCACCGGTAAATCGCCATGCTCCGCCTGCTGACCGCTCTTTGCCTCTCCCTGGCCCTTCTAAGTGCCTGTGCCGACAACCGGCGCAACCTGGCCATGGATGTCGCCACCAACGCGCACCTGACCGGGGCGTGGGTTCCGGCGGGTTCCACCCGCTTGATGACCTGGCACCGCATCAACCAACCCGGCACGGATCTCACCGTGTATATTGAGGGCGACGGTTTTGCCTACGCCACCCGCGACCACGTCTCCCCCGACCCGACCCCGCGTACCCCCATGGTCCTGCGCCTGACCGCCCAAAACCCCGCCGGGAACGTGGCCTATCTGGCCCGACCCTGCATGTATTTTGACCCGGAACACCCCGTGTCGGAGTGCCAAAACTCCTTGTGGTGGACCACCGGGCGTTTTTCCGAGGCGGTCGTGACCGCCATGGATCAAGGCCTGGATCATCTCAAACAGATGGCCGGGGCACCCCGCCTGCACCTGATCGGCTTTTCTGGCGGCGGTGCCATCGCCGCCCTGCTCGCCGCTCGCCGACCGGACGTGGCCTCACTGCGTACCCTGGCGGGCAACCTGGACCACGAGGCCTTCACCCGCTTTCATCAGGTCACCCCCTTGATGGATTCGTTGAATCCCCTCCAGGTGGCCCCGCAATTGGTCCACATGCCCCAAATCCACTTTATCGGCAGCGAAGATCCCATCATTCCTGCCCAGGTGACGCGCAACTTTATGGCGGCGTTGGGCGATGCACGGTGCGCACAAGTCATCACCGTGCCGGGCGTCCAGCATGATGACGGTTGGCTGGCTGTTTGGCCCAAACTGCTCGACTTGCAACCACAATGCACCACGCCGCGCTGAAGCAGCACCATCACCACAATAAATTTACTTGATTATCGTGCCGGGCAACCCATAATGTGCGAGGCTTTTTTTGCGCGTCCGCACGGTTCCGCGCACTCCTTGTCGGGTTTATTTTGGTTAAACATCCAGCGGCTGACTTTGGGAGCTGTATCAACAAAATGAAAAAATTCAGTTACTTACCCTTGATCGCACTGATTCTGGCCTGGGAATCACCGGCGATGGCGTCTGATCTCCCTTCCAAATCCGAAAAGTCACTCCCGGTAGTGGCGGAAATGGGCGGCGTCATGATTTCCGACGTGGAATGGGAGGCCATGAAAAAACGGCTTGACCCAAACACACGCAGCACACTCGAAAAAGAGGAACAGGCCCGCACCAAATTTATCCAGGACGCCCTCATCAAAAAATTTCTCTTGAGCCAGGCCCGCAGTGTCGGGTTTGATAAAAAACCGCAGGTGCAAGAGGAGTTCGACCGTCTGGCGGAACAGTCGCTGCTGGCGCAATATGTGGCCGCCCAGTCTGAACCGGCGGCCAATTATCCCAGCGAGGCCGAGTTGGCCAGCTTTTACGAACACAACAAAGACTCCCTGCGTCAACCCGGACAGGTACACGTTGCCCAGATTTTTTTAGCCGTACCGCCGGACGCCGATGAAACGATCAAGAAAGCGGTGCGGGAGCGCAGCTACCAAATTTTCAAAGAGGTCATGGCCAATCCCAAAAAGTTTGGTGATATCGCCAAGGTCAAGTCCGATCACAAGGAAAGTGCCGCCAAAGGAGGCGACATGGGCTGGCTGGCGGGCAACCAGTTGCTGCCCGAAATGGTGACGGTGCTGGCCGCTTTGCAGCCCTATGAAATCGGCTTTCCCGTGCAAAGCAGCGGCGGCTGGCATATCTTGCGGTTGTTTGAGGTAAAAAAAGGGGACTTCTTGCCACTGGCCGCCGTCAAAGAGTCATTGGTCAATGCCCTGCGCCGCCAGGAGAGCCAAAAGAGAGAGCAGGAATTTCTCAAGCAATTGATAGAAAAAAATCCGCCAACCATCACGGCCAAGTAACTGTGGGCGAATGGGTTGCTTTGGAGCCCTTGCTGGGGAGGCGGGTAAACCCATCCCGTGATACACATCGCAAAAAGTTGTTATTATTCATGGGGGTCCGGGGGAGATTATCTCCCCCGGTGGGGTCCAGGGGCAACGCCCCTGGTGGGGTCCGGGGCGAAGCCCCGGAAAAACAAACCCCTGGAGTTGGAACCACAACGTGTTGCTACTGTGTTATTTTTTGATCCACAGACCCTTGATGCCCCTGACGGGGCTCCGCCCCGAGCCCCGCCAGGGGCTTTGCCCCTGGACCCCACCAGGGGGATAATCCCCCTGGACCCCTATAACTGCACAATATGCTTCGGATCTTTTATCAGCATAAAGATGTGTGCATAGGGCAGGGTGGGGTGGGGTGGGGTGGGATCCAGGGGCAAAGCCCCTGGTGACCAACCCTTACAACCGCGCCAACTCCGCCAGAATCAACCGCTCGGCCACCTCCGGCAGTTCCTGCACCACCTGCGCCCGCGCCACCTGCCGGGCGATACGATGCACCTGCGGGACAAACGCCTCCCGCACCAACGCCTCCAACCCCACCGGTTCGGCCAGTGCAGAGACCGCCGCCCCTTCCCCCTGCAACCGCTCAATCTCTGCCTGCACCCGCTGGGCCACCAACGCCGGACGCCCGGCCTGCACGGCTTCCCGCACCCAATCCGGCAGCCTGGCCGTGACCGACGCCACGATCATCGCCTCCACCTCGCCCTTGTCCACGGCCTTACCTCCCCGCCAGACGCACCAGCGTGGCCAAAGCCTCGGCCAATGGCACCCGCTCCGCCCGCTCCCCGGTCCGTGCCTGCACCTCCACCATCCCCTCCTTGAACGACCGCCCCCCCACCACAACCCGAAGCGGACAACCCAACAGATCGGCATCTTTGAACTTGACCCCGGCCCGCTCATCCCGATCATCGAGCAACACCTCCACCCCGGCCGCCAGCAAGTCCCGATAGAGTGCCTCCCCGGCCTCCACCTCGCCGGGTTCCCGGGGATTGAGCAGCAACAAGGCAATCTGGAACGGGGCCAGGGCCACCGGCCAGCAAATGCCGTTCTGGTCATGATGCTGCTCGATGGCCGCCGCCACAATGCGAGAGACGCCAATGCCATAACAGCCCATGACCAGGGTCTGCTCCAACCCCTGGCTATCCAGAACCCGCACTCCCAGCGATTGGGAATATTTATCTCCCAACTTGAAGACATGCCCCACTTCAATCCCCTGGTGACGCTGCAACCGGCCCGTGGCACACCGCGGACACGGCTCACCGGCCACCACATTTCTCAAATCGGCCAATGCCGGCAGAGGCACATCCCGCTCCCACTGAACATGCTGCCAGTGCCAGCCCTCGGTATTGGCACCACAGACAAAATCCGCCAACGCCGGCACCTCCCGATCCGCCAGCACCCGCAGCGGTGTGCCCAGCGGCCCCAGGGAACCCATGGCCACCCCTGCCCACTGGGCCGCCCGCTCCGGTTCGGGAATGGTCACCTGCGGCACCCCCAACGCCGCCGCCGCCTTGACCATGTTCAACTCACGATCGCCACGCAGCAGCAACAAAACCGGCTCGCCCGCCGCCTCCACCAGCAGCGATTTGACGATACGCTCCACCGGCCAGCGCAAAAACTGCCCCACCGCCTCAATGGATTTTTGCCCAGGCGTGGCCACCCGCTCCACCGCCGGAACCGCCACCGCCCCGGTGTCGGCGATCTCTGCCGGCCGGGACACCGCCTTTTCCAGGTTGGCGGCATAGTCGCACTGGTCACACGAGACAATCACATCCTCCCCCGAGTCGGCCAGGACATGAAATTCATGGGAAGAGGCCCCGCCGATGGAACCGGTATCGGCCTCCACCGCCCGAAAGGCCAGCCCGCAGCGTTGAAAAATGCGCTGATAGGCGGCAAACATGGTCTGATAGCTGACCTCCAGCCCAGCCCAGTCGAGATCGAAGGAATAGGCATCCTTCATCAAAAATTCCCGTCCCCGCATGATGCCAAAGCGGGGCCGAATCTCATCCCGGAATTTGGTCTGAATCTGGTAAAAATTGGCGGGCAGTTGCCGGTACGAGCGGATCTCCCGCCGCACCAGGTCGGAGATGACCTCCTCGTGAGTGGGACCAAAACAAAATTGCCGGTCATGCCGATCGACAAAGCGGAGCAGTTCCTTGCCATACTGTTCCCAACGACCGGACTCCTGCCACAACTCGCCCGGTTGCACGGCGGGCATCAACACCTCTTGCGCACCGGCATTATCCATCTCCTGACGCACGATGGCCTCCACCTTGCGCAACACCCGCAGTCCCAGGGGCAACCAGGTATAAATGCCAGCCCCCAACGGACGGATCAGACCCGCCCGCAACATGAGACGATGCGAAACCACCTGGGCATCCACCGGATCTTCCCGGAGGGTGGGGATCAAAGTTTGACTGAAACGCATGGTGACTCCTCTACTGGCCTCCCGAGATGAAGGCATAGGCGGAATGGTTGTGAATGGATTCAAAATTTTCTGATTCTACCGTAAACAGGGTGATGCGTGCATCCTTTTCGAGATCCGCCGCCACCGCCCGGACAATATCTTCCACAAAACGTGGATTATCATACGCTTTTTCGGTCACATATTTTTCGTCAGGCCGTTTGAGAATGGCATACAGTTGGCAGGAGGCATGTCGCTCAACCAGTTCAATGATCTCCTCCACCCAGATAAATTTTTTATAGCGCAACGTGACCGTGACATGGGACCGCTGATTGTGGGCACCATACTGGGCAATCTCCTTGGAACAGGGACACAAAGAGGTCACCGGCACCGTCACCCCCAAGGTCAACCGGTATTGTTCCCCCGTGCGCACCCCGGCAAAACGCACCTGATAATCCATCAATGCCGACGCCTTGGAGACGGGGGCCTCCTTCCGAATAAAATAGGGAAATTCCAGTTCGATATGGGCCTCCTCCGCATTCAGGCACTGCTGAATCCGGCGCAAAATATCCGGCAGATTGGCCACCGAAATGGCCTCATCCTGCTCGGCCAACACCTCCAGAAAGCGGGACATGTGTGTCCCCTTGAACTGATGGGGCAGTTTGACATACATGTTCACCGAGGCAATGGTGTGCTGTTGGCCCCGATCCCGGTCCCGCACCAGAATGGGATGGCGTATATTCTTGACGCCCACCTTGTCGATGCTCAACCGGCGCGAATCTTCCTGCGCCTGCACATCCTCCAAGGTCTGCGCCGTGCGCGGAGCGGAGGCCTCTGGCGGCTCAATGGGGATCCTCTCTTCCCGAACCTCGGTGACCGCGAGGGTCTCCTGCGGCGGATCGGTTACATCCGTGTCCATCCCGGTCTCCTTGCAGTGATTAAAAGCGGCCAGTCACCGCTTCTCGTTTGGATATACAGGCTCATTGGGTGTATAGTGCCTTTTCGTTACCTGAGCAAGACTCCAAAAATCGTCCCAACCCTCAACACAGAAGCTGTATATTGTATGCAAAAGATTGGCATTATTACAAAAAAGTCAGATCCACAAGCCTGGAAGGCCACCAGAAGACTGGCGCAATGGCTCCATGACCAACAACGGGAGGTCACCGTCAGCCTCGAGACGGCGTCTGCCGCGCATATTCCCCTGGCCATTGCCCACCGCCGCAAACAGGACGAACTCCCGGAAGGGCAGGATATGATCGTGGTGATCGGTGGCGACGGCACCTTCCTGGCGGCATTCCGGGCCATCGGCACCCGGGAAATTCCCATGCTGGGAATCAACATGGGACGACTGGGATTTCTCACTGAAATACCACATCATGCCATGCTTTCCACCATGACCGAGGTGTTGGCCGGACACTACCGGGTGGAGGTACGCATGTTGCTCAATGTCAGCGTCTTCCGCCAGGGCGAAGAGGTGTTGTCGCATTATGTCATGAACGATGTCGTGTTGCACAGGGGGGCACTGGCACGCATGATCGAATTCCAGGTGGCCATCGATGGACAGTTTGTCTTTTCGGTACGGGCCGATGGTCTGATCATCGCCACGCCGACCGGCTCGACGGCGTATGCCCTGTCCGCCGGGGGGCCGATTCTGCACCCGGCCATCGATGCCCTGCTGTTGGTGCCGGTCTGCCCCCACACCCTCACCAACCGACCCATTGCGGTACCCGGTCTGGGAAGTGTCAGCGTCACTTTTACCACCAAGCAGGGGACCAGCCCGACCACCGACAGCGACGAACAACAAGATCGCCTGCTCACACTGGATGGCCAGACCGGCTTTGACCTGATGGAGGGAGACCGCATTCTGGTCCGCCGGGCACCGCATCGGGTACAGATTTTGCATGCCCCGAACCGTAATTATTACAACGTGTTGCGAGAAAAACTGCATTGGGGTGAACAGCTTGGCCTTCCCCCCAAACGACCATAGACCATCATCACCCTGGAGCGATTGCCATGAGACGCCTGCGCCATATTCCCTTGTTTGCCTATTTGCTGTTCCTGTACAACGCGGTGGTTTTTGCCAACACAGTGGTCAGTGACTTCGCCCTGGGGACGGAGATACTGGCCCTTTCCCTGCCATCCGGTCCCGTTTTCACAATCAATATCGGGGAATCACTGCTGATGGTGGGCGTGGTCGCCCTCTTTGTGGAAATATTCAAAACCACCCAGGGGGGTGCCGTTTCCACCTGGGATCATCTGTTGGCCGTATTGACCTGGGTGGGCTTTGTGGTGGAATTTGTGCTGGTGGCCAAGGCCGCCACCGCCATCTTTGCCACCCTGATGCTCATGGCCCTGCTGGAGGTGATCGCCGGTTTTACCGTCAGCAGCAAAGAGGGCCGCCGAGGGGTGGGGGTGCTGGCGGAACCGTAAAGGGGGCCAATCTCGAATGCGGGCTGGGACGGAACCCGGTGTCGGGCAAACCGTCCCCCCGCGTTCGTGCGCGGCACTGTTCCTGCGCAGAGGAGAACAGCGGTAACACATATCACGAGCAGGGGAGGTTGGTCATGCCTTATCCGGTGCGTATTCTGGCCATCTGGTGGATTGTCCTGGCTGGTGTTGCAGAGACCGATGCCGCCAGTTTCAGTTCCGGCAACAGCTTTGGGGGAGGAGAGTCGCACTTCAAGCCTGAGCAGATTGCCTCGTTTGCCAAAAAGGTCGAAAAGACGCTGGCTGGCAAGGGGGCGCGGGTGGCCATCCTGTCACGCATGGGACGACCACTGTCGGAGTTGCCGCCGGGCATGCACTACACCCATGTCTCTTTCGCCGTCTACTCGGAAATCACCGTCCATGATGGCAGAAAGATACCCGGTTATGCCATCTACAATCTGTACCAGAATACTGACCAGCCCGACAGCAGTGATCTGGTGCAGGACTTTCCGGTGGATTTTTTTTCGGCGGTCGAGGAACTGGAATCCGGGATTGTCATCCCCTCCGCCGAGTTGCAAAAACGTCTGCTGGAGGTGATCCCCTCCTCAACCTATCGAGCACTGCACGACCCCCACTATTCCGCCATTGCCAATCCATACACCCTGGGACGACAAAACTGTACGGAGTTTGTGTTGGATGTGCTCTTCTCGGCCATCTATCAGACCGACGACATCCACCAAATCAAGACCAGCGAGCGAGCCTATTTTGTCGCCCAACCGGTGGACGTCAATCCCCTCAAGCTCATGCTGGGTTCCCTGTTCAGTGCCGAAATATCCCTGTCCGATCATTCCGGCCAGCCTGTCACAGCCACCTTTGAAACAATACGTGCATTCTTGTTGAAATATGATGTCGGGGCTGAGGCATTGACCGTATTGCCGTAACAAAATCCGCCATGTTGCACATCACAACGGTCATGCCATGGACCAACGCGGTGCACACATCAGGTCAACTCTGCCGGTTGGGCGAGAGTGCGCACGGGCGGAATTGCCAGTTCGATCTCCTCCACACCCGGCATCGCCAGCAGATCGGCAATCCGGGTGTGCCCGTCGGCAAGCTTTCTGGGTCGGCCACGCTCCGTACTGAACACCGGGCCATCCAGACAGGTGTTATCCATCAGAGACGCCACGCTCACTACTTGGTGACAGCCGTCGCCGCACCCTGTCCAGAGGCCTTCTGCAACCACTCGGCAGAGGTCTTTTCATCCTTGTGCACCCCCTTGCCATCGCGGTACATCAAGCCCAGGTTGTGCTGGGCGGGGCCATAACCCAGATCAGCCGCCTTTTGATACCATTCAGCGGCCACCTTGTCATCCTTCTCCACCCCTTTGCCCTCCCCATACAGGACACCCAGGCTGTACTGAGCCACCACATGGCCCTGCTCCGCCGCCTTCTGGAACCACTTGGCCGCTTCCTTGTCATCCCGCGCCACGCCTCGGCCTTTGGCATACATCCACCCCACTCTTTCCTGACCGTTGGCATCGCCCTGTTCCGCTGCTTTGCGGTACCATTTGACCGCTTCATGATCATCTTGCGCCACCCCGGTGCCATTGGCATACATCCAGCCCAGACTGTACTGGGCGTCGGGATTGTCCCGATCTGCCGCTTTGCGATACCACTCGACCGCCATCTTGTCATCCTGGGTCACACCTCGGCCCTGCGCATACATCCAACCCAGATTGAACCCGGCACTGGCGTTGCCCTGTTCCGCCGCCTTGAGATACCATTCGATGGCCACCTTGTCATCCCGGGCCACCCCTTTGCCATTCGTGTACAGCACCCCCAGGGCACGCTGGGCAACGGCATCGCCCTGTTCCGCCGCCTTCCGGTACCATTCGACGGCCTCTTTGTCGTTCTGGGCCACCCCTTTGCCGCTCACAGCCATCCCGCCCAGGAGCGTATAGGCCTTGACATATCCCTGCTCGGCGGCCTTCAGATACCATTTGGCGGCTTCCCGGTCGTCCTGAGTCACCCCGCGACCGTGCGCATACATCCAGCCCAGACCATACTGGCCATCAGGACTGCCCAGTTCCGCCGCCTTCAAAAACCAACCGACCGCGACTTTGTCATTCTGGACGCTGGCATAGTGTTCCGCCGATTTCAGATACCAGGCCATCGCCTCCTTGTCGTCCTGCTTGACCCCTCTGCCATTCTGATACATCACCCCCAGATTGGCCTCGGCCTCGGCATTGCCCTGTTCAGCCGCCTTGTTGAACCACTGAAAGGCCGCCTGGTCACTTTGCGCAACCCCCTTGCCCTCTTCATACATCAAGCCCAGATTGTTCTGGGCGACGGGATGGCCCTGTTCCGCCGCTTTGCTGAACCATTGGACCGCTTCCTTGTCACTCTGGGCAACCCCCTTGCCCTCCCCGAACATCAGGCCCAATATGGTTTGTGCCTCCGCCTTGCCCTGGGCGGCCAGGGGGGCAAATTTTTTATAGGCTGCGTTGAAGTCACCCTTCTTGAAGGCCGCCACCCCCGCCTCGAAATCATCCGCCAGCACGGCCACACTCTGCAAAAACAGCACCATGACAAAAAATATAATCTTCTGCGTTTTCAAAGAGTCTCTCCTTGTTGTTAGGGTAAAGCGGCAGCAGACACCGGTCCAGGGGCGGATCCTACCATACCCGGCTATGTGATCCAAGGGGGGGAAAGGGAAGCAATGGAACGGACGGGCTGAGGGACGCCCGTTATGACGGCAACACCAGCCCCCCCCACCAAACCGTTATGCCCAACCACAGCACGGCACACCCATTGCGCAGCCACACCAACCCGCGCAACCCGTACCCTGCGCGCCCACGACGGTTGACCCCCTGGATGGCCCATGACAGCAGGGCCATCGCGACGGCGCACCCCTGCCCGACAGCCAACAAGCTCACCGCAAAAACCCGTTGCTCCAACCAGGCCGGGAGGGCGACATAATCCAGATGGTACTGGCAAAAAACAACCCCGCCCATCGCCAACAGCAACAGCACCGACCACCATCGCCGCATCCGTTCCCGGTGCCCTTCCCGCAAAGCGGCGCGCCAGTGCGCCGTCACGACCGGATCCCGGCCACGGGGTACCGCTTCCAGATACAATAACGGCCAATAGAACCAGATGGTCGATTTGAGACTCCAACGGTAGAGGAGTGCGGGCAGGAAAAAACAGCCAAAGGCCAGGAGACCGAACAACTTGCGGAGAATGCCCGACGAACGGAGAATGGCCCGGATTTCCGCCAGCGAAAAGGCCGGGGTCCAGAGAGATAATTCCGGCACCAGTTCCGGGGGATGCCGGAAGTCCAAGCCCCAGACGACGCGCCGCCAGTTGTCCGGCACCGCACACAGGCCGCGCCAGGGATGACATAACGTGGCCACGAGGCGCACCCCCAGGGAACGCACCCAGATACCGATGATCCAGGGAATGCCAGCCAACACAATCGCGACGGCCAACTCCCCTTCCCCGGCCACGGACCCCATCCACATCAGGGCGACGATGGCCGCCACCATGCCGACCAGTGTGACCGCCAGTGCCCAGGCAAACGCCACCTCGGCCACCCCGGCCCGCGCCGCCCCCAACGCCAGGGAAAAGGCCACCGTCAAAGCCACGGCCACGGCACCCACCATCGCCCCCGCCACAGCAATGGCCATGGCAATCCACATGGCCACCACCCCCACCAGCGTGGCACGGATAAACAAGGCCCAATCGGTTTGATTCGGCAACCAGTGTTCTGCCAATATCGATGTGCAGAGACTGGTCACGCTCACAATCAGGGGAACCAGGATGCCCCAGAATTGCAGCGGCGTCTTGAACGGGGTGATCTCGGTCTTGTCCGCCAGATAGGCGGCAAACCAGCGCGCCCCCTGCGCCGTCGATGCCGGGGAACGCAGCAACAGGAGCGGTGCCATGGCCAGTGGCAGCAATACCGGCCATGGGGTGTGGCCATGCCAAACCATGCCCCAACACAGGAGCGTCGCCCACAACGTCTCCAGCACAGCCAGCCAGGAGGGTTCCCCATTGGCAACAGATTCTTGACTGGAAAACAGGCGCATGGCAAAGGTAGCCTGGACGGCCTTGATGAGCGTTGCGGCCTGAGGGGGCTTTGCCCCCAACCCCACCAGGGGCTTTGCCCCTGGACCCCACCGGGGGGGACAATCCCCCCCGGACCCCCTTGAACTTATTGAAACACCTGCGCATATTCCTGTCTGGCCCGGTCATAGTCTCCCATCTGACCAATATCCACCCAATAATCCAGAAAAGGAAAGGCGGCGGTGGCATGGCCCTGGGCCATTGCCCTCCGAAAAAGATCAGGCATGTCCAGATATTGCTGATCGGGGATCAAGGTCAACAGGGTCGGCTCCAGGACATAAATGCCCGCATTGACAAAATAGTGATGGGTCGGTTTTTCCTCGATCCGCACCAGGCGGTGCTGTTCCATCTCCACCACCCCGAAGGGGATGGTCTGCTCCACGCGGCGCACACACAAGGTGGCCTGCGCCTGATGTTTGGTATGAAAATCCAGGATATGTTGAAAATGGATCCGGGTCAACAGATCGCCATTCATGACAAAAAAAGGCTGCGCGGGCCGTTCCGGCAGGAGCGATAGCGAACCCGCTGTGCCCATGCGCTCTTTTTCTTCCAGATAGCGAATTTCCGCCCCCCAGGCGGACCCATCACCAAAATGGGACTGGATCATCTGTTTTTTATAGTTGACCGACACATAAAACCGCTTGAAGCCATACTCCAGAAAACTCTCCAGAATCACCTCCAGGATGGGTTTGGGCCCCACCCGCAACAACGGTTTGGGACAAGCCTCGGTCAGCGGTCCCAGACGACTGCCCAACCCCCCGGCCATGAGCACCACCCAGTTATCCTTGGGCGTGGGTTGGGTCAATTCGTGCA
>JADFYM010000093.1 GCA_015233035.1 Magnetococcales bacterium
CCCCTGGACCCCACCAGGGGGATAATCCCCCTGGACCCCTATAATTGCACAATATGCTTCGGATTTATTATCAGCATAAAGATGTGTGCATAGGGTAGGGACCCCACCAGGGGGATAATCCCCCTGGCCCCCTATCACTGTACAATCAATCGCATATTTTTAAAGCATGTCAGCACCCCCCTGAACCCGCAATCAGTCAAAATGATTGGGCGACAGGGGCGAGACGCTGCAAGATGATGGTCAAAGCGGCCTGCGCCCCATCAAAATCCATCCGTTCGAGCGCATCATGCAGGGCGTCGAGCGCATCCTCCTCCCCCCCCACCACCCCCCGCAACATGGGCCGAATCACCGACATCTGCTGCAACGCCTTGAGATTGCCCTCCTCGATCCAGAGCGACCATTCGGTCAACAAGGGGATCAAGACCGCCGGATCAACCGCCAGATCAACCGCCGGATCGGTTGGGAGACAGACCTCTTCTCCCCCGACCACCACCACCGGCAGGGTGGCAATCCCCCGAATCACCTCCCGCAAACCACTGGCAAAATCGGTCAACCTGGCTGGCCACGCCGCCACATCGCCTTCCCGGATGGACTGTTCCAGCAAACCCGCCGCCACAAACAACCGCTGGGCAGACAAATTGCCCGCCATGCCCCGAATGGTATGGACCAGGCGTCCCGCCGCCTCCCACTCCTCTGCCCCACCCCCCTGCAACCAAGGGCCGATCTGTTCCTCCGCCTGGGCAAAATCCCGATAAAACTCTTTCAACAACCGACAGAACAAACGGTGGTTGCCATTCAGACGATCCAGCACACCAGCCAGATCAATGCCAGGCAGATGGGTCACCCCCAATGCAGGAACCTGGGCCTGCATCGCCTGCCCGGCCATCCATACCGCCCCATCCCCCAGCCCCGCACGGGGCTTGATCCATTGCAACAAGGCCGCATACAGAGATTTTTTGTCAATCGGCTTGGTCACATGATCATTCATGCCCACTTCCAGATATTTTTCCCGATCCCCCGCCATGGCATGGGCCGTCATGGCAATGATCGGTATGGCGGCCCAGGCCGGATCCAGACGCATCCGGCGCACCGCCTCCATCCCGTCCATCACCGGCATCTGAATGTCCATCAACACAATATCAAACGCGGCCTGTCCCAGCTTTTGCACCGCCTCCGCCCCATCGTTCGCCACCTCGACCACCAGACCGATCCCCTCCAGAATTTCCCGTGCCACCTGCTGATTGATCGAATTGTCTTCCGCCAGCAACACCCGTGCCCCACCCAGACGGGCCCGCAAATCCTCCCGCTCCACAGGAACGGACCGGCTCTCCTCCACCAGTTTGGCCTCTTCCTCCCCAAAGACATCCAGAATGGCATTAAACACTGTCAGGCGACCGATGGGTTTTTGGAGAATCTTGTCCACCTGCACCAGCCCGATCTGACTCTCTATCTCCTCCCTGGCAAAGGCGGTCAACATGATCACCTTGGGCAACACCCCGGCCAGGCCGTGCTCTTCGGATTGGGCAGGGGCCAGGGTCCGCAACCGTTCGACCGTTTCAATGCCATCCATGCTCCGCATCCGTTGATCCATGAAGACCAGATCAAACGGAACCCCCTTGTCGATGGCCGCCCGCGCCACCGCCAGGGCCTGATCCCCGGAAGTGACCAGGATGGGCAAAATACCAAACCCGTTCAGCAGATTGCGCATCAACAGACGGGCGGTTTCATTGTCATCCACGACCAGGACTTTGATCTGGCGCAACCGTTTGGGCAGGGCCATCTTGGGTCTCCGGGTCCGTCTCTGACACCCGAACACCGCCGTAAAATGAAAGGCACTGCCCCGATTGGGTGTGCTCTCCACATCAATGGTACCCCCCATCATGCCAACCAGTCGCTTGCAGATGCTCAATCCCAGGCCCGTCCCGCCGAAACGGCGGGTGATCGAACCATCGGCCTGGGTAAACTGCTCAAACAACAGGGCAATCTGCTCCGCATTCATGCCGATGCCGGTATCCCGCACCGAAAAGGCGATGGTCACCTGGTCCGCCGGGGGGGTCAGCAGGGTGGCGCGCACATCAATCTCGCCCCGGTCGGTAAATTTGACGGCATTGCCGAGCAGATTCATCAAGACCTGTTGCAGCCGGGTATCATCCCCAATCAGGACCGGCACCACCGACTGGGTGACCGATATGTTCAATTCAATGCCCTTGGCGGCGGCACTCTCCCGGAACATGTTGCCCAAATTGTCGAGCAAATCGCCCAGATGGAACGGCACCGCCTCCAGGGTCATCTTGCCCGCCTCAATCTTGGAAAAATCGAGAATATCGTTGATGATCCGCAACAGCAGACGGGAAGAACTGGCAATTTTGCTCAAATAATCCTGGGTTCTGTCCGGCAACGGCACCCCCAGGGCCAGTTCTGTCAGTCCGATGATGGCATTCATCGGGGTGCGGATTTCGTGACTCATATTGGCGAGAAATTCCGACTTGGCCCGACTGGCCGCCTCGGCCTTTTCCCGGGCAACACGCAGTTCGTCCGCCATCTGCAACCGTTCCGTCATATCCCGGAAGACCACCACCGTACCCTTGATCTGGGTGTTTTCGCGGATGGGACTGGCGGTCAAGTCCACCATGACGGTCGAGCCATCCTGGCGGTGAAAGGCCACCTGCTCCAGATGTTGCACAACACCCCCGGCTGTCGCCAACGAAAGGGAACAGGCCGCACAGTCACAACCCTGGGCAGCCGCCGGGACAGGACCATGATAAAAAATGCGGTGGGATTGGCCCAGCAAGGCTGCCTCTGCCCAGCCCAACAGGCGGGTGACCGCCGGATTGACAAAGGTGAAACAACCCTCCCGATCCAGACCATACAACCCCTCGCCCACAGCCTCCAGCATCCACTGATTGCGCCGGTGCAGACGGAGACGATCCAGATGGTTGCGGACCCGGGCGGCAACAATAGCCCGACTGAACGGCTTGGTGATATAATCGATTGCGCCAACATCCAGACCCCGCTGCTCATCCAGGGCACTGTCCTTCGCCGTGATAAAAATGACGGGAATGTCGCGGGTGACCGGTTCCGCTTTCAGGGCCCGGCAGCAGGCAAAACCATCCATCTCCGGCATCATCACATCCAGCAAAATCAGATCGGGATACTGCGCGGCGGCCATGCGCAAAGCGTTGCACCCGCTGGTGGCCGTCAGGATGGTATAATCCTCCAGCAAAATGGCCGCCAGCATCTTGATGTTGCCCGGCACATCATCCACGATCAAAATTTTGGGTCTGTCCTCGGTCTTGTTCATCCGCCCGGCTCCAGGGAAAAGTCCAACGCCCGTGCGATGACGGCCAGGGAAAATGCCGCCCCCTCAAAATCAAATTGTTCCAGACAGGCATCCAACCGTTGCATCTCGTTACCCACGCCCAGCCCCCGCAACGCGGCCTTCAGCCCGGACAGACAGGACAAAGACTCCACGTTGCCCTCTGCGACCAACCCGGCCAGGCGGGTCAAGCGGGCGACAACGACCGCCTGATCCAGGGGGGCCCCCGTTGCATCCGCCCCAGGATCCGCTTCCTGCGCCACCGGCAAGGTCTGGACAGCGGTCACAACCTGCCGCATGGCCCAGGCAAACCGATCCAGCAAAGCCGGCCACGCCGCCCGTCTCTCCGCCTGGATGGCCTGTTCCAGTTCCTGGGCTGCCTGAGACAGATCCCGGGCAGCCAGATTACCCGCCATGCCCCGAATGGCGTGGACCCGTTGGCTGGCAGAAGGGAGATCATCCTGCCGTCGCCCGGTCAGCATGGCCCGCACCTGCGCGGGCGTTTGCTCAAATTCGCGGACAAATTCCTGCAACAGGGCACCATACAAGGCGTGGTTGCCCCCCGTCCGACCCAGACCGTCCGCCACATCAATACCCGGCAACCCGGCGGGCATCGCCCACCACTGGTCTGGGGGCAGGGGTGCCACCGTTGTCGTCGCCCCGCGCCCCGGGAGCGGGGCCTCCCGCTCGGCGGCACCTGCCACAGGCGCAATCCAGCGCACCAAAACCTGATAAAGCTGGCTCTGATCCACCGGTTTGCTCACATGATCATTCATCCCCACCGCCAGACAGCGCGCCTGATCATCCAACAGGGTGTGGGCGGTCATGGCGATGATCGGCACCATTGCCAACCGTTCGCCCGCGCCGCCGGGAAGCGCGTCTGCGCCAGCGCGAATCAGGCGCGTCGCCTCATAGCCATCCATGCCCGGCATTTGAATATCCATCAGAATGGCATCATAATGTTGCGTCGCTGCCATCTGCACCGCCGTCACCCCATCCGGTGCCACATCCACCCGAATACCCACCTTTTCCAACAACTCCTTGGCCACCTGCTGATTGATCGGCATATCCTCCACCAGCAGCAGACAGGCCCCCGCCAGTTTGGCCGTCAGGGCGACATAGTCCACGGGATCTGCCCGGACATGATAATTGTGGGCCACATATCGATCCATCTCGGCCAGATCCACCACCCAGTCCGCGCGTTCCGCGCCCACTCCCGGCGCGGGCACAGGAGCGGCGACCGCCGCCTGGGCCAGGGCAATGGTAAAATGGAACAGACTGCCCGTGGAGGCTGCCCCACCCGACTGACGCTCCACCCCGATCAGCCCCCCCATCGCATCGACAATACGTTTGCAAATACTGAGGCCCAGGCCGGTGCCCCCATAGCGGCGTGTGGTGGAAGAGTCGGCCTGCATGAACGGGTTGAACAGGCGATCCTGTTGCTCCGCCGTCAAGCCAATCCCGGTGTCCTGCACGGTCACCGTCAGCCAGTTCCGGGGCGCAGTCGGCCCCACCGGCGTCCCCGGCGGCGGGATGCCCGGTTGCACCCGACAGACCACGCTCCCCCGCTCCGTAAACTTGAGCGCATTGCTGATCAGGTTGATCAAGATCTGCTCCAGGCGAAAGACATCCCCCAACCAGGAGCCCAGACAATCCGGGGCCACCTCCAGGGTCAATGCAATCCCCTTCTCCTCCGCCTGTTGGCGAAACAGGTTCAACAAATGGTCAAACAGATCCGGCCATTGAAAAGGGACCACCTCGAGTTGCAACCCGCCGGCATCCATCCTGGAAAAATCGAGAATGTCATTGATAATCCGCAACAGGGCATGGGAGGCATCCCGGATTTTGGTCAAATAATCCTGGGTTCTGGGCGACAGCTCCGTCTGGAGGGCCAGAGCGGTCAGACCAATGACCGCATTCATGGGGGTACGGATTTCATGACTCATCGTGGCCAAAAAATCGCTCTTGACCCGACTGGTCGTTTCAGCCACCGTCAGAGTCTCTTCCAACGACTTGAGCAACTGTTTATGGTCGGTGACATCATTCAAAAAGGCGGTAAAAAAGCGTTCCCCGGCCCGACTGGTCGCCACAATCGCCATTTCCAGGTCAACCTGCTTGCCATTTTCCCGCCAACCATCCACATGCCACATTTTGTTGCCGGGACCAACCGTCTCTGCCGGGGGCAGGTCGGCCGAGACCAGCCGGGCATAGAACGACCAAAAGGGTTCGGAGCGAATAAACCGGGCCATGGGTTGCCCGACCATCGCGGCAGGGGGATAGCCAAGCAACTGGGTGGCAGCGGGATTGACATCCAGGATTTGACCCGTGCGGTCCATGGTGATGATGGCGAGCAGGGCATTGTCCAGAATGGCCTGCAAATGCGCCTCCCGGTCCAACAAAGCCCTTTCCGCCGCCTGCTGCCGCAGATGGGCACGATGGGCCGTGCCGTAATAGCGCAACCGGGCCAGCAGTTCCACTGTATCCGGCAATTTGATCAGATAATCATTGGCTCCCAGGGTAAAGGCCCGGGCCTTGTGGACCGCATCTTCCGTGGAGGTCAGCATGACGATGGGCACCTGTCGGGTCTCCGGCAGACCCCGCAACTGCTGCAACAGGGCAAAACCATCCCAGTCCGGCATGACCAGATCCAACAGGATGACATCATACGCGATCTCCTGGACCTGGGCCGCCACGGTGCGTGGATCCCGCAGATAATCCAGCCGCCACTCCGCCACCGTGCCGTCGGTCAACATTTGCCGGACCAGGCGTTCGGTCAACGGCTGATCGTCCACCAGCAGGATGCGGACGGCAGCCTCATCCGGGGAGGAAGAGAGATTCCAGGTCATGGAATATTCTTCACCGCAACCGCCAACGCCGTCAGTGCGGTCTGGGCCTCGGCAAATTGCAGTTGATAGAGCACGCCCTCCAGTGCACTGACCTCTGTCGCCAACATTCCACCCAACGTCTGTTTCAGGGTGTCAAAACAGCGCAAGGCGGTCAGATTGCTGGCCTCGATCAACTCGCCCAACTCGACCAGAAGTCCCAAGACCTGCTCTTTGTGTGCCGGTGCCGTCGCATCCGCCCTTTCCCCCGCCCCTTCGGCAGGAAGAGACGCGATGGTGTGCAACAGCAGGGTCATTTCCCGCGTGAACTCTGCCAGAAGCACGGGCCACATCTCTTGCTGGTCCGCCTGAATGGCCTTTTCCAACTGTTCGGCAGCCACACACAGTTGTCGGGCCGAAAGATTGCCCGCCATGCCCCGAATGGTATGGGCCAACCGTTTCGCTTCCTGCAAGGCGGCGGGCTGGTCGCTGCGCAACCCGTTTTGCAACATTTCCACCGACGCGGCGAAATCCCGCCGAAACTCCAGCAGGAGACGACGCAAAATAGTATAGTTATTGTCCAGACGATCCAGGACATCCATCACATCAATCCCGGAGAGGTGATCCAGCCAAGCTGGCGCACTCTCCCCCTCAAACAGGTGGGCAACCGGGAACAACGGCCTCTCTTGCGCCAAAGGCACCCCCCCCGCTGCCAGTGGCGATACCGCCGCCTCCCCGCCCACGCCCACGCCCACGCCCGGCCGGGGTTGAATCCATTTGATCAGCGTTGCATACAGGGATTTTTTATCGATGGGCTTGGTGACATGGTCATTCATGCCCACCTCCAGATATTTTTCCCGGTCACCGGTCATGGCGTGGGCGGTCATGGCAATAATGGGCAAGTCTGCCCACTCCGGGTGGGTGCGGATCTGGCGGGCGGCTTCCACCCCATCCAGGACAGGCATTTGAATATCCATCAACACCACATCAAATGCCGAGGGTGTGTCTCCTCTGGTCTCCAGTACCCGCTGCACCGCATCGGCCCCATGACCGACAATCTCCACCACGAGACCCACCCCCTCCAGAATCTCCCGCGCCACCTGCTGATTGATGGCATTATCCTCGGCCAGCAGGACACGCGCCCCACCGATACGCCGCATCACCTCGGTCTTGTCTTCCCGCACGGCACATTTCGGATCCGTAATTTTGGCATCTCCCACCCCAAAGACATCCAGAATGGCGTTGAACAAGGCAATACGCCCAATCGGTTTTTGCAGAATGCGGTCCACCCCGGCCGTGCCAGCCGGACCCTCGATCTCTTTTTTCATGAAAGCAGTCAACATGATAATTTTGGGTGGTTTGATGATCCTGCCCGCCGGTCCGTCCCGGGGATCGGTCAAGGAGAGCAACCGTTCGGTGGTTTCGATGCCGCTCATGCGTTGCATCCGCTGATCCATGAAGACCAGATCAAAGGGAACCCCCTGCTGCACGGCAGTCTGCACCGCCAGCAACGCCTGGTCACCCGCGTTGACCAGGGTGGGCACAATACCAAATCCGGCCAGCATGGTCTGCATCAGCAACCGGGCTGTCTCATTGTCATCGACCACCAGCACCTTGATCTGCTTGAGGGCTTCGGGCAGGATGGTCTGGGTGGGATATTCCCGCTGCTGATAGCCAAACTGGGCCGTAAAATAAAAGATGGATCCCCTGCCGGGGGTGCTTTCCACATCGATCACCCCCCCCATCATGCCCACCAGCCGTTTGCAAATGTGCAAGCCCAGCCCCGTCCCCCCAAACCGGCGGGTGATGGAACCATCCGCCTGGGTAAAGGGGTCAAACAGGCGGGCAATATGGTCGGGATCCAGGCCAATGCCGGTATCCCGCACCGAAAATGCCATGCGCACCTGCTCATCGGATCGATCAATCGGCACCGCCCGGACATCAATCTCGCCGTTGCTGTGGGGGGTGGATTCGGTAAACTTGACGGCATTGCTGATCAGATTCAACAACACCTGCTGCAAACGGGTGTCATCCCCGATCAAAATGGGAGGCACCGAGTGGATGACGGACATGTTTAATTCAATGCCCTTCTCCGCCGCCTTCTCGCGAAACATGTTGCCCAGATTGTCAAACAGATCGTTCAGATTGAAGGGCACCGGTTCCAGGGCCATCTTGCCCGCCTCAATCTTGGAAAAGTCCAGAATGTCGTTGATAATGCGCAAGAGCAGGCGGGAGGAACTGGCAATTTTGGTCAAATAGTCCCGCGCCCGGTCGGGCAGATGAATGCCCAAAGCCAAATCGCTCAGGCCAATGATGGCATTCATGGGGGTGCGGATTTCATGACTCATGTTGGCGAGAAATTCCGACTTGGCATAGCTGGCGGCCTCGGCCTTGGCCCGCGAGGCCCGCAGGGCATCCGCCATCCGCAACCGTTCGGTAATATCCCGGAAAACGACCACAACCCCCTTGAATTTGGCATGTTCATGGATCGGACTGACCGTATATTCCACCATGAATGACGAACCATCCCGCCGCCAGAAGGTGGATTGCTCCTCGCGGTAGGCCTCCCCGCCGGTCAGCGCGGCATTCAGGGAACAGGTGCGGCAGGGATAATCTTCATCCCCTGGGGCATGGTGAAACAGACGGTGGGATTGGCCCAGCAGTTCCGCGCTGGCCCACCCCAACATGCGGGCGGCCACCGGATTGATGAAGGTGACCCGACCGATCGGATCCAGCCCATACAACCCCTCGCCCACGGCATCCAATATCCATTGGTTCCACCGGTGCAGGCGCAACCGTTCCAGATGGTTGCGCACCCGCGCCACCACGATGGCGCGACTGAAGGGCTTGGTGATATAATCGATTGCGCCCACTTCCAGCCCGCGCTGCTCATCCAGCACCCCATCCAGCGCGGTAATAAAAATGACGGGAATATCCTGCGTGGCAGGCACCGCCTTGAGTTGTCGGCACACTTCAAAACCATCCATGTCCGGCATGGCCACATCCAGCAGGATCAGGTCCACCGTCTTGGTCTGGGCAATACGCAGGGCTTCCCGACCACTGGCGGCAGTCAGGAGGGTGTATTCCTCTTTGAGAATGGATTGGATCGCCAACACATTGCCGGGATAGTCATCCACGATCAACAGGGACGGTTTGTTGGAAACCATCAACATGGCCCACCTCCTTTGCTCTTCCACATCTCCAGTCTGAAGCCGGGGTGAGCTGCCCCCTCCAGGCTCAGCGGAACCACCGGGAACAGATCAAGAGCTGTTTCCCGCGTTCGCACCAAACCCTCCGCAGTCTCCCTGTCAGCCGTATGAATGGCGTATTCGTATTCATATACAGAAAGAATCGATATACAAACAACATCATCTTGCTCAAGAGACCGTATTCTCTGCAATATACCCGCATGAAACGGAGAGAGCGGGTCTTCGAGATAGGAAATAATATTTGTATCCAACAGATATGTTGTCATTTAATTGGCACGTTATATATAATTTTCCCTGAACTCCCGGACAATCCGGCTCACCTCCTCTGATTTTCCCATCAAACTGTATTCTTTCAAAAACCGGTCAGCAACCGCATCCCATTTATTTTGATCGGATTTATTCTCTGTATCTGCGCTTCTTTTTATTATCAGGGTAAATGTTGAATCAAGATCATCCTTGATCTGTCTGGTCCATTGAGATGGGATATCTATCCCCTTGACATTTTCTATAATGGTTGTGCCCATTTTCATATCTCCCGTTCCGATACACATTCTTATGGGGTTGGGACCGATGTCCCATCATGCGCCTCTTTGCCCCATTTTTCCAGATAAAGATAGATCACCGGGGTCAAATAGAGGGTGAGAAACTGGGACAGCAGCAAGCCGCCGACCACAGCCAAACCGAGGGGTTGCCGGGCCTCGGCCCCCACCCCGGTCCCGATGGCAATGGGCAGGGTGCCCATCAAGGCCGCCATGGTGGTCATCATGATGGGCCGAAAACGGATCAGACAGGCTTGCAGAATGGCCTCCTCGGCGGTGCCCGCATGCTGTTTGCGCCACTCCAGGGCAAAATCGATCATCATGATGGCATTTTTCTTGACGATACCCACCAACATGATCACCCCCACAAAGGCATAGAAGCTTAAATCCACCTTGAACAGCCACAAGGTAAACAAGGCCCCCACCCCTGCCGAAGGCAACCCGGAGAGAATGGTGACCGGATGGCGAAAACTTTCATACAAAATACCCAGCACAATATAAACCACCACCAGGGCCACCAGCAACAACTGGCCCATCCCCTGCCAGGAGGATTCAAAGGCCTGGGCGGCCCCTTGCAGGCTGCCCGTCAGGCCGATGGGCGGTTGCAACACCTCGTGGACCCGATGAATAAATTCCACGGCATGGCTGAGGGCATACCCTGGGGCCAGATTGAAGGAGAGGGTGGCGGCGGGCATTTGCCCCAGATGGTTGATGGTCAGGGCATCCCGGATATTTTCGACCGTCACCAGCGTGGACAACGGGATCAACCCCTCACTGCTGCCCCGCACATACAGTCGGGCAATATCGTCGGGATAATTCTGGGCAGTCCGGGCCACCTCCAGAATCACCTGATATTGATTGGCGGCACCATAAATGGTGGAAATCTGCTTGGCACCAAAGGCCATCCCCAGAATATCCTCAACCTGGGCCACACTCACCCCCAGCGCGGTACACTTGTCCCGATCAATCCGCACCATCAGGGTGGGACTGTTCAGCGAAAGATTGCTGGTCACATCCTGCACCCCCGGCTGCTTTTTCAGCTCCGCCACAAAGCGGTCGGTCCATTTGTACAATTCGTCCAGGTCTGTGTGTTGCAAGGCATATTGATACTGGGCCGAGGTCAATTGCCCCCCGATGCGAATGGGGGGTGGCATTTGCAGGAAAGATTTCAGCCCGGTAATCGCCGTCAACTTCTCCCGCAGGGCCCGCATGATGGTCTCGGCCCCCACCGTGCGTTCATCCAGGGGTTTGAGCCGCATGAAGAGGCGACCGGAATTGCCGGTCGATTTGGGGCCACCCGGTCCCACAAAGGACATGTACGCTTGCAGGTTTGGCTCTTTTTCCACAATCTCCGCCACTGCCCGCTGATGCGCCACCATATAGGCAAAGGAGGCATCCTCCGGTCCCTCGGTAAAAATGATAATCTGGTTGGTATCCCCGGTGGGAATAAAATCCCTGGGCAACACCGCATAGAGATACCCCGTGCCGATCATGGTCAACACCAGCGAGACCAGCACCCACCGCCGATGGCGCAAGGCGATGCGCAAGGTCCGTTCATAACCGCGCAGCAATTGGGCAAAGCCACTCTCCAACCAGAAAAACAGGCGACCCATGGCGGGCTGGGCCGCATGGGGCGTCTGGGCCAACTCCCCGGCGGGTGGCATCGGGGCATGGGGGCGGAGGACGCGACTGCAAAGCATCGGAGTCAAGGTCAGGGAGACCACACCCGACACCAGAATGGCCGCACAGATGGTCATGGCAAACTCATGCAGCAGACGGCCCATGATGCCGCCCATGAACAGCAACGGAATAAACACGGCCACCAGGGACAAGGTCATGGAGAGAATGGTAAAACCGATCTCGCGGGAGCCGTTGATGGCCGCCTCCCAGGGGGTTGCGCCCATCTCCACATGGCGCATAATATTTTCCAGCATGACGATGGCATCATCGACCACAAACCCCACCGACAAGGTCAACGCCAGCAAAGAGAGATTGTTCAGGCTGAAGCCCAGCATTTTCATGGCGGCAAAAGTGCCGACCACCGACAGCACCATGGCCAACCCAGGCACCAGGGTGGCCGAGACATTGCGCAGGAACAAAAAAATCACCAACACCACCAGACAGGCCGCCAGCAGGAGAGAAAACTGCACATCCGCGACGGCGGCCCGAATGGAAATGGTGCGATCATACAGCACCTCCAGTTGGACAGAAGGTGGCAGCGAACTCATGAAAACCGGCAACATTTTTTTGATCGCATCCACGGTGGCCACGGCGTTGGTGCCGGGTTGCCGCAAAACGGCGAGGACGATACCCCGGTGGGAGCCATACCAACCGGCCACCTTGTCCGTTTCCACGCTGTCGATGGCCAAGGCCACCTCTTGCAGACGAATGGGCGAGCCGTTGCGATAGCCGATGGCCACCGGCTTGTAAGCGGCGGCGGTATCCAGTTTGCCATCGACCTTGATGGACAGGGCACGATCCGGTCCATCCAGGGCACCGGTGGGTTGATTGACATTGGCCCCCTGCACCGCCTTTTGCACATCCAGCAAGGTCAAACCCATGGCTGCCAGTTTGTCGGGATTGGCCTGGATGCGCACGGCATATTTCTGGGAGCCAAACACCTGCACCTGGGAGACCCCCGGAATGGTGGAGAGACGCTCGCCCAATTGGGTCTCGGCAAATTCATCCACGGTGGAGAGGGGCAGGGTCAATGAATAGAGGGCGACATAAAAAATCGGCAGATCCGCCGGGTTGGTCTTGCGAAACGAGGGGGGGGTGGTCATATCCGGCGGCAGGTTGCGCATGGCGGCGGCAATGGCGGATTGCACATCCTGGGCGGCGGCATCAATGTTCCGCTCCAACAAAAATTGCAGCGTGATGCGGGTGGAGCCTTGCGCACTGACCGAGGTCATGGAATCCAACCCGGCGATACCGGAAAATTGCGCCTCCAACGGGGTGGCCACGGCGGAAGCCATGGTCTCCGGGCTGGCCCCCCTGAAATCGGCACTCACCTGCAAGGTGGGAAAATCGACGTTGGGCAGTTCGCTCATCGGCAGATCGCGATAGGCGATGGCCCCGAAAAAAAACAGCCCCAGCATCACCAGAATGGTCATCACCGGGCGGCGGATACACAATTCGGATACATTCATGGGGCGGGTGTTCCCCGGATCACCACAGGAGTACCCACGGCCAGGCGCACATGGCCATCGACCACTACCCGATCACCGGGCTGCACTGCGCCAGCGATGGCCGATTCCCCCTTTTGGGCCGCCAGAACCTTGACCGACCGGTTGCTGGCGGTCTCATCGGCCCCGACCACAAAGACAAACAGGCCCTGCTGCCCCATTTGGATCGCCTCGGAGGGGACGACCAGGCTTTGTTCCAGTTCAAACAGGTTGATGGCAACCCGCACATACTGACCGGGCAACAGCCGTCCTGCCCGGTTGGCGGTGCGCGCCTTGACCTGAAGGGTACCGGTCGAGGCATCCACCGCATTGTTCAGGAAGGAGAGGATCCCCTCTTCCACCACCTGTTCGCCCTCGGGCAGGCGGATGGCCACCTGGGTTCCCCCCTGGGCCATCCGTTGTCGCAACGGGGCCAGATATTTTTCCGCGACCGCAAATTTGACATCGATCGGCTGGATCTGGTGGATCACCACCAGCCCGGCATCATTGTTTCTGATCAGGTTGCCGGGGTGGAGCAGCAGGGGACCGGCCAGGCCATCGATGGGAGATTCGATGGTGGCAAAACCGAGCAGCAGGCGGGCCTGGTCCAGTTGGGCCCGGTCGGCCTCCAGACTGGCCGTCAAAGTGGCCATGGCGGCCTGATAGGTTTCCCATTGCCCTTTGGAGGCCACATCCCGTTTGGCCAGATCGGTATACCGGGCGAGATCCAGGCGGGCCTTCTCCCATTGGGCCTGATCCTTGGCCAGATTGGCCTGGGCCTGATGCACCTGGGCGACAAAGGTGCGGTCGTCCAGGGTGAAGAGACGATCCCCCTTGTGGACCATGGCTCCTTCTTCAAACCAGGCCTTGAGCAACTGGCCATCCACTCTGGCCTTGATGGTCACGGTGGCGACCGGTTCCACCACGCCCAGGGTTTCCAGCAGGACGGGGAAGGCGCGGGGCGTCAGGGTTACCACCCGCACCGGTATGGCCGATGCGCCAGCGACCACTGGTGCGACCACCGGAGCCGTCGCCCAACGGGTACGCCAATAGGCCTGGTAGGGAAACCGATCCTGTGACCACAGATAACCACCTGCCAGACAGGCCAGGAACAGCACCAACACAATACGTCGAAAGGACATGGGAACAGGAGGCTCCATGGAATGGGATTTTGTCCGAGGCAACCGGTCGCGGTTGGCGTCGCGGCCACCGGTCGCAACAGACCCTTATACCATATCCCGGACAGACCACAAAGAGGCTGGGTCGAGGATGGCGCGCACACGAGAGTCAGGGCAATCGCATGGGGAATTCCCTGACTCTCGATCCTGGGACCGCAGAAGAAGCTTCAGGCATCCCGTTTGCGGGCATTGAGACGATAATTCAGCGATTGCCGGGTCACCCCCAGCAACGTGGCCGCAATCCCCTGAACTAGGTATCCACTTCGGTTAAGCCCTATCCACTTCGATCAAGCGTCTTTGTCTTGTGAATCTTCCCTCTTGGGTTCGCAACAAGTGATCGATACGGTGCTGGTTTCGTGACTACAGCTTGCTGG
>JADFYM010000094.1 GCA_015233035.1 Magnetococcales bacterium
CCTTCCTCGCTTGGGTATCCGGCTTCTTTGCCTCGCCTTGGCCTTGTGGCGCGTCCTGGATGGTGGTTTCGGGTTGCCCTGGCGTATTGGCATCCCCAGCCGTCACATGGCCTTGTAGCGCGTCCTGGGGCGTTTTTTGATGCAATGCCGATTGCATTGCATCCGCCTTGCTGGTCTCCAGTTCCCTCCGGATCATGGCCAGGATGGTCCCATCGATCCCGGCGGCCAGGGCCTCCAGCGGTTCCAGTCTGGCGGCCATGTCCATGAATCCTTGCCTTTCCAGGGTCTTGGTTTCTTCCAGGCGGGCCAGCCGTTCCGCCAGGTCGGCCACTTGTCCGGCCAGGGCTTGATGTCCTTCCCCTTGGCCACCGGCAAGGAATTCCTCCAGCCGTTCCCGGCCTCCCGCTTGCCGCGCATAGCGGACGGCGGCCTTGACCAGATCCCGCAATTCAGGTTCAAGCCGCAGGGTGAAATTTGGTAAAATTGCCATGGTCTTGTCCTTTGCCTTGCAATCTGCATTGCGGACCATCCGCCTTGCCATGCCTTGCACCACGTTTTTTTGCCTTGCTTCCGCCTGGCAGTCATCCGCAACGCAACCCATGCGTTGCTGTGTATTGCGCAATACAATGCGCAAATTTTGCCTTGCACACTCCATGCCAAGCATGGCAACGGTCAGGCAATGCCAGGCAAACACCAAACCCGCTAATTAGTAGTTAGCGGGTTTGGTTGGTTTATGTTGCCTAAATTGCCATTAAAATCAATCATATAAAATATTTTTCAATGTGCTATTCCGGTTAGTGTAGACACAGTGTAGACACTTGGCGGAATTGCGTTGCATAAAGTAGCGCAATTGCCTTGCTTGCTCTCTCGTCCCCACCAGGGTGACCTGGTTATCACCTGGTCACCCTGGGCAACCGTTCTACCGCAAACAGATTCCATTCCGGCTCCCCCTGGGCGGCGTCTTTGTTGGGCATCATCAGCAGCTTGAAGCCTCCGAAGTCCCCGACAAAATACCGCATCCCTTTGCCGCTCTCCTTTTCGTACAAACCCGCCCTCCATCACCCCGATGGGCAATTTACAGAAAGAATCTTACACCAACCAAAGATCCGGCGGCCACCATAGGCGCGAATCAGGGTGATGGTTGCAGGAAGTCCAATGACCTCCGCAACCTCTTGCGCGGATTCTGGCAGGTCGTCCACTTGAACGTTATCGAAATCAGCATCCTCAAGACCGTAATCCATGGTTCCTCCTCAATATCCGGTAAAATCAAGGCCGTTGCCCGCCGATCCCCACCCAACACCATCACCAACAATCTCAACCTGGTCATTCGATGACTGGCCCAAGGGGCGGCGGCCAACTCCTTGGATTTGCGAAAAGTCCACCGGCGGGTTTTTCTCACCCCACCAACAGGCAATGGCGGCAGATAGAACCAAGTCGTCATGGTCCCCCTCGCGCAGGGCCTCATAGGAATCATGCGCGGTTGCCAGGTTGATCTTGACCTTGAAGTTCATCAGTTCTTGAATCAATAGCTCCGCGTTCGGTATGGTGCGGATCACCTGGAACCGCTTGTTTTGAAACAGCACTTGCAGCACTCCCACCAGATCCCGCTTAGGGACCCGGTATTCCTGCCCCTCCTGGCCAACCGCATCCCCGCCATGGATCATGATGGCAATGATGGGAATCCCCAGCCTGGATGCGCGTAGCATGTCCATCACGGGGCGGCCTACCCCTGTTTGATCCACGATCAAGAAAATACGGTAGCCTGTCAGTTTCGGTGACTTGATGATTTCGGCCACCCGTGCAACCTGGTCCGGGTAGGGAATGCCTTTCATCCGCTCTAAATGCTGCAACTGGTATTCGACCGGGCGTTTCTCGCGGAATCGCTTAATGATGGTTATCGCCGTGTAATCCTTGGCCTGGCCAAGATCCAACCCGATCAGGATATCCGTGGCGTCCCGTTCCTTTTCCTCCCTTTCCTTCCTCCATACGTCCTCCAAATGACTCGACATTTCATCCCTCACAAAAAAAGTGGTTGCCCATCACACAGGGCGTTCATTACTTCCTCGTAGCTGAAAACCTGGTCCGTGGTCTCCACGAACTCGCACAGGTACTCTTGCTTGAACCACCAATCCCCAAGGCTTGCCCGCTCTTCAGCCAGGAAAGCGGGATCGATACGCGGGCAATCCGTAGCCTTCACCTGGATGCGCTCCCAAGCCGCATCCCCGTGCCATTCATCATGGAAGTGGCCGCGCTTGCCGAAAGGGGTGCTCATCAGGATCAGCTTGCCCCCGGACGTTGCCAACATGGGCCGGACGGCGCGGTAAAGGTCATCGGGAACCCGGCTTGCCTCGTCTTCAATGACCAGGTTTGCCCCGGAAAAGCCTCGGATGGTGGCCTCGCTGGCAGGCAGGGACAAAACCCGGCTCCCGGATTGCATCCGCAGGGACAGCTTGTTGTCCTCGGCCAGCTTGGGTTTTTCGTCCAACCGGGCCATAAGTTCCGTGACCTTGCGGAAAAGCTCGCTGGATTGCCGCAGGGATGGCGAAACGAGAATGGAAAGGCTCCCCGGCCAATAGATGGCGCGATGCAGGACCAGAACGCTTGCCGTCGTCGATTTGCCCGCCTGGCGGGAACAGTTCAGCAACAGCCGTTTACCAGGCCAGGACAAAACCCGCTCTTGCCATGGGTCCGGCTCAATGCCCAACCGGCGGGCGAACGCCAGGGGGTCAAGGGCAAGGCGCAGGTCGGCGGCCAGGTCATTCATGGGCTATGGCCCTTATCACGGACTGGCGGGCCTCCGGGAAGGGTTCCAGGGCCGCCAGGATAATCCCGCGCAGGGATAGCCACTCTGGCGCGGCCAGAATCGCCACCTGAATCTTTACCCCGCTCTCAAGCTCCCCCCTCATTTTCGCGGTCAGTTCAACCAACCTGGTGCGCTCCCGGATCGCGCCAAGGGCGGCCTGGTAGTTCCCTTTTTTCTCGGCTCCCTCCTGAATCCGGGTGGCGTCCGCCGTCAAGGTCGCCAGGGTATCCAGCAGGCTGTCACCCCTGGCCACCTCCTGGGCTTCCTGGGCCTTGGCCATGGCCTGGGGTATATGGTTCGCCATTTGATGCCGACGTAAGGCGTCCGTGGACAGCCTGAATTTTTGCGACAAAACGCGGAACGACTCCCCAGCCAGCAGGGCGGTATCAATCGCCTTGCGCTTGGCGTGGACACAGACGGAACAGGGCCGGGCCATGGCTATCCCCTTCCTCGGGCCGTCTGGGGACGGAAATAATGGGCAAGGAAGGCGGCGGTATCAGCCTTGAACAGGTTCCACATGGATTCCGGAATCTCTCCGGGGCGGTCCATCACCATCAAGGCCGCCAACCATTCGGCGGGGGTCTGCGGAATCCCGGCCTCATACTCCAGAATACTGGAGCGTTCGTGGTAGGCCTCCATCCGGACCGACTCGGCAGGGAGGTGACGGATAGCGGCAACACCAGGCGGCGGCCTGGTCAGGTCTGGGGGCGGGATGGGTTGCCGGTTCATCGCTCGGTCTCGCTGGGGTCATCCCTGGGCCAATCAATCCCGGCCTCGGCCATCTTGGCCAGGTCCAGGACAACACAATTGAAGCGTTGTCCTTTAATGCGTTTCTGAAAATCTTGGCTCAACAGGAAGCCATCATGTTTCAGGTGGCTATGCAGACGTTGCGTTGAGACAACCGGCGAATGGAAGCCTGGAGCACGTTTTCCCAAGAAATCCAGGATGATCTTGGATGGGATAAACAGGCGGTTGCCCGCCACCTCGAACGGGGGCAAGTCCTGTTCCCGCGTCAACATGATCTCTCGCGCCAGCCGATCCAGGATGGCCACCGACTCCCGGCGCATGACTTCCGAGTCCCGAAGATGCCGGTTCATGATGTCGGGCAGGACAGCGAAGACATGATGATTGAGGATCTCGGCTTTTTCATACCCGGCGAAGGCCAAAAGCTCTTCCAGGGCGAATTGCAGGGCGGCGTAATTCTCCACGAATCGGCTGATGTTGGTATCATCCGGCCTGCTGGTCAATTTAGCCGCCAGGGCATCCTTATGGACCTTCAACCGTTGGGCGGCCTTCTTTCTGTCCCAGCGGGCAACAAGCCATTGTGCCCATTCCCTTACCGGGAAAGGGGCGTCCGGCTCGAACTTCCCGGACTCATTCTTCATCCCGTCCAGTTCAAAGGCGATCATCTTGGAATTGATGGCGGGGTCGGTGACCGGGTTGTCCTGGCCCACCAGGCAAACCGGGGCGGCCACCAAAAACAACCCTTTGGTGCCATGTGGGCGCAAGCCGTAGCGGTAGGATGTGTTCAGCAGGTCCACGAAGTTTGCCAGGTCATCCTTGGAAGCCCTGGATATCTCGTCAAAAATCGAAGGGTATAGGTGATTGGCCAGGGCCTTCATGCGGCGAAAGGAGGTTTGCAGGATGGTAGGTTCCCGGCATTCGCAGCCAGTCAAGGTCTGTATGACACCGGCAATGAAGGTCTTGCCACTGCCCGCATGGCCGGAAACCGAAAGATGCGGCCAAAACCCCAGGAAGACCTTCATCAATGATCCCAGGTGCCACCCCAGCCAGATCAACGCCAGGTCATCCTTGAGCAACCCGGCCATGCTCTCCAGGATCGGGCGGGCGGTTTCCGGGGCGGCGCTGGGAATCCGCAGCCGCGAATAGATACACTCTTCCTCGGTCAAATAGGAGTTGCTGGCGTCAATGATCTTGACCTGCTGGCCAACCTGGACCAATCCCACCACCCCAACCGATTCAAGGGCTTGGCGTTGGTCCCGGCTCAAGGTTTGCAGCAGGTAGGCCAGCCTTCGCGGGTCATGCACAAAGCCAAGTTGCTGCATGACGGCAGGCTTGCCGAAGTCCTCAACGTCCACCACCTTTTGCAGCAGGGCCGGGGCCTCCGGACGACGATAGGTGATCAGCAACCGCCTGGCGGGGCGGCCACCGTCGCCATGGTTCAAGGCCGTGGTCGGGTCGTGGATTTTGATGGTGTCGATCCGATAAGGCCGGAACCCGGCCACCGGCTCCCAAACCTCTTCCCCGTCCTCCTGGCGGGACTTGACCGCATCCACTGTATCCAGGCCGCAGGCGTAGCCTTGCATCCGGCCATATTCCAGCTTGGGAAGGAACGGGGCACCGGCGGGGAACGGGGTGGTTCTGGGCGTTGCCGCCATGGCCTTGATCTCTTTCAGGTCAATGCCTGCCTGCAAGGCGGCGTTCGGGTCCTTGTGGCCGCTCCAATCCACGATTTGCGCGGTGATCCGGGCCGACAAGGCGCGATGGTAGAGGATGCTTCCGGCCTTGTCCCCGGCCTGGTCGGCATCCGCCAGGATCATCATCCGTTGCCGGTCGCCATTCAGCCAGGCAAGCGGGAAGCTCTCGGCCTGGGAAGCGGAAAGGAAAGCCACCGCAGGGCAACCGGCGGCAGTCAGGGTCAAGGCGTCGATGGGGGATTCCACCAGCCAGATAACCGGCTGGCGCAGGGTGGCGGGGTCTGGGCAGTACATGCCTTCCCTGGCTTCGCCGATCATGCGCATTTTGGGTTGGTGGCCGTCGGCTACATAGCGTTGATTGATCGCCTGGACGGTCCCGGCCTGGTCAACCACCGGGAAGACGATGGCCGGGCCGAAACCGGCGGGGTCGCCATCCTTGGGGGTCCAGTCGGTGAAGCCGAAGGCGTTGCCCTGCCACTTGGTCACCAGGTCTTGCGGCAGGCGGCGGGCCTGGATCAGGTATTCGGCGGCGAGGGAAATATCCGGGTGGCTCCTGGCGTTCCGCCATAGGCGTTGCGGCTGGGATTCTTCGGCGGGCGGGGCGATTGGTCGGGCGGGGGCGTCAAAGGAGATTCCTTGCGCCTGGTGCAAAAAACGCATGGCTTCAGGTGTATCCAAGCCCTTGACCTTTTTCACTAAGTCGATAGCATCCCCGCCTTCGCCTGTTCCATGGTCCTTCCACCCTTGCTTGCCGTTGCGGCTGTAGATGGATAGGGAAGGCTTCCCGTCATCGCGCCAGGGGGCGCAATAATTGCCCTTGTCTCCTGGGCGGCGCATCCCCAGATCCCGTTGAGCCAAAGCGTGCAGGTCGATGGATTGGGTGAGTTGGGCGGCGTTCATTGCTTTGGCCCCCGCTTGATCTCTGGAATCTTTTTGGCAATTTCAATGAGTTGCCTTGCCATCAGGGATAAGTGGATGATGGGGGAGAAGTTGCGCCTCCTTAATCCAGGGTCAGACAACGATGCAATTAATTCGCCAGGCCCCATAACAAGCAACTCGCCTGTTTTGGTGTTGTGGAGATACTTCAATTCCCCTTCAAAATATTTCAAACAAAGATCAAGATAAACCCCCTCAAGGGCCACTTCTCCCGCAATCGGCCCTGTTTGAACCTGTAGAGATTTGCCTAATCCCGTTTCTCTCTCGATCCATGCCACCAAAAAAGCCTTGTGCAATTTGGCGCGAATTGCAATAAGGAGTTTTGGAAGGTCCTTGTTGGAGATTCCATGCCATCTGAATAGCAAAGCAATGGCAAGTTCCATGACCTGGAAATAGTTATACTTTAAGAAAACACCTGTGCCGCTTCCTTCTTGTGCATCAAATGGAATACCAGACCTACGCAAGAATTTAATGTATTCATTAAACCAGGATGGGATTTTAAGATCAGTGAGGCTTTCATAGGTTTGCAAGCAAGTCTTATTGTCTGTATTGACAAAATCTTGTTTAAGCTCTTGACAGTAAGCACCAATCTCCCTGTCGAAATACGAGATGGCTTCTTTTTTGATTACCTTAAAATATTGACTGGTATCGTCATCATAATACAAATGCTCGTTCAACTCGATCCAAAACCATAATGCCCTTACAACCTGTCCGTATGTTAGACTGACACGCTTCAATGACTCATAATCATTGAATTTCTGTGCAAGCATATTCGCTCGCGCTTCCAGGTCTCTCATGCTGTCGCGCATGGAGACTACATGTTCAATATCATACTTATCCCGTATTGGCATCATGTGGCGAAATATCTGCTCAGGGAACCCATATTTACAGAGATCATCAGCAATCATCTTCCCTTTGGTTTGGTTCTCTGTTAGTTCACCCAACCACTTTAAAGCAGGGTATTCTTCCGTCAATTTCTTCCAAACAAGAGGCTCTTTGAATCTAAGTTCACTCATGCAGATAGGGTCAAAATGGTCTTGCAATTCCTCCAAACCATTATTATAAACAATATCAAAAAGTTCGTCATAAAGTTCAGCTTCTTCTGCATGGAGTTGGTTCAATCCCCAACTCATCATGTCTTGTTCGGAACCTGTCATCTCTTGCGCTCCCGCATGGCTCTATGGCTGCACTCGGAATTTAAGGGGATCAAAAACCCCTGAACGAAAAGAAGGTAACAAAATACCAATTCAGCCGTCAAGTGATTTTTTAGGCCTTGATTGCAGGGGGGGGGATTACCCCCCCCCGAAAACCATCAATTTTCCACAATCAATGCCAGTCCGGCGGTTAGCCGCTCGCTCAATAGGCGCATCAAGGCACCCATGTTGTGTTGCCCGACGTAGCCCAAGGCCGGATTTCGTTGCCAGGGCGAGGCTGGCAAATAGTCCACCTCCAACAGGTCGGCCACGGCGGCCAATGCGCCCTCAACTCGGGCCAATTCTTGCGGTTTGTCTGGTTTGCTCTGTCTGGGGCGCGGGGCAGGATCAGCCGGGAAAGAGGAAAGAGGGGCGGATTTGGCGGGTTTGGTTTTGCGCTTGCTCATGCGTCGGCTCCTATCGAAGCGGTGATTGCTTCCGGAGCCAGGGCGGTTCTGAAGCGCCAGGACTCCGGGGGTTCAGAACCCCACGATAGGTTGGGCAGCCGTGTCTTTGGCCTTGCGGCTTGGACATGGGCACGGCTCCCCCGGAGTCTGGCGCAGGACAGGCAAGCATCAGGCGTGCCATACGGAATTGCGGGCATGGAAAAGCCGCCAGTTCTGTCGGGGGCGGTTGTTCCGCCTATCGTTCGGGGAGGTTCTGAAGCTCCGGGAACAAGCCTGAAACAATCGGCAACGGCTGTCAAGGATCTTGTGCTTGACAAGGTGTAACCTGTAGTTCACACTTTCCCCATGATCGACATCATCCAAAGCGAGACGTTCAAACGGTGGCTGTCCGGTCTGAAAGACCGGCGGGCCGCCGTGCGGATCTATGCGCGGCTCGACCGTGCGGCCTGTGGCAATCTGGGGGATGTAAAGCCGGTAGGCGATGGCATTGCGGAAATGCGGATTGATCATGGCCCTGGCTATCGGGTCTATTTCCTGCAACGCGGGTCAATGCTCATCGTGCTGTTGGTCGGCGGCGACAAGCGCAGCCAAGCCGCCGACATCGCCAACGCCGTCAAGATCGCCAAGGACTGGAAGGACTAAGCCATGACCGAAACCTTTTCCCGCTACGACACCGCCGAATACCTCAAGACTGAAGAAGAGATGGCGCTTTACCTGGATGCCTGCCTGGCAGAAGGGGAACCCGCGTTGGTGGCGCACGCCCTGGGGGTGATCGCCCGCGCTCGCGGCATGAGCCAATTGGCCCGCGACACCGGCATTTCCCGCGAAGGCCTGTACCGGGCGCTTTCCGCCGATGGCAATCCGGAATTTGCCACGGTGATGAAGGTCATCCAAGCCCTTGGCTTGAAGCTGCACGCTGAACCGGCTATCTTGAAGCCATGATCAAGAGCTTTCGACACAAGGGACTGGAAGAGCTTTTCCTGACCGGCCAAAGCGGCAAGGTGCCGCCCGGCCTGCACGCAAAATGCCTGGAACGCCTGGATGCCCTGGACCATACGGTTGAAGAGGGGGATATCAACATCCCCGGCTTCAATCTCCATTTTCCAGGGACAGAGGATGACCGGCCCGGCCTCGTCTTTGTGCTGGACGATGCCCACGTCTGGAAAATCGGTCTGATGGGTGCCCTGAACAACCAAAAACAACACTACGTCGCCAATCGCCCGTCTCGCCCGCCCACGCATCCCGGAATCATTGTGCGCAACAACGTCCTTCCGGCACTGATGCTTTCAGTAGAGCAAGCAGCCGGGGAACTCAGGGTTCCCCCAGATCTCTTGAGCGGCATCCTGCAAGGAACCCATCCAGTTACCCCGGACATGGCCATTCGCTTGGGCAAGTTTTGTGGCAACGGTCACCAGTTCTGGCTTCGGATGCAAGAAGCGCATGATCTCTGGCAAGCGCAAGATCGGTTGCGGGAAGAGTTGGCCGCCATCCCTTGCCGTCAACCCCCGCTAGCCGCCTGACCCTTCCCCTTCCAGCTTCATTCCTTCCCGGCCCTCTGCTTCTTCCGCCACAGGTACAAAGTGTCCTTGGTCCAGGGCCGTCCGCGTTGGGTCACCCACCCCTGACCGTTCAAGGCAACGGCCATGGCTTCCAGGGTCAATCCTTCCCCCTCCAACTTGGTCAACTCGCCCAGCAAGACGGCCACCTGTGACCGGGTATCCGGTTGACCGCCTTCTTGCTGGTCCGTATTGCGTTGTGTTGCGTCGCAAACATCAGGATTTCCGCCTTCATTTTGTGTCGTATTGCGTTGCGACACGTCCGTAAACGGCTCTTGTCCGTCCCCTGCCGGCCCTGGTCCCGGCGCATCCGTAACACGTTGTGTTACGCAGTAAACGCCAGGATTTACGCTATTCTCCCGTTCCGTAACACATTGCAATTCGTCGTATTGCGTTTCAGGCTCGCCGTGACACGCCAAGGCTTGGACCTGTCTTTCCAGTTCGGCAAGGCGGACTTCCAGACTGACAAGGCGATCTCCCAGGGCGTTGCCTTGCTGGCTTTGGATGGGTTCATCGTCCGGCAAGAACTGCTGGCCAATGAACCGCTGGATGGTGCCCTCCCGTTCCGGATGCGCCCGTAACAGCCGGACCAGTTGCTTGACCAGGGGTTGATGCTCCGGGTTCACCCGGATGGAAAAGGTTGGGATAGGTGGTGACATAGCTTTCTCCGTATGGCGTTGTGATACGTTGCAACACGATGCCAGGATATCAGCAATCGCAACACGATGCAACACAATGTTTACGGAGCATGATGGATGGCCATGATTCGTATTGCGGCGTGTTGCATTGCAAACAAGAGGGGGTAAGAAAGCCTGGAAAAGAAGAAGGGCTTGAGGATGGGGAGGGGACGCGGTTTTGGAACTCCTCAAGGGGGGTGTAGCGCGGATTTGGGCGTTTTCCCTGACAAATAGGTTTTAATGCAATGTTTTCAATGTGTTATCTGTCAGGAAACCTGAAATTTTCCCTGACAGGTTTCCTGACACCCTCCAAAACCAGTTGATTTCACTGGGTTTGCCAAAACAGCCTGTCAGGAAATCGGGGTGATTTGTCAGGGAAACAACTTAACGAAAAATTGTTGTTTCCCTGACAGGAGGCCTATTTTCCCTGACAAATGACCCCCTTTTCCTGACAAATCACCCCTGTTTCCTGACAGCATTATCTTATTAATTTTTTATAAATTATTGAAAATAAAGGAGAATATAAGAGGCTCTAGGGGGTTCTGTCAGGAAAGTCAGGGAAAATATCTCGTCCCCTCATATGCGAGAAATTCAGCTTCTTTGCCATCGGACAATCTTTCTCGCCCATAATATGGAATAATGTGTCTTTCCTGCCTGTCTTCTTCCTTTCCCGGCTCAATCCCCCCCCTGGCCGTTTCTCCAGGGGCTGGAGATTATCCCCGCTTCCACCCCGTCCAGGGCCTCCCCAACCTGGCACCTCGATCTCCAGGGCCATGGTTGGGGATGGCTCCGGCGGGGTTTCGCCTTATGCGCGGTTGCCGCGATTGGCCGCCGCAAAACTCCTCCTGGGGAACCCGGCGGAAACCGTTCAGCGGCAAGGGGTTTCTGGCCGTTTCGGGTTTCGCGTTATGGGCCGCGAAATGCCCTTGCAACCACCCCCAAAATAGCGGTAAGATGTGACCGATAATTACACCTATCGGACATATACGTAAGAACCTTTCCGCGAAGGAACAGCCGATGCAAGACACCCTCCCAGCCGTCGCCCAACCATCCGCCATTGCCATCCCGGATGACCTCCTTGCCAACCTGGCCAGGTTCAGCCAGTACGCCAAGGGGGCATTGTCCGCCAGCACGGAAAAAGCCCTCCGGTCCGACTTGCGGCTTTTCGTCGATTGGTGCGCCAAGACCGGGGCGGCCAGCCTCCCGGCCAGCCCGGAAACCGTGGCGCAGTTCGTTGAAGCGATGGCGGCCACCTCAGCCCCGGCATCGATCCGGCGGTATCTCTCCAGCATCTCCACCTATCACAAGGCGGCGGGCCTGCCCACCCCCACCGCAACCATGGAAGTCCGCTTGACCATGAAGCGGATCGCCAAAGAGAAGGGAACCCGTCAGAAACAGGCCTCCCCCATCAACCGGCGCGTGGTGGATTTGATGGCGGAAGCGGACCGGGGTACCTTGCGCGACATGCGGGACTTGGCAATTCTCGCGGTCGCCTATGACACCCTGTGCCGCCGGTCGGAAATCGTTGCCCTGGACGTGGAAGATTTCAGCTTCGCGGAAGACGGAACCGGAACGGTCCTGGTCCGCAGGTCCAAGACCGATCAGGAGGGGGCCGGGTCGGTCCGCTTCATCGCCTCCGATACCGTCCAGTCGGTCAAGGCTTGGCTGGACGTGGTAGGGATCTCCAAGGGGGCCGCGTTCCGGGGATTGGATAACTCGGACAAGGTTCTTGCTCGGTTAAGTGATCGGGGCGTGGCCAGGGCCTTCAAACGCCTGGCCGGTCTGGCCAAGGTGGACGGGGAAGGGATTTCAGGGCATTCCTGTCGGGTCGGGGCGGCGCAAGACATGGTAGGGGAAGGAATCGAACTCCCTGCCGTCATGCAGGCGGGCGGTTGGCGGTCCCCGGTCATGGTTGCCCGCTACACGGAAAAACTCGCGGTCCGCAGAGGGGCGGCGGCCAAGCTGGCGGCCATCCAGAATCGACTTTGACCGGGCCACCTCTGACCATGGTTGCATCACCTGGGAAAATGGCAAACCTGGTCCCCCTTGCTGGCGTCGATCTACACCATCCACCCGGCCAGGAGGGGTTTTTGCATCAGTTTGGATGATGGGAACGGGGCGGCCTCCCTCCGGTCCAGGATCGGGACCAACCTGCCAGGCGGGAAAGTCCCTCGGTCCCCAAGTGGAAGGGGAACGCGATGGTCACCGCAGTTTCACCCCTGGATTTCGGTCTCAAGTGGGAGACTCGGCCAACCTGGTCCCCATGTTTTCGGCTGGAAGTGGGGGAAGCCGCCGATTCGACCTGTCCACAGATCCAGGGGAAAAGCCTGGGGATAACCCGGTCGATCCCGGCCACCGCACGAGACAGGAACCGACGGGATAGCGGGTTGCCCAATCGTTGCCCACCGGGCGGCGGATCGCCAGGGCCACCCGTGCCCGATCCCCACCTTTCCCCTTTCCCGGCTTTCTTCCCCGCCATCCTTTCCGCTTGCTCAATGCCCGTTGTTGTCCTCGCGCTCTCCCCATCTTCCCCCTTGTAGGCCTCTTGCTTTTCCGTGCCTCCCCTCGGCGGCGGGTTGGGTTTTCCACAGCCCCCAGCCCGCCGCATACAGGTCTTTTTTTTAAATTTACAGGAAGAGGATATAGGAGGGGGGCAGGACGCTTAGAGCTGCAAGGGTTTCGCCTGTGGAAAGTAGCCCGATTATGCGTACCCGGTAGCCCGATTATGCGTGAAATCTGCCAAAATAGCCGTTTCCCGGTAGCCCGATTATGCGTGGAAAACTTCCGCAATCCACCGGGTTATCCACCACTCGGCGGCCTCCTGGAAATGCTCGTTCTGGATGGGGCCAGGATCAAACCATGCTCACCATCGGAACAATGCAGATCGGGATAGGCCACCTGGACCTTGACCAATTGGGCTAGGAAATTCCGCTTGAATCCGTACCTGCCCTGCTTGGTGTCGGCATACTCGCTCCCAAACTGCCCTTGCAGGGACTCCCACGGGATCATGGTTTCCCGTTTGAGGTACGAAACCCGGAAGGTGGACCAAAAATAAATGTCCAGAGCCAGGGAAGAGCCTTTTAGGGCTTCCAGTGCCCGCATGTCGATGGGAACCGGCCTGTTGGTGATCTCGGCAAAAAAATCCTCGTTCAAGCTGATGGTGGACTCGAACAAGCACGGTTGATCCGGGGTCTTCGGTTCCCACCAAAGATCAAAGGCCCGGACCACCTGCATGTTGACTCCGGCTACGCGGTCGGCGTCAGTGTAGGCACAGGAGAATGAAGCCCGAAACAACCTGGTCATCTGCTTTTTCAGTTGAGGGATCGTCCCCCACCGGCCACCAGTCGGCAGGAGTCCGAGTTGCCCCATAAACTCGCTCATACTCCGGCCAAGGACAAGCTCCCTGCTCTTGGTGCGCACGGCCTCGGTTGAAATCCAAGCCAGGAGCAACCGCGCATAGGAGCCATACGGCAACCCGATTGCGGATGGAGCCATGATGGTCAAGGAGTAGGTGCCGTTGTTCCGGGTGAATTCGTTCACCTTGGGGTCACGATGGGGCAATGTCGCCAGGATCATCCCCCTGCCCATGAATCCCAGATCCCCAGAATACAGGGCCTCTTGATCCTCCATGGCCATGGCTTTTTGCAGGAGTTTCCTGGCGGATATCGGGGTCAGATTTGACATGGCGTACCTCCATGGGTAGATTTTGACGCTTTCAAGGCCTTCTTCCCCCGTTTCGATACCCTGGCCAAGGTGCTGGACGTGTTCGGCCTTCGTATCGGCGTCAATGTCAAAGGCCATACCTCGGAGATTCACGCCAGTTGACGACTTTGGCGGCGGCCTCCACCGTCCCCGCCTGGCAGGATGGCCTTGCCAGGTCTGGGACCATCCCCTATCATGCTGGTTGCGCGTGGTGCGGGCCTGGCAGGATGCCCTTGTGATGTCACGGGGGCATCCTGCCAGGTCGCCAAATCCCCCACCTATCCGGCCTTGTTCCGCCTCGCCCACGCCTCCAGGTTGGCCTTATTCCATTCGATGCCTGTAGCAGTCCGCCACCCGGCCTTGTTCAGTTCCTCGGCCTTCTCCGCATTTCCCCCCACCATCCCGGCGATGGCCGCCAGCAGTTCCGCCTTCCTCGCTTGGGTATCCGGCTTCTTTGCCTCGCCTTGGCCTTGTGGCGCGTCCTGGATGGTGGTTTCGGGTTGCCCTGGCGTATTGGCATCCCCAGCCGTCACATGGCCTTGTAGCGCGTCCTG
>JADFYM010000095.1 GCA_015233035.1 Magnetococcales bacterium
CGGCGGGGGAATTTTCTTTCCCAAGACGATTTAAGGGAAAAAATCACGTCGTTCATCGCGTATTTTAACAAGGCGATGTCGAAACCGTTCCGTTGGACCTACCAGGGCAAACCCCTTGCGGTCTGAATGAGGGTTCCGAATTTCCGCTGTGCACCACTAGATGGCGAAATCTGAAAACCACTCTGTACGTTGGATGGCGATAAACGATGCAGAGGCGCACCAGGTGGTTGGAGATGGAACGGTGGGAAGGTAAGACGAGGTAAGCGGGGAGACCTGCTGTGTGAGGTGACACTGGCAGGAGTCAGAGCCTTCGTAGTACCGTTGGGCTAAGTGATTTAGTCCTGGAAGCATGGGGAGCGAAAACCATGCGAGGGAAGGGAGGTAGGAAGATGGATGCTGGAGGAAAGGACAGATGCAAGTGATAGACACAGTCAGCAAAGTGCCGGAAAGGCTACACGAGCGAGGGAGACCCGACAGACCGCGAGAATGGAGTTGGGTGGAGGCATCAGTCTGGACGCAAGGCATGTTGGCAGCACTCGAAAGAGGTGTAGAAGGAGGTAAGTGGTACAGTTTGATTGACAAAGTGGTGAGACCGAGTACCTTGCTGGCGGCTTGGCGGAAAGTGGAAGCAAACCGTGGGGCAGCCGGAGTGGACGAGGTGAGCGTGAGTCAGTTCAGATCGGGAGAAGAGCAATATCTGAAGGAGCTTGAGAGGGATCTGAGGGAAGGGCGTTACCAGCCGGAAGCGGTCAGAAGGGTACATATACCCAAGGCACCCGGCAAAACGCGCCCACTTGGGATTCCGACGGTAAAGGACCGGATAGTGCAAGCGGCGGTCAAGATTGTGCTGGAACCGATATACGAGTGGGAGTTTTTACCCATGAGTTATGGATTCAGGCCGGGCCGTGGTTGCAAGGATGCGCTTCGCGAGGTAGACGGGTTACTGAAGGAAGGCAACACCTGGGTGGTGGATGCGGACCTGAAGAGTTACTTTGACACCATACCGCAAGATCGACTGATGGAACGGGTGCGCGAGAAGGTGAGTGATGGCAAGGTGCTGACGTTATTGGAAGCATTCCTCCAGCAAGAAATCATGGAGGGGATGAACTGTTGGAAACCGACGAGTGGAACTCCACAGGGTGCGGTGATCAGTCCATTATTGGCGAATATTTACCTTCATCCTCTGGACAAGAGGATGGCTGAACTGGGATACAGAATGGTTCGATATGCGGACGACTTTGTGATTCTATGCCGAAGCGAGGAGGAGTCAAGGCGGGCGTTGGTGGAAGTCCGAGAGTGGACGGAAACGAATGGCTTGCAGCTACACCCGGATAAAACCCATGTAGGGAACTGTCTTGAAAAGGGGCAAGGATTTGAATTTCTTGGATACCGGTTTGAGGCGGGGATACGGACGGTTCGGAAGAAGAGCTTGGCGGCACTGAGAGAGAAAATACGCCCAAGGACACGACGAACCCAAGGTGAGGGCATCCGCAGGGTGATAGAGAAACTCAATCCCACGCTGAAGGGGTGGTTTGAGTATTTTAAGCACGCTCACAGGACAACCTTTGCGGGAGTCGATGGGTTTACCAGACGCCGCATGAGGGCCATGTTGCGGAAACAAGAAAAGCGACCAGGGTTTGGTTTGTGCCCGGCAGACAGTCGAAGATGGCCAAATGCCTTTTTCACGGCGAAGGGGCTTTTCACCATGCACGATGCCCATCGACGGATATGCCAATCCCGATGAGGAAACCATTGACTGGAGAGCCGTGCGCGGGAAAACCGCACACACGGTTCGGAGGGAGGGGAGGAGGAGACTCCTTCCCTACCCCTATCCACAACAATAACCTGTCAAATCAGCTCGGTCGCCCCAGTAGGGTGGGGTCCAGGGGCAAAGCCCCTGGCAGGACTCGGGGCGGAGCCCCGCCAGGGGCATCAAGGGGCTGTGGATTAAAAAACGACACAGTAGCAACACGTTGGTGGTTCCAACTCCAGGGGCTTGTTTTTCCGGGGCTTCGCCCCGGACCCCACCAGGGGCGTTGCCCCTGGACCCCACCGGGGGAGATAATCTCCCCCGGACCCCCATGAATGATAACAACTTTTTGCGATGTGTATAACGGGATGGGTATTGAGTGGTTGCGGTCGGCACGGGTGTTGGTGATGTGCATTTTACAGATCGTGCAGAATGGCGGGAAGGTCCCGTGCGCCATGCAGAAAACGCAGAATTACCGGCGGTTGCAAGGCTGCATCATAAACGATGATGTAAGGAAAGCCGGTCATGGGAAGAAAGCGAACCGGTAACGGGGCAAGATCAGCGCGCGCACGGCCTGACAAAGGGTGGTCTCCCAGATTGCGAGCGGCCTGATAGACAGCGTTTCTCAACTGTTGTGCCGAAGCGGGATTGTCTCTGGCAATCCAACGGATGGCTTCGAGAAATTCCTCGCGCGCTTGGGAGGAGAGGATGGCGGGCTTCATGCGGCACAGGAGGCTTCCTGGATGATCCGGTCCGCTTCGGCCATGACATCCTCCAGGGCATGTCCGCCGTCCCTGGCAGTCTCTTCCCGAACCGCATCCAGCATGGCCTGGAACCGGGCACGTCGTTCTTCCCCTTCCTGGAGCAGGCACAAGGCACTGCGGACGACTTCGTTGAGGTTATGGAAGCGTCCGCTCTCCACGCAGGAACGGGCAAAATGCTCCTGTTCTGGGGTGAGATGAACGTGGGTGGTCATGGTACAATCCTCGCAGGTCGATATTGGGACATAGTGTAGACCATGGTGTTCCGGTTGGCAAGAAAACAGAGCACACACACAAACAGGCCAGCCCCGTGTTGGGGCTGCCAAAAAACACAGGGCAATCGCATTGCACATGAGCCAGTGGGAATAGAATTTTCCCTGGGACTGCGGGCGTCTTGCTCGCAATAGGGTTGTGAATTCGCGCTTGTCATGGGAAAAAAAACGGGCGAGACGCCTCGATCCCAGGATCCAGCGTCAAGATATTTCAAATGCGATTGCCCCGGCAATTACCCAGTGGCATGGCCCCGACAAGTCTGCTATGGTGCAAAAAAGGTTTGGAATTGTCCAGCCACGGGGAGCCGCTGCCATGACTACCGCCGTCACCTTTGACACCCACAAGTTTATCAAGCAGATGGTCGCCACCGGCTTTACGGAGGAACAGGCCGAGACCCAGGTTGCGCTGCTTGCGGAAGTCCTGGGCTATCAGCTCTCCACCAAGGACGATGTGGCCAAGCTGGATACCTATGTGGTGGAAATCAAGCATGATTTCAAGGAACTGGATGTCACGATTGAGCGGCTCAGGGCTGATCTGAAGCGAGACATCAAGGAACTGGATGCCAAGATTGAGACAACCAGGGCCGATCTGAAGCGAGACATCAAAGAGGCCGAACTCTGCCTGGAAGGCAAGATTGCCGCTGCCAAGGTGACCACCATCCAATGGACGGCGGGCATGTTTGTCGCCCAGACGGCATTGATCATCGGCGCGCTGTTCGCCATGCTGAAAATGAACCAACTCACGCCACAACCGGTCCACTACCAGCCGGCCACAACCCAGCAGGAACTGCGCCTGCCCGTGCCGGAGGCCCGCCCGCCGGTGCCGGAGACGCGCCTGCCCCCGCCCGAAACACACCCGGCCGTACAAGAAACCCGCCTGCCCGCCCCCAGTTTCCCGGTGCCGTCGCCCATGCCCACCAGCCGCGAGACGCGCCCGGTCCCCTGAGCCTCTGGCAAGCTCCTTACACCGTCTGCAAGGTAATCAGAGTCATATCCAACAGCAAGACATCCTTGTCCGCCGCACTGCCCTCTTCCCGATAGCGACCCAGGGCCTGCACCAGCCCCGATTCGCCTGCCGACGAACCAGACGGCAGAGGGTGTTCGATATGGGTGAGCCGACTGAAAAAATTGATGTCATCCACCGCCACCGCAAACAGTTCACCCCCCACCTGCAAGATGATGGCATATTCCAGAAAATATTTATGAACCTGCTCGGCCAGACCATTGAACAGTTCGATCAGACGGGCCAACACCCCCGTTTCGGTGCGTTGCAGCAACTCCCGCGCCTTGATGCCGCCCTGCTCCGTCCGGCTCAACTCGTCCGCCGCAATCGCCACCTGATGAATCTCCTGATGGGGGGCATCAAAACGGCGCATGTAGGCGGCAAGATTGATGTTGTCACTGTGAAACTGATCATACCACTTGCCGAAGGCACATTTGTGCGGGTTGGTCTGCACGGTGATGGGCTGGTCGTTATGGACCTCATCCTTCAATTTAGCCAACCAGTTGATATGATCCTGTTTGCGTTGCGCCATGGTGGCGACCAACTCGGCGGTCTCCACCGAATGGGCGCGCGCCCCAAAACAGACCCGCAAATCCAGCAGCGGAATATTGCCCCCCCGGAAGGCAATCACCCCCCGTACATCCGGCGGCAGATGGGGTACCAGCGTACAGGCCGGCATATCCATGACCGAAACCACATCAAAACAGGGCACCCCATAACGGCCCTGGTTGACCGTAAAAACAAGATATTCAACATCCAGCGGAAAACGGGTGGTCATGGTTTTTTTCTCCCAACGGAACAAAGCGGGGGACTGCCCATCTCCGCCAGGAGACGGCTGGCGGGGCCGCGCAGCTTAAACCGTCTGCAAGGCAATCAGGGTCATATCCAGCAGCAATACATCTTTTTCCGCCCCATTGCCCTCTTCCCGGTAGCGACCCAAGGCCTGCACCAGTCCCGACGCGCCCGCCGACGAACCGGACGGCAGGGGGTGCTCAATATGGGTGAGCTGACTGAAAAAATTGATGTCGTCCACCGCCACGGCAAACAGTTCTCCGCCCACTTGCAGAATGATGGCATATTCCAGCAAATATTTGCGTACCTGATCGGCGATGCCATCAAACAACTCGATCAGACGGGCCAACTCCCCCGCTTCGGTGCGCTGCAACAACGTCCGCGCCGCCGCGTCCTGACCGGCCTGGCACAGATTGCCCGCCTCGATGCCCACCCGGTGAATGGCCTGATGCGGCGCGTCAAAACGGTTCATGTACGAGGTGAGGTTGATATTGTCGCTCTGAAATTGATCATACCATTTGCCAAAGGCACATTTGTGCGGATCGGTCTGCACCGTGATGGGCTTGCCGCTCTGGACCTCATCCTTCAGCTTGGCCAACCAGTTGATATGATCCTGTTTGCGTTGCGCCATGGTGGTAATCAACTCTTCGGTCTCCACCAGACGGGCGCGCGCCCCAAAACAGACCCGCAGATCCAGCAGGGGAATATTGCCCCCCCGGAAGGCAAGCACCCCCCGTACATCGGGCGGCAGATGGGGTACCAGGGTACAGGTCGGCATGTCCATGACCGAGACTACATCAAAACAGGGTACCCCATAGCGACCCTGGTTGACCGTAAAAACGAGATATTCGACATCCAGCGGAAAACGTGTGTTCATGGTGTGTGTCTCCCCAACAGAACAAGTTCGGCATCTCCTCCCGACCCTGGTGGCTCGACAGAGTCTGGATCCTATCCGATTATGGCCGCCCAAACAACAGCGACATGGGCGATGGGACCATTTTTTAGCAGGACTTTTGACCGTCGAGTCGCTATGCTGTCTCCCGTCTTTTCTCTAATCCGTCGGATGCTCCCCATGAAACCCTTCCTGGATCTGTGGCCTGTTTTGCTGTTTTTTATTGTCTATCAATGGTATACCATTTATGTAGCCACGGCGGCCCTGATGGGAGCGGTGGTGGTCCATTCGCTGCTGGTCTGGTGGCGGGAACGGCGATTGTCGCCTGCGCAACTCCTGACGCTCGCGCTGGTCCTGCCCTTTGGCGGGGCCACCCTGGTGTTGCACGAGCCGCGCTTTATCCAGTGGAAACCCACCCTGCTGCAATGGCTGATGGCCCTGGCCTTTGCCGGCAGCCATTTTGTCGGTCAAAAACCCCTGATCCGGCGTCTGCTGGATACCCAGGTGGAACTGCCCCCCTTCGTCTGGACCCGCCTGAGCCTGGCCTGGATCGGCTTTTTTGTGCTCTCCGGCGCGGCCAATCTCTTTGTGGCCTATCATTTTGACGAGGCCACCTGGGTCTCCTTCAAGCTGTTCGGCCTGCTGGGCATGACCGTCCTCTTCATCCTGCTGCAAGGGGTCTGGCTGGCCCGTTATCTGCCCGCCCCCCCCGAGCTACGAGAATAAAATGGCCGACAGCTTGGGCCGATATTCCGCCACCAGCCCGTGCGTGGGACCGAGCAGGTCAAACACCTGCAAAAGGGCCTTGCGCCCCGCCGACTCCTGCGCATTCTTGTCGCGGCGCACCACTTCCAGAAATTGCTCCATCCCCTCGGCATAGCGTTCGTTTTTGACCAGACCATGCCCCAGGGCCATGCGGGCGGCGAGATTGCCGGGACTGATCGCCACCTTTTCTTGCAGATCGTCCAGATTTTCCTTGACCTGACCACCGGAAAAGGCGATGCGGGCCCGCAACAGCTTGCCCTCCTGGCTCTCGGCAGTCTTGGCAGGCAGACGGGCAAAATAGGGGTGAGCATCCGCCGCCCGGCCAGAATTGAGCAAAACCCGGATCATCCCCAGCAGACTGAGCACATGGGTGGCATTTTGCTCCAACACCTGCGCAAAAATTTCGCCCGCTTTGGCCCAGGCCCCCTGGTCGGCCAGAATGCCCGCCTGTTGCGCCAGTCGATCCAGCGGCGAAGGAATGGCCCGATCCAAAAATTGCCGCACCCCCTGTTCCGACAGGGCACCGGAAAATTCATCCTCCACCTCCCCGTCGACAAACAGTTTGACCGCAGGGACCGTGCGGACCCCATATTCACGCGCGAGTTCGGGATTCTGGCTGGTGTCAATCTTCGCCAACACAAACCGCTCCGCCGTCTCCCGCTGCAATTTGTCCAGCAGCGGCCCCAAGGCCTGACACGGGGCGCATCCGGGTGCCCAAAAGTCCACCAGGACAGGCACATCGCTCGACCGTTCCAGGACATCCCGGTCGAAGGAATTCTGATCCACATCAATCAGCCACTCTGTTTTTCTCATGAGGTCACCCCCTTATCCATTGATTCGGTTAACCGTTGCCATCGATTCCTTCGGCAAATCTGCCCCCATGTGCCTGGTTTTCGAGCGGCACCTCTGGGTCAACCTGTCCATACACGCAGCCATTATCGATCAAAATACACGTTGGGACACTTTTCTTCAACGGTGTTGTCAACACACGCCATCGCATTCTACCACGGAGGCCCCCCCGAATGAAAACCATTGCAATGCAGGCGTTCCCTTTGCTAGACTCCCTTGGCTTGTGCGGATGTGGTGAAATTGGTAGACACGCTGTCTTGAGGGGGCAGTAGCTCACGCTGTGCCGGTTCAAATCCGGCCATCCGCACCAAGATTTTCAATCGACAGGGACCATCAAGCGGCGATGGCCTTGGCATCCACGGGCTGCAACGCCAACCCCTGCCGCTGCCACTCGGTCACACCTCCCAGCAGTTCACAGGCAGTAAAATGGTGCCGTAAAAAAATCTCCAGGGCGACCGCCATCCGGGGGCCGGTGCGACAGATGAGCACATAGTGGCACGTCGGGTCAAAGGCCTCGGGTCGAAATTTTTCCCCAAAACTTTTGGTAAAAATGGCCATGTTCTTGACGCTGCTCAGATCATGGTCGCAGGGAAACAAAACCGAACCGGGAATGATGCCTTGTTGGTGTTCCACGGGGGTGCGCACATCCAACAGGACAACGCGGGGCAGGGAAGCGTGCAGCAGATGGTGCAACTGCTGCGCGGAAATCATTCCGGTCGCCATGGCCCGCTCCAGAATGGATGCAGCAGCAAGAGGCTGTTGTGACACGATAAGGGGGGTCTCCTGGGTCAGCTCTGGCAACTCATGCCCACCACCAGCCGCATACCCAAAACGGCCAATGCCGCCTCAATCCGGGGCAATTTGGAAGGATGGGCGGGATCCAGCAGGCGTCTGACCTCTTTTTCGTCATGGTTCAATTGTCTGGCCAAGGCCACCTTGCTGACGCCCGACCGGCGCATGGCCAGGTAGAGGGCCGCCTTGGCCGACAGCAAAGCAGGCAACACCGCCCAATGGCGATCCTGGCCTTTGGCAGCCGAGGGTTCGGGCACCGGCTGGTTGTGCTTGATGCGGTGGGAGACCGCAGCCGCCAGAGCGGCGGTTACCGCTGATAATGCGCCCTCCAGGCTGGTGCTCCCGGTGCTGGCCTCGGGAAAATCGGGCAAGGCGGCCTGAAACACCTGCTCGCCTTGTTGCCGGATCACCACCGGATAAAAAAACTGCATCTCCATCGTGAAGCGTTCACCTCGTCCATAGGCCGGTACCATTTCCCGCGTGGGGCATACCCCCACATATCCTTTATCGGTCAAAAAAACATTCGCATTAGAAAAAAATAACGGTCAAAAATGTCCGCTGCCGGAGGGCGAGCGAGCGACTTTGTCGCGGCGGACGATCCGTTTGCGGTCAAAAATGACCGATTCAGCCCCTGTTATCGGTGATGCGGGCAAAAATGTCCGTCTGCGCAGGCCATGGACGGACGGAAAAGCGGTCAACCGGGCAGGGTATGACGGACAAAATCAACTGCTGCAAGTAAAAATCAACCACCCTCCAGGAAAACACCGAAAAATGCCATAATAATTGTCTGTTAATGCAGATATTTTTCTTGACATGCACCGGGGTTACCGGCTTCAATGTCCGCAGAAAGTACCAGGAACGTATTTCTTGCACGGTCAAAATCAACCATCCCTGCCGGTGCTGGTTGGTTTTTTCATCCATAGACAGGAGCGTATGGCATGGCTATCTCGATCAACAATTCGGCCAACCTGCTGATGATTCAGCAGGCCTTGGCCAATGCGAACAATGCGTTGAGCAAAAATTTTCAGCGGTTATCCTCTGGGGTGAAGATCAATTCCGCCGGGGATGGATCCAGTGCGTTGGCAACGGCCATGCGGCTGTCCACCCAGGTCAGTGGGATGGATATGGCCACGAAGAATGCCAACGATGCGTTGTCCCTGGTCCAGGTGGCCGATACGGCCCTGTCAGAGACGGCGGGTGCCTTGCAGCAGGTGCGCAATCTGGCTTTGGTGGCCACCTCGGGCACCGCGTCCAGCACGGACCGGGCGATCCTGAATGCGGATGTCAAGGGATTGATCTATGAAATCAGTCACCTTGCCACGAGTACCAGCACGTTTGGCCAGACTTTGCTCAACGGTGACTTTGCCATTGGGGTGCAAGTCGGAGCCAATCCTGGCCAGAATGTGGCCATCGCGCTGGGCGGTGCCAGTTTGCAGCAACTGGGGCTGGGGGTGAGCGGTTCCAAATTGAATGTCAGCACCATCGGATCCGCCAGTGCGGCCATCGCGACGGTAGACACGGCCCTCCAATCGGTCTCCGTGCTGCGCGCCTCCCTGGGAACCATGCAGAGTCGTTTGGCAGGCATTGTCCAGGCACTGGGTGTGACCTCTCTGGGTTACAACAGTGCCCGTTCCAGCCTGATGGATACCGATTATGCGACCGAATCGGCCAGTCTGATGCGCAACAATATTCAGCGGCAGGTGAGTCTGGCCATGCTGGCTCAGGCCAATATGCAATCGCAAGTGTTGTTGAAATTGTTGGATAGTGCCAACAGCAGCAATGGTTACGGTCACAGCAACAGCTATAGTCAAAATAACAGCAACAGCGGATAGCTCCCTCGTTCTATTACGCACATCTCAGAGAGTGGTTATACTGCGCACGGTCACAATTGACACGTATCGTCATTCCCGCGCAGGCGGGAATCCAGGAGGTCCAACAAGCCCAATGGATTTCCGCCTGCGCGGGAATGACGGAACAGGAAATGCCACTTATGACCGCGTGCAGTATAATATTTGCAGGGGTCCAGGGGGATTATCCCCCTGGTGGGGTCCAGGGGCAACGCCCCTGGCGGGGCTCGGGGCGGAGCCCCGTATCGGGGCATCCGGGATCCGTAAAGCAAAAAAAACATGCAGTAGCAACACGTTGGATGATTTTCCCTCAGGGGCTTGTTTTTCCGGGGCTTCGCCCCGGACCCCACCAGGGGCTTTGCCCCTGGACCCCACCGGGGGAGATAATCTCCCCCGGACCCCCATTGAATAATAACAGCTTTTTGCGATATTGGCACCCTCTCCCACTGGCCGCCACCATGGTCACCGTCTGAAATACTTCTCCTTATCACGAGCGATTTTGTTTCAGTAGACTGCCTGCCAAACGGGGGGATCGTCCCCCATGCACTACTGAAGGAGCCTCGATCCATGTCATCCTCTGCCTTGCCACCGCCTCCCTCTTGCCGGGAAGTCGCCGCAACCCGTGATGGTCGCGATATTACCCGCGACTATTGGTCCGCTTTGGAGTTGCTCCTGCCCCAGGACAGCGTCTTGCAGGAGCGGGGTGGCAATTATGCCCTGTACGAAGAGGTGTTGCGGGATGATCAGGTGGCCTCCACCTTTCAACAGCGACGCCTGGCGGTGACCTCGGCGGAATGGGGGGTGCGTCCCGGTGGCCCGGATCGGCAAAGCCGGAAAGCCGCCGACCAACTGCAAGCCATTTTGGAGATTATCGGCTGGGATGGCATCACGGAAAAAATGCTCTATGGGGTCTTTTTTGGCTATGCCGTCGCCGAATGTCTGTGGGAGCGGGATGGTGGCACGATTACCCTGAGTGCCATCAAGGTCCGCAAACAGAGGCGTTTTGCCTTTGACGAACAGGGCAAATTGCGCCTGCTGTTGCGGGACAATCCCAGGGGAGAAAAAGTGCCGGAGCGTAAATTCTGGCATTTTTGTGCCGGGTCCGACCATGATGATGAACCTTACGGGCTGGGGTTGGCGCACTGGCTGTACTGGCCGGTCTATTTCAAGCGCAACGGGATTAAATTATGGCTGATTTTTATGGATAAATTCGGGATGCCCACCGCCAAGGGGATCTATCCGGTCAATGCGACAGAGGAGGAAAAACGGCGTCTTTTGTCGGCTCTGCGGGCCATTCAGACCGATTCCGGGATCATTATCCCGGAGGGGATGCAGATTGAATTGATCGAGGCGGCCCGTGGGGGTGAGGTGCGGTATGAAACCTTTGTGGACCGCATGAATGCAGCCATTGCCAAAGTGGTCTTGTCGCAAACCCTGACGACCGATGCCTCGGGCGGGCTGTACAAGGCCGATGTGCAAAAATCGGTGCGCAATGAGGTGGTGCGGGCGGATGCCGATCTGGTTTGCGATACGTTCAATCGCAGTGTGGCCCGTTGGCTGACGGAGTGGAATTATCCCGGCGCGAAGCCCCCGCAGGTCTGGCGGCGGGTTCGGGAAGAGACCGACCTGCGACCCCAGGCCCAACGGGATCAGATCCTCTTTTCCATGGGCTTTCGCCCCTCGCTGGAATATGTGCGGGAGACCTATGGCAGTGGGTGGAGCGAGGGAAACGGGGGGTGAAACCGGAACGTTTTCTTGACCAGGGCTTTCATGCAGGTGTACACTAAAAACCGAAAGTCAGGTGAATGGTTGCCGACACAAGCAGCCTGTTTTAGGAGGGAAGCCATGAGCAAAGCGATTGCCAATACGCCAGTTGGTCATGCCTTGCCGCCAGCACCGTTCAGTCCGGTGGTGGTCAGGGTTGGGTCTGTCGATGAGATACGGGACCGTCCGATTCTGGACATCTCTCCCGCATCAATCAAAAAAGCAGCAGAGTTTCCCGATGGTTTCCGTAGTCGTGAGTGCACCCGCCCGGTTTCTGAGCAAAAGGCTGCTGAATCGGCCAGAGAACGGCTGGCTGCCATGAGGGGCACGGTTATTGTTGGAGATATTCTTGCTCCGATAGAAGATGTCGAATGGACAGCGGATGCGGATAATTTGTGACACTCACGTATTGGTGTTTTGGGCCGATGACCCAGACAAGCTTGGGAGAGCGGCTCGCGCTGCTGTCGAACAGGGGGTGAAAGACGGAATCTTGGCCTGTTCCGATGTCAGCCTGTGGGAAATTGCCATGCTATTCGCCAAAGGACGCTTGCGGCGCAATGCAGATGCGGTCCTGTATATGAACGACATTATCGAGGAAATGGCATTAGATGTGTTGCCAGTGACACCAGCCATTGCCGTTTTGTCGCAGTCTGGCATTGTTCCCCACGGGGATCCTGCGGACAGGTTGATTGCCGCAACTGCGTTGCAGCACAAGGCCCGTCTCATCACCAAAGACGAAAAATTACAGGCCGTCCCTGGCCTGGAAACAATCTGGTAATGGCACTGCCACTCTCTTGTCACGCCATTAGGCAACTCCAAAGAATTAACGTACCCTTGGCAAGCGATTTCATTTACAACCCGACCCTTCCCTTGCTCCCTACCAACTCAAGGAAGGCACGATAGACAAACTGACGAGGCAACACATCACCACCACGTATCCACCTGCGCCAACGTCAAGCCGCAGGCTTCGGATACGCGCAAGCCGTGCCCGAACATGAGGAGGATCAGGCACCGGTCGCGGGCCTCGTTGCGGCTGCCTTTGGTGGCCACCATGAGTTTTTCGACCTCAATGCCGGTCAGGTATTTGCGTTCGTCGTTCATTTTGTCCAATGTACACCTTTTTTTTGCCCTTAAAAACCCTTGACTTCCAAGGTGGCCTTGTTTTAACATTGGACGGAATGGCTCATTTTGTCTAATGTTTTGTTGCCCATTTAAGAGATGCGGTCACGGTGTTATGCTTGACATTTGTACATGCAAAATGAGATATTGTGGCCATGCAAATACAGGGCGTAACAGGTTTTGAATGGGATAGTGGAAACAGGGACAAGTGCCAAAAACACGGCGTAAGCCTGTCCGAAATTGAATCCGCTTTTCACAGGACAATGAAGTTTTTTCCTGATATTGCTCATTCTGCAAATGAGATAAGATATATAGCTGTCGGCGACACGGGTGAAGGACGTAAACTCTTTATTTCCTTCACTCTGCGCAAACGTGAAGGAGAAATGTATATCCGTCCAGTTAGCGCACGCTATATGCACCAAAAGGAGGTAGAAGGTTATGAAAAAGCAATTACCAATCCTCAAGACGGACAAAGAGGCTGAGAATTTCATCGACAATGCCGACCTGACAGAATACGATCTTTCGTCTTTAACCCCTATTCACTTTGAGTTCCAGCCAAAGCGTCGAAGCATCACCTTGCGTTTATCTGACCCGCTACTGGATGCCATCAAAGAAGAGGCTGCACGTTCCGGGATACCATATCAGCGGTTTATTCGTCAAACGCTTGAAAATGCCGTACATCGACAAAACGCTTAGTACAGCCCAACGCAAATGGGGTAACAAAATCAGGCTGCCTTTGCAAGTTTGGCTTGAGCCATCACTTTGGCGACCGATTTTGTTGTCCAATTGAATGGGTGAGCATGCTCATTCCACTCTCTGGTGAACTGATCGATCTTGGCACGCAGATCAGATTTGGACTGCGAATCCGAAATCCGGAACCGTTTTCTCTGCAAGATCGAAAACCACTGTTCAACCTGATTCATCCATGAGCAGTGTACTGGTGTAAAATGGAACACAAACCGCTTATGTTTTTCAAGCCACTTTTGAACCTCTTTGCCCTTGTGCATGCGCAAATTGTCTAAAATAATGTGGATATCAGTAACGGAAGCCGGAATTTTGCTGTCGAGCATTTCAAGAAAATGAATAAACTCAACCTGTCGCTTCCGGTCGTGGCATTCCTTGTACACTTTGCCTGATCGTGTGTCAAATGCAGCGAATAGTTGTAACGCTCCTGCACGCTTATATTCGTGTTCAACACGATTTGGTACGTTCCCAGGTTGTGCAGAGAGTGTCGGTGTTGGACGAGGCCTGGGCTGGAGGGAGGTTTTCTCATCTACGCAAAGAACGACCTCATGATCAGCCAGTGTGCGCGTGTACAAACCAACGATTTCTTCTACCGTAGCGCAAAAGGCGGCATCCCTGGGTTGTTTTGGACTGAGCCACATGTGATGACGCCAGGGTTTGAGTTTGTGATTGGCAAGAATGCACCGGACTGTCTGGGCAGAAATGGATTCTACGACCCCATCCCGGACGAGCTGATCGGCCAGTTCCTGGCAATCCCACTGCGAAAGACCTGAATCGGTGACTTCAAAGGCAAACACCTCGGCATATGCCTTTGGAACGGCATTTCAACAGCCAGAACCGCATCGAGAGTGGGCCTGAATGCTCGACTCACTATCAAAAGGCTGGTTTTGTCGC
>JADFYM010000096.1 GCA_015233035.1 Magnetococcales bacterium
TCTTGTGTGAGCGGCGTTTGCTCGTTGCTCGTAATGTCTGGGATCTTCTTGAAATTGTTCATGGGACACAGGTTAACAAATTCTAGACGCCATCACCAGGGATTACCTGCCATTATGGAGTAGTTGCACCTATGATACCCTGAATGTGATCGGCAAGCGTGATGCCACCTCATCCCTTGTCGGGACCGGGGACCAGATCAGTGTCTACGGGATGTATGATACGATCATTGGTACTTCCGCTTCCCAGGTTTCCGCCTTGACACATGCCCAGGCCAACAGCCTGGTGTCCGCCATGGGTATTTTTGCACTGCCGTCGGCTGGTCAAATCGAGGTGCTGGCCAGTGCCCAGCAACCGACTGCTGTCATGATCGCACCGGCTTATTGAACCAACGATACCCCTGGCGTGGCCCATCACGGTCACTCCAGGGAATTTTTGTGCCCGAGTTCCCTCTGGACCCACATGGATATCTCCCTGAACGCAACGACCAACTCATTGCAGGAAACGGCTGCAATCGATACCGGTTTGCAGACTCTGCTGACAATTGCCCACTTGCACGGCGTTGCGGCGGACGATGCCCGCTTGCGCCACGAGTTCGGACAGACGCCATTCAATACACAAACCCTGTTGCTGGCGGCCAAATCTCTGGGTCTCTCTGCCAAATTGGTCCAACAGCCCCCTGACCGACTCAACCGTGCCCCCTTGCCCGCCATCGCCATCGAGCAGAACGGTCACTATTTCATCCTCGGCAAATATGATCCTGGCAGCACCACACCGGCCAAAGAGGCCACCCCAAGAGTGCTGATTCAACGTCCCGGCGAACCGCCAACCATCCTGACGCTGACGGATTTCCTGGCCGTGTGGACGGGCGAATTGATCTTTCTCACCAGCCAAGCCAGCTTTGCGGGCGAGGTGGCACAGTTTGATTTTACCTGGTTCATCCCGGCCATCGTGAAATATCGCCGACTGCTGGGAGAGGTATTGCTGATCTCCCTGGTGTTGCAACTCATCGGCCTGGCCACCCCCATGTTTTTCCAGGTGGTGATGGACAAGGTGCTGGTCAATCATGCCATGAAAACCCTCAACGTGGTGGCCATCGGTCTCATCTGCGCCACCCTGTTCGAGGCGGTGCTGACGGGCATCCGCACCTACGTCTTCTCCCACACCAGCAGCAAAATCGATGTCGAATTGGGGGCGCGCCTGTTCAAACATCTCCTGAATCTGCCCATCAGCTATTTTCAGGCCCGACGGGTGGGGGATTCGGTGGCGCGCATCCGGGAGTTGGAAAACATCCGCTCGTTCCTGACCGGCAACGCCATGACCCTGGTGCTGGACCTGTTGTTCTCGTTCATCTTTCTGGGCGTGATGCTCTGGTACAGCGTCTGGCTGACCGGGATCGTGCTGGCATCGATCCCGCTTTATATCACCCTGTCGATGCTGTTCACCCCCATCCTGCGCGCCCGCCTGAACGAAAAATTTAACAAAAGTGCCGAAAATCAATCGTTTTTGGTCGAAACCCTGAGCGGCATGGACACCGTCAAAGCGATGGCCGTGGAACCCCGCTGGCAGCAAAAATGGGAAAAACAACTGGCCGCTTATGTCTCGGCGGGGCTTTCCACCACCAACATTGCCACGGTCGCCAGCGGTGGCGTGACCCTGGTCAGCAAGCTGGTGACCGCCGCCATCATGTGGCTGGGGGCCACCCTGGTGGTGGATGGCAAGCTGACCGTCGGGGAACTGGTCGCCTTCAACATGCTGTCCGGTCAGGTGGCTTCTCCCATTCTGCGTCTGGCGCAACTCTGGAACGATTTTCAGCAAATCGGCATCTCCATGAGCCGCCTGGGAGATATCTTGAATGCCCACACCGAGGTGGTCGGCCAAAAGACCCGCATTCCCAGGGTAGCCGGTGCCATCGAATTTGATCAGGTCTCGTTCCGCTATCGTCCCGACGCACCCGATGTCATCCGCACCGTCAGCCTTGCCATCCGGCCCGGCGAGGTCATCGGTATTGTGGGCCGTTCCGGCTCCGGCAAAAGCACGTTGACCAGACTGGTACAGCGGCTGTATGTGCCCGACCGGGGACGGGTCATGGTCGATGGCCAGGATATTGCCATCATCGATACCACCTCGCTGCGCCACCAGATCGGTGTGGTTTTGCAGGAAAACACCCTTTTTACCCGTTCGATTCGCGACAATATTGCCCTCTCCAATCCGGCCCTGCCCATCGAAACCATCCTGGAAGCGGCCCGATTGGCCGGTGCCCATGAATTTATCTGCGAGTTGCCCGAAGGATATGACACAGTGGTGGGTGAACACGGCACCGGCCTCTCCGGTGGGCAACGGCAGCGCATTGCCATTGCCCGAGCCTTGATCACCAATCCGCGTATTTTGATTTTTGATGAAGCCACCAGTGCCCTGGATTACGAGTCGGAAAAAATTATCCAGGACAACATGCGCCGCATTTGCGCGGGTCGTACCGTGCTCATCATTGCCCACCGTCTGTCCGCCGTGCGGCAGGCCAACCGTATTGTGGTGATGGAACGCGGCCAGATTGCCGAAATCGGCAATCATGATGAACTGTTGCAAAACTGTGCCGGCATCTATACCCACCTCTACCGCTTGCAATCCGGGGCGGCAACATGAGCATACGCCATCGCGTTGCTGCCTACCGGGCATTGTGCAAACGTTACCGGGAGGTGTTTTCATATTTCTGGCGCGAGCGGGAAAATCTGGGCGGTGGTCTTTTCAATGAGCAGGAGGCCGCCTTTTTGCCGGCTGCCCTGGCGTTGCAAGAGCAACCTCTCTCTGCCACAGCCCGTCTGACCGGCCGCATCCTGATGGGGCTGGTCTGCGTGGCACTCCTGTGGTCGGTGCTGGGCAAGATGGATATTATTGTCAATGCCACCGGCAAGGTGATTCCATCGGATCGTACCAAGAGTATTGCCTCGGTCGATGTGGCGGTGGTACGAGACTTGAGGGTTCAGGAGGGACAGACGGTCGAAGAGGGCGAATTGCTGCTGGAACTCGACTCCACAGCCACCGATGCCGAGCGAAAAAAGGCCCTGGACAGCACCGAGGAGGCCGCGTTGCAAATGGCGCGTTCCCGCGCCATGATCGAGGCGGTGAACAGCCTGAAACCACCCAAATTGCCCAAAATAGAGGGCATCCGCCCGGATCGCTGGCAGGTTGCCGCACAGCATGTGCAGGGCCAATACCAGGAGTTTCGGACCAAACTCACCCGGCTGGATGGTGAAATCACCCGTTACACCCAGGCACTGCCATTGGTGACGCAGCGTGCCCATGATTATGAGGTGTTGGCCCGGGATCATGATGTCTCCACCCACGCCTGGCTGGAAAAGGAGCAGGCACGGATTGATCTGGTCGGTCAGTTGACCGAGGCCAAAAACCAGCGTGCGGCCCTGATCGCCCAGACCCGCAAGGAGGCGCAGGACGCCCTGGTCGAGAGCAGCAAGATTGGCAGAGCCAGTATGCAAGACGCCTGGCGGACGGGTGAGCACAGCGACCTGCTCAAACTGACCGCTCCCATTGCCGGCACGGTGCAGCAATTGGCGGTACACACAGTCGGCGGGGTGGTGCCAGCGGCCCAACCCCTGATGTTGATCGTTCCCACTGAACAACGGGTCGAAGTCGAGGCCTTTCTGGAAAACAAGGATATCGGCTTTGTGCTGGAAGGACAAAAGGCCGAGGTCAAGATTGATGCCTTCGACTATACCAAGTACGGCACGATGGCCGCGCAGGTCACCCACGTTTCGCGCGATGCCATCCAGGACGAAAAGAAAGGTCTGATCTATTCCGTCAAGGTGGCACTGGATAAAGCCACCCTGGTCGTTGAAGACAAAGTGGTGGCACCATCGGCGGGCATGTCGGTCAACGTGGAGATCAAGACAGGCGAGCGACGCATCATCGAGTATATTCTGTCGCCGCTGATCCAGCACCAGCGCGAGGCGTTGCATGAACGCTAGAGGTGCCGGCAATCATGGGACGATGGGGCAGTTTCTGCGTCTGCTGCTGGTTGTGGCGGGTATCGCGCTCGCCGGCAGTGCGCAGGCCCGTGATTGGGTCGATGTCGTGACCACCCCCTGGGAAGATCCTCTGTTGACCCGCCCGCCGGTGCTGGATAGCGGGAAAGTGTTGCCAGGTGATACCGATCCGCCGCCTTGCGCCGGGGATATCGCATCGGATGGGGCCGAGCTGCTCCAGCCGCTTGCCCTGACCAGGGCGGTGGATCTGGCCTTGTGTCACAACCCGCAGGCGCGCAGCGCATGGGCGGCGATCAAGGTGCAGGCGGCCGCCGTGGGCGAGGCGCGGGCCGCCTATCTGCCGACACTGAGTGCCAGCGGCAGCCGTCTCAACGATCAAACCCGTTATCCCGGCAGCAACCTGCCTGCCACCGATCTCAACAGCGACACGCTCTCCGGCAATCTCAGTTGGCGATTGCTGGATTTTGGCGGGCGGGATGCCAATCGGGAGTCGGCCAATGCGCTCCTGGGTGCGGCACTGGCCAATCATGATGCGGTTGTGCAAAAAATATTGACCGAGGTGGTGGGGGCCTATTTTGATGCACAAACGGCACAAGCCACCTGGTTCGCCCGGCAGACGAGCGCGTCGCTGTCGCGGCAAACCCTGGAGACGGCCCGGCGGCGGGAAGCGCGTGGATCCGGTGCGCAATCCGACACCTTGCAGGCCGCGACGGCCCTGGCCAGGGCCACCCTGGAGCGCAATCGCGCCCAGGGGGCCTACCACAAAGCCCTCTTGGCACTTGTCTACGCGCTGGGCCTGCCCACCGGTACGCCTGTGACCCTTGCCGAAGACTTGCTCGATTCGGCAAACAGGATGCAGCAGGATTTGCACGCCTGGTTGGAGCAGGCGCGTATACAGCACCCGGCCCTGTTGGCCGCCCGTGCCCAACTGGAGTCGGCCAAAGAGAAGGTGATTGCCACCCGCGCCGAGGGGTTGCCAACCCTGGATGCAACGGGCAGTTTTTTTCAGAACGGTCGACCCAATCAGGGCGTGACGACCATCAAAACCCAGGAAACCCAGGCGGGGGTGACGCTGAACATTCCAATTTTTGATGGATTTGCCCGTACCTACAAGGTGCAGGGCGCGCAGGCGCAGGTGGAACAAAAGGAGGCCGAGTTGCAAGATACGGAGCACCAGGTGCTGATGGAGGTGCTCAAAGCCCATGCCGATGCCCGTGCCGCACTGGCAAATCTGACGGCATCGCAAGATCTCCTGGCCGCCGCCCAGGAGGCCATAGACACCGTGCAACATAAGTTTGCTCGGGGAGCGGCTGACATCCTGGAAATTTTGAACACGCAAACGGCACTCTCCGATGCCCAGCAGGAGCGGATTCGTTGTCTGGCCGATTGGCGATCGGCCAGACTGCGGCTCCTCTCCACCGCAGGTTTGCTGGGGCGTGGTGAGGTGGACCAAACGATGCCAAGGGAGGGGCATAGCGGCCTTCATTTGTTGAAGGCAGATCGAGTACAGAAGATCAAGCAAGGCGAGGACCAATCCGATCGGTCATCGACCAATCTGGACGCCAGCAGACGTCAGGACGATCCCGGTGCCAAACTTGTTCTGGTCTGGACGGGCGTTCTTTCTTCTTGGGTGCGGGACGAAGGCCCCTCTCCAGCAGTGATCCGATAAGAGTTCCTGTCGTTTTCACTTTCATCCACCACACCCATCCGTGTTGTGCCATGGTTGAAGACGCCGTTTTCCCCCCTCCCCAGGCCATCGGCCAGTATTTTTAAAACGCTTGACCTGGATCAAGGTAAAGTGGGCCGAATCAGTGTGAAAATCGAAAAAAGGACATGAACACTGTGTGGCGGTAATGGAATCGAGAATGCGCGTATTGGACAACACAGCCATTTGTTTGCGTCAGGCATTATGGGTGTTTCTGGCGGTTGGCCTGCTGACGGGATGGAATGTGGCACATGCGCGGGAATTTGGTGCGTATGATGTCTCCGTCCAACCCGCCGAGGTCTATCCCCAGGCCGACCGGTTTGATCCCCTGACCGGCAGCCCGCCCACCGGCGTGGCCTACCAGAACAATCGCCCGGTGGGACACGTCTTTCTCAGCAGCGATATCGGTTATTCCGGCAAGCCCATCGAAATTTTGCTCGGCATGACCAACGAGGGCGTGATTACCGGGGCCAAGGTGGTCAAACATGCCGAACCCATCCTGCTGGTGGGCATTCCCGAACAAAAATTGTTCGATTTTGTCAATCGTTATGTCGGACGCAAACCGCTGGACACCCCGAAAGGAGAGGCCAGTCAGGTGATTGATGCCATCAGCGGGGCGACAGTGACCGCCATCGTCATCAACGATGGCATCCATCGTGCCGCGCTCAAGGTGGCGCGCAGTGGACAAAGGGAAGAGCCCGCTGTGCAGACCACCCTGCTGGATCCCCCGTATCAACCCACCGATTGGACCACACTGCTCGGGGAAGGATCGGTGCGCCATCTGACTCTGACCCACGGCGAGGTGGATGCGGCCTTCCAGAAGATGGGGATTGGCAGTGGTGCGCCGTATGTCCAAACTTTTCCCGCCGAGACACTCTTCATCGATCTGTATGTGGCCCTGGTCTCTCCCGCAGCCATCGGTCGTCCCCTGTTGGGTGAGGCGGAATGGCAAAACATGCGGGCGTGGCTGGCTCCCAAACAGGCAGCGGTGCTGATCATGGCCAGTGGCTCTTATTCGTTCCGGGGTTCGGGATTTGTGCGTGGCGGTATTTTTGATCGGTTCAAGCTTAACCAGGAGGGGAACAGCATCCTGTTCCACGACCATCAATATCGCCGCCTGCGGGATCTGGGGCCGGGAATGCCCGCGTTTGCCGAGGTCGGTCTGTTCAAGCTGCCGGAAACGGCCGCGTTTGATCCCGCCCATCCCTGGAGCCTGGAACTGCTGACCAGTCGTCCCACCGGTCCCATCGAAAAGGGGTATACCAGCTTCAACCTGACCTACACCCTGCCCGAACGGTTTGTCCAGCGGACTCTGCCTCCCCCGACGCCAGCGGTCGCGGCCGCAGCGGTGGAGGATGGGTCGCCGCCGTTGTGGCACCGCATCTGGCAGGCCCGTCTCGGCGATATCATCGTGTTGAGCGTGGCGTTGGGGGTGTTGACCCTCATTTTTTTCTTCCAGGAGTGGCTCATCACCCGGCCGCGCCTGGTCATTCATTTGCGGCGTGGCTTTTTGCTCTTTTCCCTGCTCTGGATCGGCGGGTATGCCCAGGCCCAGTTGTCGGTGGTCAATCTGTTTGCCTTTGCCCAGGCCCCGGGGAGCGGATCCCGGTGGGATGTGTTTCTCCTGGAACCCCTGACCTTCATTCTCTGGTGTGCCACCGCCATCGCGCTCCTGTTCTGGGGACGGGGGGCGTTTTGTGGCTGGTTGTGTCCGTTTGGCGCGTTGCACGAACTGCTCAACGAGGTGGCGCGCCGGTTAAGGGTGCCGCAGTTCCGTCTGCCCTTTGCCTGGCATGAGCGGCTGTCAGCCATCAAATATATCCTTTTTCTCGGCCTGTTGGCAGTCTCTTTCTCCTCCGTCGCCACGGCGGAGCGGTTGGCCGAGGTGGAGCCGTTCAAGACGGTCATTTTGCTGCACGGGATGCGCGCCTGGCCTTATGTGGCCTGGGCGGTGGCGATACTGGTGGCGGGGCTGTTTGTGGAACGGTTGTTTTGTCGCTACCTCTGTCCTTTGGGGGCGGCCCTCGCCATTCCCGGTCGACTGCGTATTTTCGATTGGCTCAAGCGGCGGCGGCATTGTGGCGAGTTGTGTGCCAATTGCAGTCGGGATTGTCTGGTGCAGGCCATTCATCCCAATGGCTCCATTCATCCCAATGAATGTTTGTATTGTCTGCGTTGTCAGTTGAACTATGCCAACGAATCTGTCTGTCCGGTGCTCATTTTGCGTCGCAATCGTCGCGAGCGGCGGCCCGCTGCGGGCTAGACCGCATCCTATTACACCATCCAGTTTGAAGGAGAAAACCATGTCGGAAGAGAACAACTCGGGTATGACCCGGCGCGATTTGTTGGGCAGCAGCGTCAAGGTGGCTGCTGTGGGGGGATTGGCCGGGATGGGGGTCGGCTCGGTGGCCATCGGTGGTGGGGCATTGACAGCAGCGGCCACCGTCCTGCCGTCGACCGCCCATGCCACAGGCACAGCGGCTGGCCCGGCCGAGGTTCCGCCTGGTCAGCTGGACGAATATTATGGCTTCTGGAGTGGTGGCCACTCGGGGGAGGTGCGCATACTGGGCTTGCCTTCCATGCGCGAACTGATGCGCATTCCGGTCTTCAACCGCGAGAGTGCCACCGGCTGGGGGCTGACCAACGAAAGCAAAAAAATTCTCTCCGAGGGATTGACCCCGGAGACCAAAGAATATCTGAAAAAACAAGGCAAGGTCACCTATGACCATGGCGATACCCATCATCCGCGCATGTCATACACCGAAGGCTCCTATGATGGTCGTTATCTGTACATCAACGACAAGTCCAACACCCGCATCGCCCGCATTCGCATGGACATCATGAAGACCGACAAGGTGTTGGAAATTCCCAATGCCCATGCCATTCATGGACTGCGCCTGCAACGGTATCCGAAGACCGGTTATGTCTTTTGCAACAGTGAAATGCGTATACCGATGCCGAACGATGGGCGCGACCTGACGGACCCGAAAAAATATGGGTGTGTCTTTTCCGCCGTGGATGGCGAGACCATGAAAATGGCTTGGCAGGTGCGGGTCAGCGGCAATCTGGACAACTGTGATGCCGACTACAAGGGCAAATATGCCATTTCCACCTGCTACAACTCGGAAGAGGGGGTCACCCTCGCCGAGATGACGGCGGCACCGGCGGATCATGTGGTGATTTTTAACATTCAGGCCATCGAGGCGGCGGTCAAGGCGGGCAAGGTGGAGATGCTCAACGGTGTGGCGGTGGTGGATGGCCGCAAGGAGGCCAACTCCGCCTTCACCCGCTATATTCCCATTGCCAACAATCCGCATGATGCCAATGCGGCCCCGGATGGCAAATATGTGGTGGTCAGTGGCAAGCTGTCGCCCACGGTCTATGTCATCGAGTGGGACAAGGTGGATGAGCTGTTCGCGGGCAAGATCAGCGAGAAAGAGGTCATCGTTGCCAACCCGGAGGTGGGTCTGGGGCCGTTGCATACCACCTATGACGGACGCGGCAACGCCTATACCTCCGTCTTTCTGGACAGCCAGATTGTCAAGTGGAATATTGCGGACGCCATTCGGCAATACAAGGGCGAAAAGGTCAATCCCATCCGGCAAAAGTTGGATGTCCATTATCAAGTCGGGCATACCAATGCCTCCATGGCGGAATCCAAGGATGCCGACGGCAAATGGCTGGTGGCCCTGTGCAAATTTTCCAAGGACCGCTTTCTCAATGTCGGTCCCCTGAAGCCGGAAAATGATCAGTTGATCGACATTTCCGGTGATGAGATGAAGCTGGTGCATGATGGTCCCACCTTTGCGGAGCCGCACGATGCCATCATCGTCCATAAGTCCAAGGTCAATCCGGTCGAGGTATACAACAAGAATGATCCCATGTTTGCCGACCTGCACGCGCTGGCCAAGCAGGACGGTCTGGAATTGGGCAAGGACAGCAAGGTGGTGCGCGATGAAAAGACCAAACAGGTTCGGGTGTACATGCTCAGTCATGCGCCCACCTTCAGCATGACCGAGTTTACCGTCAAGAAGGGGGATGAGGTGACGGTGATCATCACCAATATCGACGATGTGGTGGACTTGACGCATGGGTTTACCGTGGTGGGACACAATGTGTGCATGGAACTCGGTCCCCAGGCCACGGCATCGGTGACCTTCAAGGCGGACCGGGCGGGGGTATGGTATTACTATTGTCAGTGGTTTTGTCATGCGTTGCATATGGAGATGCAAGGGCGCATGTTGGTGGAAGTGTGATGCGTTGCGCGTGAGCAGGTTGGGTTCTGTTGTGGCGGTGGCCAGCGTGATGCTGGCCGCCGCTTTGCTGGCTCCCGTCCCCGGCTGGGCGGAGCGGGTGGTGGTGCCGGGGGAGGAAAACTTGCGCCAGGCCATTGCCCTGGCCGCGCCCGGCGAGATCGTGCGGTTGACAGCCGGTCGTTACGGTGCGGCGGTGGTGAGCAAATCGCTCACCCTGATCGGGACGCCTGCGGCTGTGGTGGATGCGGGTGGTCAGGGCAGTGCGCTGACGGTTGTCGCCCCTGGTGTGGTGGTCCGTGGATTGACCTGCACGGGGTCGGGCAAGGTGGAGACCGCATTGGACAGCGGCATCCTGGTCACCCATGCGGCGGACGGGGCGGTGCTCGAGGACAACCAGGTGGTGGGCAATTTATACGGCATCGCCATCCAGGGTGCCCAACGGGTGGTGGTGCGGCACAACCGGATTGCCAACCGCAATGAGGGGTGGCTCAACGATCTGGGCAACGGCATCAATATCTGGGATTCCACCGGGTCTTTGTTTGAAGGCAATCGGGTGGAGGGGGGTCGGGATGGGCTTTATATCCATACGGCCCATGGCAACATTATTCGTGGCAATCGTTTTACCCGGTTGCGTTTTGCCGTGCATTACATGTACGCCAACGACAGCGAAGTGACCGACAATGTTTCCATCGGCAATACGGTCGGCTATGCCCTGATGTATTCCGATCATCTCCAGGTATTGCGCAATGTATCGCTCAATGATCGTGAGCATGGATTGATGTTTCACTCTTCGCGTCATTCCGAGCTGGCGGAGAACAGCATACGCAATACCCAGGAAAAGTGTACCTTTATTTATACCTCTTCGGATAACCGTATCCACCATAACCGCTTTGAAGGGTGTGGCATCGGCATCCATTTCAGCGGCGGTTCGGAAAAAAATGTGATCTACGCCAATGCCTTTATCAATAATCGCACCCAGGTCAAATATTCGGGCATGGTCCATTATGAATGGTCCAAGGATCATCGTGGCAATTACTGGAGCGACAATCCGGCCTTCGATCTGGATGGTGACGGTATTGCGGATGTGGCCTATCATCCCAACACCCTGATGGATCGGGTGTTGTGGAATTATCCCCTGGCCAAATTGCTGCTGTCCAGTCCGGTGATGGAAACCTTGCGGGTCGCCCAGAATCAGTTTCCGGCCCTGGCTCCCGGTGGTGTGGTGGACAGTTGGCCGTTGATGCGCCCGCCCGCCATGGCGGTCGCTCTGCCAGAGGATATACAGGAGGGGAGCCGGTGAGCCAACTCTCTTGTGTGGTCTATGGCGTGGTCAAGCAATACCCTCGGCACCGTGCCTTGGATGGCGTGACCTTTGCTGTACCGGCTGGGGCGTGTGTGGCTTTGTTGGGCCATAACGGGGCGGGCAAAACCACCTTGATGAAGCTGTTGCTGGGTTTGACCCGCCCGACGACCGGTTCGGTGCGTGTGTTGGGGGCCGATCCGGCGGTTGCACCACCCGGTTTCCGCCGTCAGATCGGTTTTTTGCCAGAAAATGTCATTTTTTACGATGAATTGACCGGCACAGACACCTTGCGTTACTATGCCCGCCTCAAAGGAGAGGATCCCGGTTGCTGTGCGGCCTTGCTGGAACAGGTGGGTCTTTCCAGTGCGGCCACCCGGCGGGTCAAGAGTTACTCGAAGGGGATGCGGCAGCGGCTGGGGCTGGCCCAGGCCCTGCTGGGCGCGCCGCGCCTGCTGCTGCTGGATGAACCCACCACCGGTTTGGATCCCATGCTGCGCCAGGAATTTTATCGCATGGTGCAGGAACTGCGGACCCGTGGTGTGACGGTATTGCTCTCTTCGCACGTCCTGACCGAACTGGAGGCTCGTACCGATTTGGCGATCATTTTGCGCCATGGTCGGGTGGTGGCGGCCGGATCGTTGGCTGCCCTGCGGCAGAAAGCGGCTTTGCCGGTTCGGTTGCGTGTGGAGACGGGTCTCCCGGAGACTGTGTTGCAGCAACTGGCAGATTTGGCCATCACGCAGGTGGCGGCTGATACAGTGGAAGTGGTGTGTACCGTGACGGAAAAGATGACTGTTTTGCGCCGACTGGCCGGTCTGGCGGAGGGGGTGCGGGATGTGGAGATCCTGATGCCGAGCCTGGATGAGGTTTATGCCCATTTTGGCCATGCCGCCCCTGGGGAGGAAACGTTGCCATGAGGCCGGTATATATCATAGCGGGCAAGGAAATTCGGGATGCCCTGCGCAATCGTTGGGTGATCAGCGCGACCCTGTTGCTGGCGGGTTTGGCCTTTGCCTTGGCTTTTCTGGGCAGTACACCCACGGGCATTCTGGGGGCCAAGCCCTTGGCGGTGACCGTGGTCAGTCTGGCCAGTCTGACCATCTTTTTGCTGCCGCTGATTGCCTTGATGCTGGCCTATGATGCCCTGGTGGGTGAGGCGGAGCGCGGGACATTATTGTTGCTGCTCACCTATCCGGTCACCAAGGGGCAGGTCTTGTTGGGCAAGTTTTTGGGCCATGTGGTGGTGTTGGCATGGGCGACCATTCTGGGCTATGGCGCAGCTGGCCTGGCGGTCGGGCTGGGGGGGGAGGGGGCCGATCCCCAGAGCTGGCACGCTTTTGGGGCGTTGTTGGGCAGTTCGGTCCTGCTGGGTGCGGTGTTTGTGGCCATTGCCTATCTGATCAGCAGCCTGGTGCGGGAACGCGGTTCTGCGGCCGGTATGGCCATTGGGGTGTGGTTGTTGTTTGTCGTCTTGTACGACATGGGCCTGCTGGGGGTGTTGGTGGCGACCGGGGGGCAGATCCATGAACAACTCTTTCCCTGGTTGCTGCTGGGCAATCCGGCGGACATTTTTCGCCTGTTCAACCTGACCACATTTGACAATGTGCGCACCTTTGCCGGTTTGGCGGGCATCAGCGGGCAGGTGAATCTCTCCCCGTTTGTGCTGCTGGGGGCATTGCTGGCGTGGATCGTGGTGCCGCTGTTGGGTGCAGTGATTGTTTTTCGACGCAGAGAGTTGTAATGAAAATGCGCATGGCATGGCTGGTTGTCCTGCTGGTCTGGCTGACCGCCTGTTCGCTGCCTCCGGATCCGATCCCAGGGCCCAGAGAACCGGGGCGCGACAGCGTGGGCTATTATTGCGGCATGACCCTGGCGGAACATGCCGGTCCGAAAGGGCAGATCCATGTGGCGGGCACGCACAATCCCTTATGGTTTTCGTCTGTGCGGGACACCTTTGTCTATCTGCAAACGGAGTCCACCGCCCGGCGCATTCTGGCGGTTTATGTGAACGATATGGGGCACGCGGAGTGGGACCATCCGCCACCAGGTACCTGGATTGCGGCACAAAAGGCATGGTTTGTGACCGGATCGCCGCAGAGAGGCAGCATGGGCGAGCAGGAAATCATCCCCTTCGGGGAACGCCCCTTGGCGGAACAGTTTGCACAGCAACACGGCGGAGCAGTCGTCTCTTACAGCACAGTACTCAAAGAGGCACTCTCCACATCGGGTATCGATCCAGGCGGACAACGCTGAACCGATTGACGAGGGGATGAGATCATGTGGCCATTGTGGAAAGTGATATGGTTTGTGTGGGTGTCCTTCGCATCCATCAAGATCATGGCTGTCTTTGTCACCATCCTGGTTTATGTGCTGGATACGCACAGCAAAAAAACGCTCCTGCTGCTGGCGGACATCCTGTTTTCCATGATCATGGTCTCCATTACTGTGTTGCTCCTGTGGCCCGTGATGATCGTTACCCAGGGGGGGCATTATTTTCATTTTCTGGATGAAGGGTATCTGGAAATGCTGCATGTGCAGGGCTATGACCGGGATGGGGTATAGAGTCCATCCCGGTATACACATCGCAAAACGTTGTTATTATTTATGGGGGTCCGGGGGAGATTATCTCCCCCGGTGGGGTCCAGGGGCACCGCCCCTGGTGGGGTCTGGGGCGAAGCCCCGGAAAAACAAAACCCTGGCGTTGGAGCCAATAATATGTTGCTGCTGTGTCATGTTTTGATTCACAGTCTGTGATGCCCCGTTGCGGGGCTTTGCCCCGGACCCCACCAGGGGCTTTGCCCCTGGACCCCACCCTACCCTATGCACACATCTTTTTGGATGCGAGTTTCCAGCCTTCCAGGAGCAGCTCGAATTTTATCAGACCTCGCAACATGGTAATTGGTCCGG
>JADFYM010000097.1 GCA_015233035.1 Magnetococcales bacterium
TCCCGCTCATTTTTCAATCCGTCCAGGTCGATAATGCCAACCTCGATAGGCAAGAACCTCCGATTCCCTGTTGAGTCTTTCAGAAACTCCTGATTATTCGTCGTTCCTACAAAAACAGTTTGACGGGGAACGTCTACAGTGTTGCGGCCATATGGCGGGCGATATGAATCTGTTGCCGATGAAATGAAGGCTTTCACCTTTTCAACTTCGGCCTTTCTCATTGCATCCAATTCCGCCAGTTCGTAAAGCAAGCAACCTTTCAGGTTGATAAAGGCATCTTTGGATTCAAGACTGAACGATGTATCTTTGAACCATTGCCCGCCAATAACGTAAAAGACACTGGATTTTAAAGACCCTTGCTTGCCACAAAAGACAACAACCGTATCGCATTTGCACCCTGGCTTATAGATTCGTGCAATCATCGAGATAAAAAGCAGTCTTCCAACTGACCTTGAATAGCGTGAATCTGTTGAGCCAATATGTCTTGCAAACCATGTCGAAAGCCTCTTCTCGCCATCCCAAACAAGCCCCTCCATCCAGTCTTTTACCGGATGGAACTTGTTGTAATGCGCCACCAGGTCAACCGCTTGTCGGACAGTTTCAAGTCCGATGGTCGATATTTTGTTATCACCCAATGCATCGCCTTGAAGCCACCGTAGGAAGTTCAGGGCGTCCACGTCTTGAAGTGGCCTTTGTTGCCAGTCTCCATCTATTGGTGCCCATGGCGGACGGTTCATCAACATAACAGTCTGGTTGAATTCATCGTATCCAAGCCAGTCAACAAATGCCGGATGATTGGATAGGATAACGGTGGCGTTATTCAGATTGGGATGGATTTCACCAGACTTGTTCCTTGAAAGGAGGTGAGATAGCTTTTCAGATAGGGCGTCTTCGGCTTTGCGCTCGTGGTCTAGGCCGTCCAGAGCAGATTGAATCTGTTCCTCGTCAGGGTCGGATTCCTCCGGTTCCTGTGGTCTGGACTCCATGGCTTTGGTAATAGCCTCTCTGACTGCATCCGGGCCATGGAGCCGTTTATAATCGTTCCAATCGGATGGAGCTTTCGGCGGTTTTGGGTCTGGATCTTCCGGGGTTGGGTCTGAGGTTGGTGGGTGAAGTTCGGCTTCAGTGAAAGGAGGAAAGATCACCAGGCCACCGACTGCTTTTGCTGCTGCATCCGCTTTGGTCTGGCCTGTGCCGCTTGCGTCCAAGTCGCCACCAATAAAGATCAGGCATTTTAGATATTTGGCATGGATGGCTTCGGCAACGGGTTGAAGGTTCCCCGCGTCAAAGGCCACCAGGATCGGAACGCCTGTTGACTCATAGACCGTGCCCCCGGTCGAGTATCCTTCTATTATGATGAGGGGTCCGTTTGGGTTTATCGTTCCTATCTGGTGGAACAATCCGGCCTTGCGTCCACCCGACAAAAAATCCTTGTCGCGGTCTCCAAGTCGGGAATCTTTGTCAGGCAAAAGAGCTTGCAGGCTATGTATGGTTCCGTCAGTGTCCCGCATCGGAACTATCAGCGAATCCGCAATGACGATCTCCTGCCAGGCCCCATGGTCGTCTTTTTGATGGACACCCCAATCGGTGATTCGTAGGCCGTGGGATTTGACGCCTTTGCGGGCCAGGTGCGGGTGGTCATCTGGTCCTGCCTTGGAATTGTCCCATATGGTTTGCGCCTTCCGCCTCTTTTCTGTGTGGCGTTTGGCGGTTTCCACCTCTCTGGCCTTCCGGTCGGCTTCGATCCTCCGTTGAAGGATTTCCCGGTCTTGAGCCGACATGGCGGTATGGTGCTTGGCCGTCCATTTTTGATTGATGCCAAGGCCCCAATGCCCATAGGCCCCGCTTGCTGGTGAGTCAAAGTGATAGATGTACCAGGCATTTTTCGTGAGCTTTTTATCGCCAACGGCATGGACACGATGAAGCTGCCCATCTGCAAGGATTGGCCCGTCAATCTCGATTCCGTCATCCAACATGGCCCGGCGGAATGCGTCATCATCAAAGCCTTGCCTTGCGTGGGTTTTTGTGGCAATATCTGATTTGTCGAATGTTGAGTCCTGGGGGTCCGCGCTTGGCAACGCGGCCCCCTTTTCATTTTCGGGGATTGGTCCCGGTATCGGTGCATTCATTGGTCCGCACCTCCAGCCACCATGTCTTGCTGCGGGTCAGGATCACCAGATTCCGGCGTCGGGTCATCGTCATAAACTGGCGCATACGGGACCGAATCAAACCGCTCTTTCAGGTCGTCCATAAGCTTCCGTATGGTTTGACGTTCATCCGGCGCAATCTCGTTGGTCTGTTCGATAGCCGCTTCCATGGCGGCCATGAAGAGTCCGTCATCCAGGCAATGTGACTTGAACCAAGCGATCCTTTCTCGTGCCCTCTCCTCGTCTTTCGCCTTCTGCCGCTCCCACCGCCTCTGTACCTGAAGCTGTTCACCCTTGATCGCCTTTTCGGTCTTCATCTTGGGTTTCTTCGCGGCAACCTCCCGGATGCTGCTGGCCTCCCCGGTCTTGATGGCTTCGACGGCTGGCATCTGCTCCTGTTGGGGTAACGATGCCAAGGCGGCCAGTCCCACCCCGCTATCAGCGATGGCGGGCAAGCTCTTGATCTCGGCCATGACCTCCGGGGCAATGTTTTCGGCTATGCGGATATCTTCGCGGATTGATCGTTCGCTCCTGCCGGTTTTTTCGGCGGTATTCTCGACGAACGATGGCGCGGAGCAAGTGGCAAAGTTTGCCATTTGATCTCCCGATCCCCTTTTCCCGCCGTGTTTCGTCTCCGGGTGCAGGATCAGGTACAGCCGTTTGCGCTCAAGCGCATGGTCGCATCGCTCTGCTGCATTCAGATCAACGCGGCAAAGATTTTCGTCCAGTTCACATAGGCGGCGTTGGGTATCGTCCAGATCCAGGACGATGGCGGCGATGGTTTCATGCCCAAGGGATCGGACGGCCTCAAGACGGTGGTGCCCGGCAACAAGCTGGAACTCATCATCAGGCCAATCAGGAACCGGGGCGAGGAGGATGGGGGTGTGAAGCCCAAACTCCCGGATGTTTTCAGCCAGGGCGGGGATTCTTTCCAGTTGGATTTTCCGCATACGGTCGGCGGCGACGTGGATTTTTTGAAGTGGGGTGTTCTGGATATCCATTATGCCACCTCCACGGTGCAGGAGGTGGTGGTTTCGGTCTGGGCGACGAGAACCGGGTCGTCCCGCTCCTTGGATGCGAGGAAGGCCAAAACAGCGGAGCGACGCCACGACGGATGTTTTCCGATGACGATTGGCCGTGGAAACTCGCCTGACTGGCGTAGTCTTAGAACAGTCGCACGGGATTTGTGCAACTCCTGGCAAATGTCGCGGATGACCCATAACGGGTCATGGTTTTGGATTTCGGCCTGAACGGCCTGGGACAGGGCAGAAGACAGATTGGGCATGATAGACCTCGGATGAACCAAGGCCACCAGCAAGAATCAGGGATTTTGTAAGGGTCTGACTTTACGAGATTTTTATGCTAAGGCGGCACGGCGTGAACCACTATGAGCCATTTTGGAACGATTTTTAACAAAGGGACTTGTAGCCTATCAAAAATTCGATTAGACTGTTTCCCACATTACGCCAAATGGTGTGGCTGCGGTTCGCCCGTGTCGTTTCGAGCATCTCTCGTGCCCATCAGATTCTTTAATTTATTCTTTCCCTTTTTACTATGCCGGGCGGCGTGTGAATGGGAATCTCGAAGGCTAGGGTGCCACCCCTGGCCTTTTTGATTTAATAGGATTATGTTTACAGCAAATCGCGCCAAGATGCAACCCGCCGTCAAAAAAAATTGAACGTGTCCACAAAAATCCTCTCTGCGACCCTTGATTGCCACCTTCCCTGCGTTCCAGATCCCCGACACCCTTCCATCGAGATAATCCGCTACCTCACGCCTACGGCCTCTTCTGCGCCCGCATTGCACCGATACAATGTATCACCACCCCATCGCCAGCATAGTGTTGGTCCCGATCCGCACGATGGCCACCGATTGACAGCCGGAACCCGTCCTATAAAAATCTTCCTCGGTCGTCGGTCAGGATCTCCACCGACAAACGTTCCCATGATCTTGCAGACTCCAAAAGAGGCCGGATCGCTCCAGCATCTCATCTTTCCGTTAGGCGTCCTCGATCATGTCGGCAAAGGCGGCCTCGATGACTTCGGCAGTCAGATTCACTTCTGCCCATTCCAACGCCTCTTGCTTGGTCATTTCAATAATCCGGTCTGCTTGTGCGTTATCTCCTTTGAATCGCGCAAAGATCGTCATTGACCCTCCCTTTCCCGCCAGGAAAAAACGGCCTGATTGCGGAGTGCGATATAAACCTCCATTCCACCATTGCGATGAACCATGGGGTAGCAACGCATATCCCCCACTCCCCGCCTCACCGATCAGCGTTGCCTTGTCCGTATCGAACCGTTTACCGTGGATAATCGCTTTCATGGCCTGTCCTCATTTAATGTTATGCACCCATTTAGGTGCTCAAGGTCAATATGCACCTGAATGGGTGCGCCAGTCAAGATGTTTTTTTGTCATCTCCACCGGCAACCGTTTCCCGTCTGCTACATCCTGCAACGTCCTGAATCGTCCTGAATCACCCTGTACCGAAAACCCCTAAAAATCTGGCCCTGGAAACCCGCATGAATCCTTGGCCCATTTCCCTGTTTTTAAGTGTACCGTAAACACTTGATTAACGTACAGGCTTCGGGTATGCTTGGGCCATGTTGAATTTCTGACAGGGGGATCAAGCCATGAAACGAGTTGCCATTTACGCCAGGGTCAGCACGGACGGTCAGACCGTCGATAACCAGTTGCGTGAACTCCGCGCTACCGCAAAACGTCACGGTTGGGAAGTCGTGGCCGAATTCGTTGATGAAGGGATCTCTGGCGCAAAGGGTCGGGATCACCGGCCAGGGTTTGACACGCTCTTGAAGGCGGTCGCGCTATGCCAGGTTCACATGGTCGCGGCTTGGTCCGTGGATCGCCTGGGGCGTTCCCTGCAAGACCTGGTGGCGTTCCTCGAAGAGTTGCGGTCCAAAGGTGTTGACCTGTTCTTGCAGGTCCAGGGCTTGGACACCAGCACCCCAGCCGGACGGGCAATGTTCCAAATGCTCGGCGTCTTTTCCGAATTTGAACGGTCGATGATCCGGGAACGGGTCATGTCTGGCCTGGATCGCGCCAGGGCAGAGGGGAAACGCCTGGGACGGCCAACGGTAGGTCAGGACGTGGAAGCCCAAATCAAGGCCATGCGTGGCGCAGGAAAGGGTATCCGCAAGATCGCCTCAAGTCTGGGGTGCGGGGTCTCGACGGTGCAGCGGGTGGTCGGGGCGACGGCCACCGCGTCTTGAGCCTGTCAGGGACACCGATACAGGGAAAATCCTACCCTCTCCCCTCCCGGTTGCAGTAAGATGGGAGGAAAGCATCACCACTAGGAGCAAGCCCATGGCACACGCGATCACGTTCAATACCCTGGAATTCATGGAGACGCTCAAGGCCTCCGGCTTTGACGACGTTCAGGCCAAGGGGATGACTGCGGCAATCCTCAAGGTTCAGGACGCCACCAAGGAGGAACTGGCCACCAAGGGTGATCTGTTTGAGGTCAAGAGCGAGCTTAGGGCCGACATGAAGGACTTGAAAAGCGAAATCAAGGCCGACATTGCGGAAGTCAAGGCAGATATTAAACTGATGAAATGGATGATGGGTGCTGGCCTGGCCGGGGTCGCCTGGCTCATCACCATGATGGCCAAGCTCTTGGTAGCCATGCCGCATTGACTGGATTGCTATTGGCTCTTGACCGGAGAGAGCCGCCCTCTCGTTATCCCCAGATCACACGAATAACCCTGGGGACAATTGCCCCGGATCACTCGATGGAGTCGCACCAGATCACCCCAGATAGCGGATTGCCCAAGGCGTGACCATCGCCACCGAATCGCCAGGACCGCGCCCACCGGCCAGGGCCATCCATCCCGATTCCAATCTGTCCCCTGGCGGATCTTTTCCTGCCTGTTCTCCCGGTCCGCTCGATGTCTATTGGATACCCTGGTCTCAAGCCATCTTCCCCTTGTAGGCCTCTTGCTCTTCCGTGCCGACTCTGCCCACGGCAAGGTTATCCACAATTCCCGCCGAACCGCATACAGGTCTTTCTTTTAATCTTTGCTACAGGAAAGAGCTATAGGAGGAAGCCGCCGCGCTTAGAGCCGCAAGGGGTTCGCCTGTGGAGAGTCGCACGACCTGCATGGCCGGTCGCACGACCTGCATGGAATTTGCCCCGATTTGCCGTTTTTCCGGTCGCACGACCTGCATGGATAACATGCCCTTTTCCACCGGGTTATCCACCGCTCGGCGGACGCTTGGGAACATGGGTTCGGGAAGGAAAGGCCAAGAGGCCATGTTCTCCCTCGGAGAAATCTAGGTCTGGATAGACCGCCCGGACCATGGTCAACTTTTCCAGGAACTCCCGTTTGAATCCATGCCTGCCCTGTTTGGTGTCGGCATAGTCGCTGCCAAACTGGTCTTGCAACGACTTCCACGGAATCTCCGTTGCCCGTTTGAGGTAGGAAGCCCGGTACGTCGCCCAGAAGTAGATGTCCAGGGCCAGAGAGGAGCCTTTCAGGGCTTCCAGTGCCCGCATGTCGATTGGAACAGGCCGATTGACGATCTCGTTAAAGAACCTCTGATTAAGCGATATGGTAGACTCGAACAGGTTCGGTTGATCCGGGTGCTTCGGCTCCCACCACAAATCAAACGCCTCGACCACCGCCATGTTCACCCCGGCCATGCGGTCGGCGTCAGTGTAGGCGCAGGAAAAAGCGGCACGGAATAGCCGGGTCATCTGGTTCCGCAACTGCGGCACGGTCCCCCAACGGCCTCCGCTTGGGATCAGTCCCAACTGCTCCATGAAACCGGACATGGACCGGCCCAAGACAAGATCAGGCGATTTAGTGCGCACGGCCTCTGTCGCAATCCAGGCTAGAAGCAAGCGTGGATACCGGCCATATGGAAGGCCAACACCTGGGGCCATCGCCGTAATGGTTAACGAAAAATCGCCGTTCCTTCGGGTGAACTGCATGGCCTTCGGGTCGCGGTGCGGCAGGGTCGCCTGAACCATCGCCCGCGCCATGAAACCCAAGTCCCCGGAGTCCAAGGCCTCGCCGTCTTCCATGGCGATGGACCGGAGCAAGAGCTTCCTGGCTGATAACGGGGTGAGTTTTGCGGGCGTGGTCATGGCGCATCCTCTATGCGTCCTCGGATTGGAAGCGCGGCCAGGGGGTTGAGGTGGCCCCTTTTCCGTTGGCCGACGTAGGCCGCGCAATTCGATTGTACCGCCTTCGGCCCCATCCAGGGAAGGGATTGAGCCAGTTTCACCCCATTACCCCATAGCGGGGTGAAACTCCCAAGCGTCCAGAATATAAGCGAATTATTTTATGTGGATCGAGAGTTTCACCCCATCAATCACCCCACCGTTTTTGACTAATGGAGTGACCGGCCAGGGGAAGAATCACCCCCACGAATCCAGGCCATACCGGATCGGCGATTGATCCACGGCGGGCAGGGATCACCTCGGCCATCAGAAGATGCAGCCATCCGGGTATCCGCGCCACACATTCCCCCAAATTTTTGGTTGTTTTCCTCCTGCTCTTCTTGGTGATGTTTTTGGCTTGGGGTATAATAATTTTACCGGATGAAACAATCCGCAAAAATATAATGCCCGTATTTGCCTGGAGTGCGAAATGGCCCAAGACCCTTTCCGACCGGATGTCACGGAAACAGACCTCAAAATTTTCCGCCTGGCGTTTGATCACGTCATGAAGGAGGTAGAGGTTCCCGACCAAAGACGCGACACACTTTATGAGCCTGTTCGTCAGGCCATTCTATTTAATGGAATGCCGATAAGAGTTATCCAAAAGATCATCATGGGAATCATGCCAGAAGGGACATGGACCTGGCATAAATATAATAATTGGTGGAAATATTCCGATGAACGTGCAAAGGAACGTCTATCAACTGCCATTGATCTTAGATCATTGACTATGTTTGTTAATTTTTTTGACGTTAAAAGAACCATCAAGATTCATGCTGGACCGATAAATCTTCCAAAGACAAAAAAAGAGTTGTATAATCTGGTCGTGGCCGGTCAATTCAATGAATATTGCGACCAAATTACACAGGACTTGCGCTTCCTGGCTTTGGCCGAACACGAACGTAACGCATCTTGTTTTAACGACATGTGCGAAGCCCTAGGGCACCGTATCTGCATGATGTTTTATGGCTTACGGCAATACAAGGGACTGATGCAGCATCCGGAAGGCCATCCCTATTGGCGGTACCATGCCATCATGGACAGCCGCACCCGCCCGGCCCATGCCGCCTTGCACGGCAAGATTTTTCGCTATGATGACCCGATCTGGAATTTCATCTTTCCGCCCAACGGCATCAACTGCCGGTGCAGTATCACGTCGTTGAGTGATTACAACGTCAAGAAAGAAGGTCTTACGGTCAGCGATTCCACCGACCACCTGAAGATTCCCTTCCTGGCCGGGGATCAGGCCGGGTTATCGGGCAAGCCTTTTGATAGCTTGGTCAAAATCTTGTAAATTTCATCTTCCAGGCCGGGTACGGGGAATCTTTCGGCCAGGGATAGGAAATCCCGTTTGGCATCATCTACCAGCTTCCCGAAGGTCTCCAAGGCATCCGCCCTCAAGATGATAAGACCCTGCTCTTTGCCAAGCTGAATCCGCGCCAGTTCGGCGTTTGCAGCCTCCCGTTTTGCTTTGCTTTCCTCGTAGGTCGGCAGACCGCTTTCCCCTTGAGGTAACTTTTCCAGGCGGTCGATCCGGGTTTTTATGATGCTGTTCATTTGCTCATCGCCTCCAATGCTTCGATTCTCTTTTGAAGTTCCACCGTCTCGACCAACCGCCGTTGCAGTTCCAGGACTCCCGCCAGTCGTTGTCCTTGCTCCGGCGATAATTGGCCGGTTGCCGTGGCCGTCAGTATCGATTGCCCGGCGGCCACCAGATCCCCGGCGGGGATGGATATGCTAACCGCTTGGTCGGTCGGCTTGATCGCTGGCAACACCCGATCCAAGGCCATCTTCAATGCGGCAGGGTCTCCAGCCAGGGCCAAGGTGAGCACCTGGTTAATGAGTTCGGGGGCTTTGGCCTGGAACATGGCGCGAAGCTCAACGTCTCGACCTACCCCAGCCTTCGGCGGCCTCCCTCGCGGATTTCCAGATTCTCCCTTTCTGTAGGTCATCGCCTGTTCGCTCCCTTGATAAAACAGCGGGATCAATCGGCCAGTTCGGGCAACGCCTCGATAAGCTTGGCCATGGTCGCTTGGTCGGGAGACTTCTTGCCTCCCTCCCAACTGGAAACGGCGGCCTGGCTCATGCCGATCTTGACGGCCAGTTGCTCTTGAGAAAGGCCAGCCTTCGCCCTGGCGGCACGCAATTTCGCGCCAAAGTCATTCCCTGGGCCATCGGCCTTACCATCGGGACCATGGACTTGTGGCGCGTCCTGTGCGGTTCCATGGTTGGCATCCGTCGATACCTGTTTGACAGGTTCCGCTTGGCTGGTGTTGGTATCCGTTGGTACGAGTCCAACATCTTCCTTTTGCTCGCGGTCAGTATCTGTACTTACGGGTTTAACAGGATTGGTGTCAATATCTGTATTGACTAATATAGCATACTCCGTCTTGGTTCCAGTTTTACCTGTACTGACAGGTTTAACTTGTTCCTCATGGCGGGTATTGGCATCCATACTGACAGGTATAACATTGCCCCGGTCAATAGCCGTCGTAGCATAATGCGGGACCATGACATACTGCTTTTCAAAGCTGGCTTTCCAGGCTTCCAATGCGGCAACCCTGGCCACCAGGTCGCTATGATCAGGCTGTTCCTGTCCCCCTTGGCCTTGCTCAATCCAAAGCTGCATGGCCTCAACCATGGCCTGGGCGATGGTCTTCTTTTCCTGTGCGGCCTTGGCCCGGAAGGAAGGTACCAGGGGATGCTTGCCGTTCATGCCCCGGATGCACCACATTGCGGTTTCCTTTTCGACTGCGTTTTCCTTTTCAATTCCCATTTCACCCCTCCTTCGCTATCGCCAAATGCAGGACCGCCAAAGCATCGGCGGCATTGTCATCCACGGGTTCAAATCCCTTTTCGCGCATCGCCGCCAAGACCATATCCTTGCTGGCGTTCCCCCGGCCCGTGGCGTGTTTCTTGACTTCCGAGACACCAACGCCTTCATACGGAATCTGGTTGGTTTCGCACCACATGGCCAGGACGGCCCGGAATCCGCCGAATGCGTGGGCAGGTGCGGTGCCGATATGCCGTTTCACGTCCTCGAACCAAACCTGGGCAGGACAGCGATCCCCGGCCAGGTCATCCAGCCAGCGTTTAAAGCGCAAAAAGACCATGCCAGCGCCATCGGCGTTGACCGATTTGAAATTCCTGGCCCCGTGCATAATGGTCCCATCGCGCATTCGGAGTGCCCATCCCGTTTTGGCCCCCAAATCCAACGCCAAGAGTGTATCCATAAAATCCCCCTCACCATCGCCTTTTGTCTGACATGTGCCTATCTGTATCATATCATCCTGGCGGAACGAGTCAAGCGTAAATCATGACAGGTAAGCACATGACATACAACCATGACGGCAATCCGTTGTCATATCTGTCATGACATGTACAGCCTTGAGATTTTCAATCACTGGGTTGTTTGACGGCTTGTTAGCACAAGTCAATACAAATCAAGACATTCCGTCTGGTCATTGTCTGGTTGTTTCCGCCGTTGCTACCTGGTTGCTACTTTGCGCGGAAAAACCCACCGATCAGGTTTTCACCCTGGCAATGAACGGTCATCAGGCAGGGGTCGGCAAGGTCTTCCTGTTTGATCCGTGCATACTAGTCTATCTAGTTTTCTGGGTGGCAACTGGAACGGGGGTGGAAACCTTCTCATCTGTGGTTAATGCGCACCGCGCACCCGGCTGCGCACCTTTTTTTTCATGGCGTCACTAGAAAACGGTCGGGGTGCGAATTACCCGCATGGGATGGGTACCCCCCGGACAGTACCTTGATGCCAGGGGGGGTGCATGGCCTCTGGGTGCCGTCGTGCTGGCTCTGGGAAGCCCTGTAGCGCGTCCCGGCGATGCGCTAGGCATTGGCCCCCGTCCATCGTCTCTCCCCTCGTGTGCGCGTATACGCACACAACCTCATCCATCGAGAAACACTGGTCTTTCACGGAAAAACTGAATTTTTCAAAAACCGACTTTTTGCGCGGGAAAGGTCACTGGACGGTTTGAGGGTCGAAGCCCCGAAGATTGGAACCACCCCTGGAGGTCATGGCGTCGGTCGCGCAACTGGTCATCCAGGCGGACGGCCACCATGTCATGGGATCGGCATGATCCCCCCCATGAAAGGAACGCGATGGTTTGATTATGCAGCCCGTTGCGCTACAATTCGGACATGAACACTTCCGCCAAACTCATCGACGCCATGATGAACAATCCTTCGGGATGGTCCATCGACCAATTGCAGACGGTTGCGCGGTCTGCGGGTGTTGGTTGGCGGCAGAGAAGAGGTAGCCATTGCACGTTCACCCGGCAGGATGGCCAGATCCTCACCATCCCGGCCCATCGGCCCATCAATCAAGGTTACGTTAGGAAATTCATTCAGTTCGTGAAGGAGGGATGACCCATGGCCAGCCTAGAAGACTACCCATTCGAGATTCGGCGGATGGCCCCGGACGAGGGAACCGGATACTGGATCAACTTCCCAGATTTCAATACCTGCATCTCCGATGGTGAAACCGTCGAAGAAGCCATAATCAATGGGCGGGATGCCCTGCAATGCGCTATCGATACACTGGAAGACCTTGGATGGCCTGTCCCCGCTCCCGACTCCCACCGGGGTTCCTACGCCAACCAGTCAACGCAAGCGGCTTGATCCCCCCCAGTGGCATTTTGTATTGCGCAAAACAATCTGGCCTCGATCCGTTATCCCCAGATCCAGGGGATAAGCCTGTGAGCAATCCACCCGATCCGGTCCACCGCACGAGATAGGGACACCCCAGACAGCGGATTGTCTACGGCTTGACCACGGCCACCGATGCCAGGACCACCCACACCTGCCCGCGCTGGTCACAGGATGCACATGGTCACACTCTGGCTCGGTCGGCATGGTCAAGCCGTCTGTGCCCGCAACCACGATGCAAAGCCCCGTGGGAACCGGCATTCGTCGGCTGTTCTCCGATGTGCTGGCGGTCGCTCGGTGGCAACGGATCGCGCCTTGCCCGCCGTCCAGGCCGACAAGCATGGTGAACAGATCATCCCCAACGGCGTTCCAGGGTCGGCGGTGAAATATCTCCCGCACCGTGGGCAAGCCAGTTTCAATATCGTGGTCATCGATTGATCCCCGCTCAATAAGGAACGTCGTTCGGGTCGTACTCCGGCGGATAATCAGGCATCGGCGGTTCCGGTTGCCTTGGCGGTTGCGGTGCCGATTGGCGGTAGGCGTGACCCTGATAGTTCCCGCTAGAGGATTGAGCCGTTCTGGTGCCGGTGCTGGCGGTGCCGTCCTTCGGGGCCCTTTCCACTGCGAACAGGTTCCATTCAGGCTCCCCCTGTGCGGCCTTGTCGTTCGGCATCATCAAGAGTTTGAAGCCACCGAAATAGCCGACAAAATATCGTAGGCCCTTCGCGCTCGTCTTTTCGTACAGGCCCCCCAGCTTGGCGCGGGGTTCCTGCTGGTAGCCGTTGTTCGTTGTGTTGGTCATTGGCCAGATCCTTTTGAAAGTTCGTAGTCATTCAGCAACGGCCCGGCCCCGGTGATGAACCGATCCCGTTCGGTGCCTTCGAGAAAAAAGCCAGCCTTGGCCAGCATGACCATGGAGCCATCCGCCCGTTGCAGGTCGATCCGGGTTTCATCGGCATAGATCAGTTCGGCCCCGTCGGCCACCATGACCGGGAAACCGTCCAGGTCTTCGACATTGGTTGCGGTCATCGGGTCGGTGCCCCCAAGGAGGTTATCCCGGTCCCACCCGAGAGCCGCCAACCGCTTTCCGTGCTGCTGGCGGAATCTGGGCCAAGTCTCCCGGATTCGCCGCAACAGGTCTTGCAGGGGGTCGGCGGTTGCTGGCTCCTGGCCCTGCAATGCCGCCATGATCGCGGGCTTGTTGGTCCGCAACAGGGCAAGGTCTGCGTCGGTCAAGGCGTCGGCGGGCGCGTCGATAGCCAGAGACTCCCCGGCCAGGGTAAGATGGATTCCGCGCTGTTGGAACTGGAGGATGATACCTGGTCCAACCTCTTGGCCGGTTTTGGTCCAACCTATCGGGGTAGGTTGGACCGGGTTCAGGCCAGTATCCATGCGGGTTGGTCCAACCGGTCCAACCGGTCTACCCAAATTCCTATAAAGACCTGCAGAGTATCCCCCTGCTGCTGCTCCTCCTGCTGCTGCTGCTCCTCCTCCTCCTCCTCTTGCTACCACCATTCCATCCTCAAACGGTCTTTTTAAGGAAATAGGTTGGACCGGTTGGACCGGTTGGACCGCGCCTTGTATATCAAGGCGTTCGGCGGTCCAACCTATCGGGGCAGGTTGGACCAGGGTTGGACCATACCCGTTCATATCTTTATCCTTTCCCGTCCATCATGTTTATTTATGTCATGGTCAGGGTGAAAATATCTCCATTCGCGCTTACCTTCAGTTCTTGGCCTCTTTTTCTTCCAGCCAAGAGAATGGACGATTTCACCGATTCGAGTACTACTGGCTCGTGACCATTTCCCCTCCTCCGGTTCAATCTCTTTCAAGATACTTTCAACAGTTATGCCTTCATACTTATGGGAGTCCAGATAGTCCTTTACCATCTTGTCCCAAGGGTCTTTTTGCGTAAAATGCTCCTGAATCTCTTGAACCTCATCTTCCATGGCTGCATCGAGCCACCATTTTTCCCCGCTTTTGTAAGCTGCAACTGCCTCAGCAAACAGTTGTTCCCGCTCATTTTTCAATCCGTCCAGGTCGATAATGCCAACCTCGATAGGCAAGAACCTCCGATTCCCTGTTGAGTCTTTCAGAAACTCCTGATTATTCGTCGTTCCTACAAAAACAGTTTGACGGG
>JADFYM010000098.1 GCA_015233035.1 Magnetococcales bacterium
ACCAGGGGCTTCGCCCCTGGACCCCACCAGGGGGATAATCCCCCTGGACCCCTGTCACGGTACCCTCTGCTTTAACTGGGTCGCACCGCGACCTGGATCAACGGCAACGCCTCTTGCACAATCGGTATCAGTTCCGCAGATCCGCCCCGACTGACATGCTGCAACAATTCTGCCCGCATGCGCGGCTCCCAGGCGCGTTGAATATGCGCCGCGACATCCTTGGCAGACTGGGCACGATCCGGCATGGCAGAAAAAAAAGTGCCGATCTGATTGGCCATTTTAATAAGATGTTGGGGATTCATCGTTCAAGTTCCTTGCAGTCTTTCGGTATGACTATAAATGGTGCAGTGGCGGTTGCGTAAAAAGCCAACCAAAGTCAGGTTCAACTGGTCCGCCAGGCGCACCGCCGCCGCTGTGGGGGCCGAGACGGCGGCCAGGATACCATACCCCCCGGCAGCCGCTTTTTGTACCATCTCAAAACTGGCGCGACTGGTAATCAGAAGCGCACCATCCGGTGCGACCCTGACCCCGGTCCCGTTCAGACGTGCGCCAAGGGTCTTGTCCAGGGCGTTGTGGCGACCAATATCCTCACGCACAAGATGGATCTGCCCATCCCTGGCCACGCAACAGGCCGCATGGGCGGCCCCGGTGGCCCGCTGCAAGGTCTGCTGCAAGGGCAGTTGACCCAGTCCCTCATACAAGGCCAGCAACGGAAACGGTTGGCCAGCGGGAACAGGCGGCAGATCGCGCACCACCTGGGTCAGGCTTTCGGCCCCGCACAGGCCACACCCCGTGCGCCCGGCCATGCTCCGGCGACGCGCCTTGAAACGGGCAAAGGCCCCGCTGGCAATCTCCATATGCAGCGTAATGCCCAAGGCGGCCTCTTCAATCTCCAGGTCCAGCCACTCGGTGCGTTCCGCCACAATCCCTTCGGAGAAGCTGAAACCGAGGGCAAAATCCTCCAGATCGGCAGGCGTGGCCAGCATCACCGTATGGGCAATGCCATTATACTCGAAGGCGACGGCGGTCTCCTCGGCCACAGCATCCAGGCTGGGCAAAGCCCCCGGTCGGGTCACCCGCAGCGACACCTGCGGAATCATGAGGCCGATCCGGGCAGCAGCCGCCGTTGTGCCTGCGTGTGCGCCGCATTCTGCTGTTGCCAGGCCGACAGTTGGTCCTGGGGCATACGCCGGGAGACCTGCACAGCCGTGACCTTGTATTCGGGACAGTTGGTGGCCCAGTCGGAGTTGTCGGTCGTCACCACGTTGGCACCCGATTCGGGAAAATGAAAGGTGGTGTAGACCACACCGGGCTGCAACCGCTCGGTCACACAGACCGGCAGCACCGTCTCGCCGGAACGGGATTGGATCCGTACCCAATCACCCGTGGCAATCCCCCGTTCCCGGGCATCCTGCGGGTGCATCTCCAGGGTATCCGTCCCATAGAACTGCACATTTTCGGTACGCCGCGTCTGGGTGCCCGCGTTATACTGGGACAAAATGCGGCCCGTGGTCAGCAAGAGCGGATATTTCCGGGTTGTTTGTTCATCGGTCGGCACATATTGGGTGATCAGGAAACGGCCCTTGCCACGCACAAAGCGACCCACGTGCATGATGGGCGTCCCTTCCGGTGCGGCCTCGTTGCAGGGCCATTGCAGACTGCTCAGACGGTCCAGTTTGGCATAGTTGACACCGGCAAAGGTCGGTGTCAGGCGGGCAATCTCATCCATGATCGCGGACGGATGGTCATAGTGCATCGGATAGCCCATGGCATTGGCCAGTGCCATAGTCACCTCCCAGTCGGCCAGGCCAGCCAGTGGTGCCATCACCCGGCGCACGCGGGAGATGCGCCGTTCCCCGTTGATAAAGGTACCCTCCTTCTCCAGAAAAGAGGCTCCGGGCAGAAAAACATGGGCATATTTGGCCGTTTCGTTCAGGAAAAGATCCTGCACCACCACGCATTCCATGGCCGCGAGGGCCTTCTGCGCCTGTTGGGTATTGGGTTCCGATTGCACCGGATCCTCACCCTGACAGTAGAGTCCGCGAAAACTGCCGTCGAGGGCGGCCTCCAGCATGTTGGGGGTCCGCAGCCCCGGCTCGGGCGAAAGAGAAACGCCCCAGGCCTGTTCAAACAGCGCGCGCGTCGGACCATCGGAGACGTGGCGATAACCGGTAAAAATGTCCGGAAAACCGCCCATGTCGCAGGATCCCTGCACATTGTTCTGCCCGCGCAGGGGATTGACGCCGACGCCCAGCCGACCAATATTGCCGGTGAGCATGGCCAGATTGGCGATGGCGATCACCGCCGTCGAGCCTTGCGCATGTTCCGTCACACCGAGACCATAGAAAATCGCCCCATTTTTGCGTCCATCGACCCCCGTGGCATAGAGGCGGGCGGCGGCGCGCACCTCGGCCGCAGGCACACCGATCTCTGCCGCCAGGGCTTCGGGTGAATTGGCCGGGCGCACGACAAACTCCTGCCAGACCGCAAAATCCTTGGTCTCGCACCGCTCGGCGATAAAGGCCTGGTCGTGCAGATTTTCGGTGACGATGACATGGGCCAAGGCCGTCAGCACGGCGACATTGGTCCCTGGACGCAGTTGCAAATGGTGGGTGGCCCGACTGTGGGGCGCGGTCACCAGATCCGTCACCCGAGGATCGATCACGATCAGCCTGGCCCCGGCGCGCACCCGGCGTTTGATCCGTGCCGCCACGACCGGATGGGCCTGGCTGGGGTTGGCACCCACGACCAGGATCACATCGGCCTGATCGATGGATTGAAAGGTTTGCGTCCCCGCCGAGGTGCCGAGGGTCTGTGCCAGACCATAGCCCGTCGGGGCATGGCAGACGCGGGCGCAATTGTCCACATTGTTGTTGCCGAACACGGCGCGCACCAGCTTTTGCACGAGATAATCCTCTTCGTTGGTGCAGCGGCTGGACATCACCCCCCCGATGGCATTGCGGCCATATTTCTCCTGAATGCGGCGAAATTCAGCCGCCGTATAAGCCAGTGCCTCCGCCCAGGAGACCGTGCGCCAGGGATCGGTAGGCGCAGCCCGGATCATGGGCTGGGTGATGCGGTCGGGATGGGTCGCATAGCCCCAGGCAAAGCGGCCCTTGACGCAGGCATGGCCCGCATTGGCGAGGCCTTCCTTCCAGGGCACCATGCGCACCACCTCCTGGCCTTGCATCTCGGCCCGCAGGACACACCCGACACCACAATAGGCGCAGGTGGTCAGCACCGCATGTTCGGCCTGGCCTTTTTCGATCACCCTCTTTTCGATCAAGGCCGCCGTCGGACAGGTGGCGACACAGGCCCCGCAAGAGACGCATTCGGAGGCCATGAAAGTCTCGTTCTGCCCCGCCGTGACCCGCGCGGCAAAGCCACGACCCGCGATGGTCAGGGCAAATGTCCCCTGCTGCTCCTCACAGATGCGCACACACCGGTTGCACAGTGTGCATTTGGCAGGATCATAACGAAAATAGGGGTTGGAATCGTCCGGCTGTTCCCCCAGATGATTGGCCCCGGTGGCCGCATAGCGCACCGTGCGCAGACCCAGCACACCGGCCATGGTTTGCAGTTCACAATCCCCGTTGGCGGCACAGGTCAGGCAGTTGTGCGGATGGTCGGAAAGATAGAGTTCCAGCACATGGCGGCGCAATTCGGCCAGTTTGGGCGTTTGGGTATGCACCTGCATCCCCGCCACCGCCGGAGTCGTGCAGGAGGCGGGATAGCCGCGCTGCCCCTCGATCTCGACCAGACAGAGACGGCAGCCGCCAAAGGGGTGCAGCAAATCGGTCGCGCACAACCGGGGAATCATGATGCCGACTGTGGCGGCGGCCCGCATGATCGAGGTGCCAGCTGGCACCGTAACAGCGACACCGTCAATGACCAAGGTGAGCGGGGGGCCGTCGGCGACGGCGGGGGTACCGTAATCGATCTCTTTCATCGGAAATCCTCCGGGAAATGGTGAATGATCGAGAGCACCGGGAGGGGTGCCATACCACCCATGGCGCACAGAGAAGTATGGATCATGGTATCGCAGAGCGTCCGCAGGAGGTCCAGCGAGGTGGCATCTCCGCCCCGGATCTGGTCGATCAGTTCGACGCCGCGCTGGGAACCAACCCGGCAGGGGGTACATTTGCCGCAGGATTCGAGGGCGCAAAAAGCCATGGCAAACCGGGCCTGCACGGCCATGTCCACCGTATCGTCAAAGGCGACAATGCCGCCGTGGCCCAGGCTGGCACCGATGGCGGCGAAAGATTCATAATCGAGGCGGGTGTCAAATTGGGCTTCGGGCAGATAAGCCCCCAGCGGTCCCCCCACCTGGACGGCGCGCAAGGGTCGGCCAGAGCGGGAACCGCCACCGTAGTCGTACAGCAATTGGCGGAGAGTGAGGCCAAAGGGCACCTCGACCAGACCGCCGTAGCGAATATTGCCCGCCAGTTGCACAGGCAGGGTGCCCCGTGACCGACCAAAGCCCAACGCCTGGTAAAAGGCGGCCCCCCGCGCCAGAATGTCGGGCACACAAGCCAGGGTGATGACATTGTTGACCACGGTCGGTTGACCAAAAAGGCCAGCGATGGCAGGCAGGGGCGGTTTGGCGCGGACCACACCCCGGCGACCTTCGAGGCTTTCGAGCAGGGCGGTCTCCTCGCCGCAGACATAAGATCCGGCGGCCTTGCGCACCTCGATCTGAAAATCACCGAGCCAAGCACCGACCGCATCCCGTGCCGTCTGCAGTGCCGTAATGGCATGGGGATATTCCGAGCGCACGTAGAGATAGCCCTGGGTGGCTCCCACGGCCAGACCGGCGATGGCCATCCCCTCCAGCAGGCAGAAGGGATCCCCTTCCATCAGCAGGCGGTCGGCAAAGGTGCCGGAATCCCCTTCGTCGGCATTGCAGACAATATATTTTTGCCCAGCCGGTGCATCCCGCACCGTTTGCCACTTGATGCCGGTGGGAAAGGCCGCGCCACCGCGACCGCGCAGGCCGGAATCGGTGATGCGACGGACAATCTCGGCGGGGGCCATGGACCGTGCCTGGGCCAGTCCGGCCCCGCCGCCCTGGGCCAGATAGTCGGCCAGCGAGTGGGGAGCCACGACGCCGATGCGGCGCAGGGTGAGCCGCTGCTGGCGGGCCAGATAGGGAATGGCTTCGGTCAGGCCGAGGCACTTCGGATGGGCCGCACCAGTCCAAAACCTGGCGGCGAACAGGCCGGGCAGATCATCGACCGCAACCGGCCCGTAGGCCACGCGGCCCTGGGGGGTGGCGACCTCCAGCAGCGGTTCCAGCCAAAACAGCCCCCGTGAACCGGTGCGCACCAGGTGCATAGCCAGACCATGCTGTGCCGCCTGGGTAGTCAGGGCGGCGGCGACGGCATCGGCACCCAGGGCCAGCGCGACGGCATCGCCGGGCAGATAAACGGTCACGTTCATCGATCGTTCTCCAGAGACTGGATCAAGGTATCCAATTTTTCCGGTGTGACCTGCGCATGGAGCGTCGTCGCATCGATCTGGATGGCCGGTCCGGTGGCGCACAGACCCAGGCAATAGACCGGTTCCAGGGTCAGGTCAGAACCCTTGAGCCGATCCGCAGCGTGTGCGGCCAGTGCCTCGCCACCGACCGCCTGGCAGGCCCCGGCCCGGCAGACGCGCACCGTATGTCGACCGGGCGGTGTCTGGCGAAAATCATGATAATAGGCGATGACGCCCTGCACTTCGGCACGGGAAAGATTCAGTTCCTGTGCAACAAGGGGGACAACTTTTTCCGGCACATACCCCATGGCATCTTGTATGTCATGCAGAATGGGCAACAAAGCACCGGATTGATGGCGATGTTTGGCAAACAGGGTGTTCAACGTGGCAGTATCCATGCGGCTTCTCCCATACCGAAAACAGGCGAAAAATGGCATAATCCATGGAAAGGAGAGAATTTTTTTAAAAATTTCACTGCTGGCGGGTCCAGGGGGATCATCCCCCTGGTGGGGTCCAGGGGCAAAGCCCCTGGTGGGGTTCAGGGGCAAAGCCCCTGGTGGCCGCAACGAAAATCGCGTTGGCACGGAGGTGGTTGCCATTCACTCAAACGACAACAAAACTTTATGGACCTATCCCCCCCCTTGCTGAGGACCGTGTTGGTCGCCAGCCCCTGCCCCTGTTTTGCAACCCAAAATGACCGCAGAGCAAACAGGATACGTCACATCTCCCAACAGGTGGCCTGACACAATATTTTGGCCACCAGGGGCCTTACCCCTGGACCCCACCGGGGGATAATCCCCCTGCACGCACAGGTTTTCCCATATCCCCTTGATTCCCGGATTTTTTCTCCATTATCCCTCCGGGCTACCCCATGCACACACTGTTTGCAAGAATCCAGGGACCGCTACGCTCCCCGGTAGGGGGGGTGGGAGAAAGGCCCCAACGGGTTGATATGATGTGCCTCGCGGGGCTTCGCCCCGGACCCCACCAGGGGCTTTGCCCCTGGACCCCACCAGGGGGATAATCCCCCTGGACCCCTATAACCACACAATATAACTCGGATTTTTTGTCAGAATCAAGATGTGTGCAGAGGGCAACTCCACCGTGGGAGCCCCCCCTTGATCAAACAGCCTCCACCGACCTCTCTGGCAGATAGGCACGCAACCGCAAACACACATCCCGTGGGGTCCAATAATCCGCCACCGCCAGGGTCCAAAGATCCACCTCCGCAAAAAACGGGATAAACTCGGCTGGCTCGGCCCCCTTCTCCAATTCATCCAGACGCTGGACCAAACGGGACAAGGTCTCACCCAAGGCCACATCGCGGGGAAAACGCCGATGGGCATAATAGGCCAGTTGCGTCAAACCCGATATGGTACCGGGAAACTGATCCGACAGCAGCGTGGTGCCAATGTGACGCAAAATATCCCGTGTGCTGGCCATGGCTTCTTGCCACAATTGGCGCGCCACAAAAGCCTGCCGGTAATGCCGCTCATGGGCCGCCTGGGTAAAGGCAGCCCGCACATTGGCTTTGCGCGGACCCGCACACTCATTGACACCTGTCTTGACCTCAAAGGCCTGTGCCCCCCCTGCACCACTCATCTGCTCGGCCTCCGCTTCGGAAATAACGGTCAACGGCTGCAAACGGGCCACCAGAGCCTCAGTCTCCTGTTGGGCCAACCATTCGGCAAATGTGTGTTGGAGATTGGTCCGAGCCCCATAATCGCTCAGGAGCCAATCCACAGCCTGTTCGACGCGGGTGGCCGGAATGGAACCAACCGGTCGTCCCAACCGACCCTCCGCACACCCCTTGCCCCCCAGAACCATGAGATAACAGGGCACCGGTTTCTTGAACGGGCGTCGAATCTCCCCAATCAGGCCAATATCGGACAACTCCGAGTGGACGCAGCCGTTGTGACAACCACAGACCCGAATCTTGACATCCTCTTTTCTGCCAAAAAGAGTGCGTGCCAGACGGGCCGCCGGGGTAAACCCCAGATTGCAATGGTCCGAACCGGTACACGCCTTGACATCATCCCCCTGGCCCGGCATCTGCAACCCCTCGTGCTGCAAGCCAGCCAGCAGGCCAGCCACCTGCTGCTCTGGCACATGCAACAACAGGAGATCCATGCCAGCGGTGATGCGCACCTCCACCCCGGCCATATCCTGCACCGCAGTTGCCAAAGCCGCCACCTGGGCAACCGTCAAATTGCCCAGCGGGGCATGAATCGGCACCACACACAAACCCGGCTGTTTTTGGGGCCAGACACGCTGCAACGCCCGGTCGCCCGGCACGGCACCCGGCAGACCGACACTCCAGCGGCCGATGGGCCGGTATTGATCCGCCCCGGCCAATTGCACCCATTGTTTTTCCTGGGCATAGGTGGACATCACCCACTCGGGGGAAAAAATCTCCCGTAAAAATTTAATGCGCGAGCGGGATTTGGAATCCCGGTCGGAATAACGCCCGTGCAGGCGCAACACCGCCTCGATCACGATGGGCAATTCCTCTTCCGGGATCCAGGCCTCCAGCAGATGACCCTGCCGTGGTTTGGGGCCCAAACCGCCGCCCATCACCACCCGATAACCGAACGCACCCTGGTCATTTTGCACGGCCACCATGCCCAGATCCTGAAAATCGCCCAGGGCACAATCGGCCGCGCAGCCCGAAACCGCCATTTTGAACTTGCGGGGCAAATGGCGCGTCAAAGGGTGTCCCAGGTAGCGCACCACCAAATCTTCCGCCACAGGCAGCACATTTTGCAGTTCCCTGGGGCACACACCAGCCAGGGGACAGGCCACAATATTGCGAATGGTGGAACCCCCGGCCTCCAGGGTGGTAAGTCCCGCCGCGTGCAAGGCCCGCAACACGCCAACCAAATGGTGCTCCGGGACCCCCTTGAACTGGATATCCTGCCGCGAAGTCAAACGAATGGGTTCGTCAGGACAAAATCGCCCCCCAATATCCGCCACCGCCGCCAACTGCCGAGGGGTGATCCGACCACCCGGCAGTTTCATGCGCATCATGTAATGTTTCGCTTTGCGTTGGCTGTAAATACCCAACGGCATGCGCAGATCCCAGAATTGTTCATCACTGATCAGACCCGTCTGGAACCGTTCCACGGCCTGGGCAAAAAACTCGACTTCCTCGGCAAAGGCCTTTTGGGCGGCATGATTCATCGCTGTTCCCTTTATTTTTCAATCTGCGCATAACGAAACCCGTTGCGTCCATGGGCCTTGACATCATACATGGCCCGGTCGGCACGACTGAGGAGCACATCCGGTTGCACCCCGTGCTCGGGAAACATGCCAATACCAATACTGACGCCAACGTAACAGGTGGCCCCCTGGATGACAAACGGTTCAACCAGACACCGGACAATTTTTTCCGCCACGATGGCGACATCCAGGGAAGAGATCTCATCCAGCACCAGGGCAAACTCATCCCCCCCCAAACGGGCGAGCAGGTCAGAGGCCCGCAGAGTGACCTGGATGCGACGGGTCACCTCCACCAGCAATTGGTCGCCCACAGCATGTCCATAGGTGTCATTGACCTGCTTGAAACGATCCAGATCCAGCAGCATGACCGCCGCCACCGCCCGGGCGCGGGCCGCCCGGGCGAGAACCCGCTCCAGATGTTCGTGAAACAACTGACGATTGGGCAAGCCGGTCAGGACATCGTGGTGGGCCAGATGTTGCAGGCTCTCTTCCATGCGTTTGCGCTCGATCACCCCCGCCAGAGTATGGGCAATGATGGTCAACAAAGCCACCTCTTCCCGGTCATAACGATGGGTCTCGTTCAGTTGGAGGGTAAAAACCCCCAACACGCGCCCACGGGAGAGAATGGGTACACAATAATGGCCATGTTTTTCCTCCCCCAAGGTCAGCAGACCATGTCGTGCATCCTCGCTGTCCGCAAAAACGACCTCGCCCAGGGTCAAAGCGGCACCACACAGGCAATGGCCCGGCTCCACCTGGGCACAGCGTGTTTGCTCCTCATCGCACAAACCCACATGTTCCAGCAACTGCAAGGCACCCGTTTTTTCGTCCGTGAGGAAAAAAGCCGCCTTGTTGTTCCATACCTGGATCCAGGGAATGCTCAGAATGATCTGCAACGCCACCTTGAGATAGGCCTGCAATGTCAAGGGAGTCAGCGAGGTTTCCAGCAGAGCGTTCAGGGCAACACGCGACATGATGGCGTGCAAATCAGCCGCCTCCAGTCGCTGTAATGTTTGCGCCAGCGTATTGACCGTGACGGCAATATCTTCCAACTCGTCCCGGTTGCCTTCCAGAGGGACACGACGGGAATAATCCCCCTCGGCGCAGCCTTGCAACGCATGAACAATGCGACGGGTTCTCCGCATCAGCCAACGCAGAAAGAAAAAGAGGGTGGCGGCGATGAGAATCGGAGCCAACGTGTTGACCACAATCAAGGCCCACCGATTGGTCACCACCACCCGTTTGGCATCCGTCGCAATTTCATTGCGCAACAACCCGGCGGGTGACGCCAGATGCTCCACATCCCGCATCACCTGATCGGCGGATTGCATCATGTGTGCATGACGAATCCGAAACTCCTCATCCTCGATGAATGAACTCTGCAACAACGCATACAGGGAATCTTCCTTCTCGACCAGCAGGGGCGGCATTTGCAAAAAACTGGTCTCCAGCTTTTGCACGAAGGGACGCAAATCGATATCTTCGCTGGCCCGATCATGCAACAGGGCAAGAGAATCACGGATGACCCCCATGGCCTGGTCAATGCCATTGGAACGGATGCTGGGCAGCAGATCCTGGTGCTTTTCGATCATCAATTTACGGCTGAGCATGGTCAACGCCAGACTGCCCTGATGCACCTTGGCCGCAATATCCTGAATTGCCGGTTGATCGCTCAAAATTTTCTTGCGCGCCAAAGCGATCCAACTGGTATCGGCACCATTTTTTTCCAGGAGATGCCGGATCCGTCGTTGGCTGCGTTGGTCTTCCAACCGCACCTCACCCGCCAGTGCCTCCGCCACTTGCACAATCTCCTCCGCCGTCTGCTCCACCTCGCGCACACGACCCTCCACCCGAACCGCCAGTTGCAACCGACGCCACTGTTGTTCCGTACAACGACCGTCGGCCTCCAGCAACTCGCCAAAGTCCCGATCCAGTTCGGTCAACAACTCCCCGGCCGCAGGAAACCGGGTCAGCAGCCCATCCAAACGTTGCCGTTCCCGAAAAAAATCCAGCTCCAGGGTGGCCAGCGGCGGAACCGTCGTCAGTTCGTCCAAAGAGGCGGCGGCCATCATCTTGTGTTGCCGATCATTGAGACGCATGACAACATTCATCATGCCGCGCACCGACTGGCTCACCGGAAAGGCATTTTCCAGCAACTCTTCCTGAAACTGTTCCATGCGGTGATTGGAAAACATGGCCACAAAGGAGAGCCCAAAAATGGCCACCACACCCGCCAGGGCCAAGCCCAGCAACATGTTCCGAATGCTCAAGGTCAATCGACGGGCCATGCCATTATCTTCCTAACGAATCCTGGGGGTTTGATGGCGCATGCCGCAAGAAAACCAACCCAACCTGTCCGCCCGGAGTCATGGTCCATTCCATACAAAGGGGACAAACCGTCCGTTGTGATAGACGGTGGGCCAGACACGGTGGCTGGCTTGATGTTCCTCCCGGCTCAACTGCAAAGAGACGCCCAGACCGGGATCCACCACGCCCAGATTTTCCATGGCATCCACCAAACCGTCGCGGGTCGGTGTCGGACCGGCCTTGTCCAAGCCCAGGGTGAACAAACGGGCGGCCAGATATCCTTCCAGAGAGGCATAACTGGGTGTGGCACCCCGTTCGGCCATCAGTTGGCGATATTCCTGCAAAGCCGGGGAATCCCCATCCAGGGGGGGAACCACCTGGGTCACCACCACCCCTTCCGCCTCTGCGCCCAACTCCCGGGCCAGGGGCTCACTGCCCACAAAAGAGACATTGAGAAACAGGGCAAGGGGAAATTCGCGACGGGCCAGACGGATGAACGCAGCACAGGGCTTATAGGAACCAACCAGGATGATGGCGCGGGGATCGGTCTTGGCCGCAAGGATAACGCTCAAACCCTCTTCCACGTTGACGGTGTTGCGGGTGTATCGACCGTGCGGCAGCTTGTCGGCGGCGGCGAACCCGTTGGCCTTGAGGGTTTCGATCCCGCCCCGATAGCCATCGTCACCAAAGCTGTCATTTTGGGTGAAAAAAGCAATTTCTTCCGGTTTGATCCCCCGCGCCAGCAGGCCGACCACCATGGCGGCGGTCTCTTCCCGGTACCCGGCACGAAAATTGATGACATACCGATCCGGGGGATCTTTCCTCAACAGGGCCGCGCCAGTGTAGGCCCCAAACAGCAACGTGTGCATGCGCTGGATAATGGGCACGGCGACCACCGCCGTGGGGGTACCCACATTGCCGATGAGGGCGATAACCTTGTCCTCTTCTATCAACCGGCGGACATTGGGGGCAGTACGTTCTGGTTCATAGCCATCATCCAGGGCGATCAGTTGCACGGTGTTGCCATGAATACCGCCGCTGGCGTTGACTTGTTGAAAACGGGCTTCCACGCCCTGTTTCACCCCTTCGCCCAACGCGGCAGCCAGACCACTGAAGGCCGAGGACATGCCCACCCTGATCTCGTCGGCCTGCACCGGGACAACACTCGCCAGCAATCCCAGGGCCACCCACAATACGCTTCCCCCCCGTCCCGCCAATGAAATTTGGGTAAAAGCCATCGATCATCCCCATCCGATAAGGAGTGCACAGCCCAGCAACAAACGGCAGATCATCACCCCAGCCAGCCATCCCACCTGTTTTTTTAATCAATAGAGATAATTACAAAATGCCCGAGTCCGTCATTCCCGCGAAAGCGGGAATCCAGCTAACCCCTTGGAACTCCTGGATTCCCGCCTGCGCGGGAATGACGTTGTTTCATCTTCTCGTGAATTCTGCAATTTCCTCAATCATCAGGGGGGTCCGGGGGGGGGGATTATACCCCCGGTGGGGTCCAGGGGCACCACCCCCAACGTGTATGCCCCCCCGTTTTTTGAACCAATCAATCAAGGGGGTCCGGGGGGATAATCCCCCCCGGTGGGGTCCAGGGGCAACGCCCCCACCATTCAAACCGGGAACACCCTGGTGACCCTTGCTGGGGGGGCGGTGAACCGCCCCACCCAGACCCCCCCACCCTTTTTTTTAATCATTAAAAAAAGGATGGGCAGAATCATACCCCAACAGGGTCCAGGGACATTATACCCGTCAAGCCTTCTTCAAAACGGGCGGCTTGGTGATGGCCGTGCACAGCGCACCCACCAGACAGGCAATGCCGCAGATGGAAAAGGCCAGCGGAAAATCTTTCATGTCACCCAACTTGCCACCCAGAATGGGGAAGACAATACCCCCAACACCGTAGGAGAGAAACACCAACGGATAGTTCTGCGCAACCGTCTTGTTGCCAAACATGTCCGACGTGATGGCGGGAAACAGGGCAAAGTTGCCACCAAAGTTAAACCCGATGAGCGTGGCCCCCAGATACAACAGATACGGCACACCCGCCATCATGGGGAAACTCAAAAACAACACCCCCTGCAAAACGACCATGATCACAATGGACCGCTTGCGGCCCAGGGAATCGCTCAGGATGCCCCAGACAATGCGCCCGATACCATTGGCCAGGCTGAAAAAGACCGCCATGGCGGTACCGGCAATGGCACCCGCCTCCTCTGGGGAAAACCCGGTGGCCTTCAACGCTTCCATGGGAAACAGTTTCATCAGACCAACCGCCATGAGACCCGCCCCGGCACTGAAGGTAAAGGTCAGGAAGATCATGTAAAACTGATAGGTGCTCAACATGCCCCCGACGGTGAAGCTGTCGCCGCCGCTGCCAGCCGTATTGGCCGGAGCCACATAACCCTTAGGAGCCCAGCCCGCTGGCGGCATCCGCATCGGCAAGGCACCGATGATCGTCAAAACGGCGAAGATGATGCCATAGTAAATGAAGGTATTGTCCAACCCGACAGATTTGATCAGGTTATACGGCGCACCGGCAATCTTGATCCAGGCCAAGGCACCAAAACCAAAACCCGCCACCGCCAGTCCGGTGATCAACCCCTTGCGATCCGGGAACCAGCGCATACCCACCGCGATGGGCACCACATAACCCAGACCAATACCGGCCCCACCAATCAACCCAACCCCCAGGCAAACACCCCAGAAATCGGTACCACCGCCTTTCAACCCGGCCAAAATATACCCGCAACCCAGCAATATGCCACCCAGCATGGCCATATTCCGCGGCCCCCAGGAGGCCATTTTACGTCCAGAAAAGACCATCACCAAGGCAAAAGTCGCCAATCCGACCGCAAAGACAATCTGGGTATCCACCTTGGTCCACCCAGCCGCTGTCAAGGCGGGGGTGAACACAGACCAGGCATAAATCGCCCCCAGATTAAGCTGAATCAGAACGGCTCCAATCACGACAAACCATCGATTCTGTAACATTCGTTAAACTCCCTCTGCATGTTGTATAGAATGGTCGATGTACGGCATCTCTTCAACGTTGGTCCGCAACAGGCCCCTCTCGGACAAACGGTGTTATGAGGCAGGTACCAC
>JADFYM010000099.1 GCA_015233035.1 Magnetococcales bacterium
AGGGAAAAAATCACGTCGTTCATCGCGTATTTTAACAAGGCGATGTCGAAACCGTTCCGTTGGACCTACCAGGGCAAACCCCTTGCGGTCTGAAGGAGGGTTCCGAATTTCCGCTGTGCACCAGTAGCCACATATCCATTCAACCCGGAAAAAATGCCAGCCAGACCGAAACCATCACCCTCATTTTTCAAGGAATGTGTCAGTTCCTGATACAGCGTGAACAACAATTCATGCTGCATATCAATCGAAAGACACCCAAGACGCAGCGATTCCGGCAAGTAACATTGTTGATCAATCATCCTATGGGTCCCATTAAAAAAGCCCGATCCGAGTATCCGCTGGTGCGATCCATGACATTCAACAATAAATCACTGTTAAATTGTCCGAACACCACCCCTTACGAACGGATAATATCATTCACCCCCCCTCCGCAAGAATCAAGCTAAAATTGTTTCTTTGGCGAACTTTTTTCTCGCCGGACGACGGTTCAGCAGCACAAAGCTCTGAAACCGCAATAGCTTCATCAATCGGCATGCCCCACCACCAACGCGCCGGACGCCAACACGCCGCGCTACCAGAAACCACGCATCCTCAACGCGACACCGCGAAATGGGGCGCGGGTGGGGACATCAGACACCAACGCACCGGACAGCCGACACGGGCATGGGGTGGGCCCACAGGCTTTGGAGAATTCTGCCGGAGAGAGCGAACAAAGTCAAATTTCGTAATGATCCGGTGGCTGGCCAGCACAGGATCCACCACCATGACCAATCGGGACTGCCGGGCGCACAAAAAAAAGACTTCCTGTCGAGCATTCACTCGATATGAATCATCGCCAGGTTCCGTTATCTTGCTTGCGGTCGAGGTCATTGTCGTGGTTGTTTGGAAATCACCTCCTCCATGGACTGGCCAAAGGGATGATCAAGACATTCAACAATGAAGGAGTGCGCAACATGGGATTTTATAACGATATCAAGACAAAAGCGACGCAATTGCAGGGGTCTCTCGCGACCGAACTGATCAAATTCCGCAATCGTGACCTGATGGATGCCATTCTTGCCGGGTGTGCCTTGGTCGCCACTGCGGATGGGACTGTTTCTGCTGAAGAAAAGGAAAAAATGTTGGGGTTCGTGCGCAACTCCGACGCACTCAAACACTACGATACCAGTCTGGTTATTGATACATTTCAGAAATATATTGGTAAACTGGAATTCGATTTTGCGCTTGGAAGGGCGGAACTCCTCCAAGAAATCAGCAAAGTGTCCAAAAAGATGGATGAAGCCCGGTTGCTGGTCCGTGTCTGCTGTGCCATTGGCACATCCGATGGCGATTTTGGCCAACAAGAGAAGCAGGTCGTCCACGATATCTGTCTGGAAGTGGGCCTCAACCCAACAGATTTTGACCTGTAAACAGTTCAAACAGACCAAGTCATCCTGCCCGTCTGGTCACTCAGCCTGCCATGGTGCTGCCGGTCAGCCTTAGCTGCTTGTTGACATGATGGCCATGAGTAAAAAACGCGAGGCCAGGATCCCTAGCTCAAGTGACCAGGGTTCCTGGGAAAACAGACAACAACGCCCAGTCAATTATTTCGAGATGCATTGCAAAATGGAAATGTGTATCGATGATTATAGTATAACGGCGAGGAACACCTCCTGTGCATCGATAGATGCGACTGAACCCATGACAGGCACCATCCTGGTGGTCGACGACTCCCAGGAGCATCTGCACTATCTCGCTGCAATCCTGCGGAGCAAAGGCTACACCGTGCGTCTGGCTCCCTCGGCCCACGCGGCACTCGCCGCCAGCCGATCCTCCGCACCGGATTTGGTGCTGCTGGATGTGAAACTGCCCGATATAAACGGATTCGAGGTTTGCCGCCAATTGAAGGAGATGAATCCGAACATCAACCTGCCGGTGATTTTTATGAGTGGCTTGACCGACACCGCATACAAGGTCAAAGGATTCAAGTTCGGTGGGGTGGATTTTATCAATAAACCGTTTGTGGCGGAAGAGGTGCTGGTGCGGGTGGAAACCCATCTGGCATTGCGTCGGTCGATGCTGGAAACGGAGGAGAGAAACGCCGAACTGGAATGGGAGCACGAACACGCGGTGGATGCGCTCAGGCTCAGTGAATCTCGCTTCCGGGTGGCTTTCGAGACCGCCGCCCACGGTATGGCACTGGTTTCTCCCCAGGGCGAATGGCTCAAGGTCAACCGGGCACTGTGTACTATTGTCGGGTATGAGGAGGAAGCGTTACTGGAGACCGACTGCCACAGCATCACCCATCCCGATGATTTGGAGAGCAACAAGGCCTATATGCACCAGGTGCTGTCAGGAAGCGTTTCGACTTTCCAGTTGGAAAAACGCTATTTTCACAGAGCTGGCCACGTCGTCTGGGTGCTGATGAGTGCCTCACTGGTCCGGGATGGCGACGGCCTCCCACTGCATTTTGTTACGCAGGTTCTGGACATCAGTGCCAGAAAAATCGCCGACGCGGAACTCCTGGCGACCAAAAACCGGGCAGAGCACGCACTGGCCCAATCCGAAGCCCACTTCCGCACACTGTTCGAGTCTTCCAATGACGCGGTGATGTTGCTGGACGAAAACGGGTTTTTCGACTGCAACGTCTCTACCTTGGCCCTTTTCGGCTGTGCTTGCCAGGAGGCATTCTGCCGCCTGCACCCCGCCGACATCTCTCCTCCCATACAACCACAAGGGCAAGATTCAGTCAGCCTGGCCAATCGGCACATGGCCACGGCCTTGTCCCAAGGTTCCAATCGTTTCGATTGGATGCACCAGCGTATCGACGGGCACATATTCCCCACCGAAGTACTCCTCTGCACAGTGGTCCTGGATGGCAGGACGGTATTGTTGGCCGTCGTGCGGGACATAACCGAGCGCAAGGAGGTGGAAGCCACCATCCTCCTTGCCAAACAGGAGGCAGAAGCGGCCAATCAAGCCAAAGCCGCTTTCCTGGCCACCATGAGTCATGAAATTCGTACACCCATGAACGGTTTGCTGGGTATGGCCGACCTGATTCTGGGAACCCCCTTGACGGAAAAACAACGCCATTATGTCAATACCATCCACCGATCCGGGCGCACCCTGCTGCGCATCATCAACGACATTCTGGATCTCTCCAAAATCCAGGCAGGTCAGATGGTACTGGAACTGCTGCGGTTTGACTTGAATGAAGTCATCCATGACATCATTGATATCTTCGCAGAGCGTGTCAAAAACAAGGGCTTGGCCATCCAGTGCAAGACACCCGACAAGATGCCCATCCACCTGCTGGGAGATCCCCACCGACTCAGCCAGATATTGTTCAACCTGATCGGCAACGCCATCAAATTTACCGAGGAGGGATCCGTCCGTGTGTCGGTGGCGGTGAGGGAGGAGCGAGAGGCGGATATCATACTTGGCTTCCGGGTGACCGACACAGGTATCGGTATTTCCTCCGAATATCAGAGGCAGATGTTCCAGAATTTTTCCCAGGAAGATCAATCCATCTCCCGCAAGTTTGGTGGAACCGGGTTGGGTTTGGCCATCACCAAACGATTGGTAACCATGATGGATGGTGATCTGGGGGTGGAAAGTGTGCCCGGAAGAGGATCCACTTTTTGGTTTACCGCCCGGTTTGGCAAGCAACAGGAGGGGGATCGACGGGAAATCTCCACTTGGCAGGCGGTGCAACGACCGCCCACGCCGAACAACATTCGCTTTGCGGGACACGTGCTGCTGGTAGAGGATAACCAGGTCAATCAGGAGGTGGCAGTCGCGACTCTGGAGCTGTTCGGTTGTCGGGTGACGGTGGCCGACAACGGACAACGGGCCATAACCCTCCTACACAAGAGCAACCCCTCCTTCGACGCCATTTTCATGGATTGCGAAATGCCCATCCTGGATGGTTTCGAGGCGACCAGGCGTCTGCGCCAATGGGAAAGCGATATGGAACGCCCGCGCACGCCCGTTATTGCCTTGACCGCCCATGTGCTGGAGCAGAGTCGGCAACAGTGCAAAGAGGCCGGGATGGACGACTATCTGCGCAAGCCATTCAGTCAAGCCGATTTGGGGGCCATCCTGTCCCGTTGGCTGCCCCAGTCCAGCGGAGACAAGATCGGCAATACGCAAACTGTCGCGTCACCCCAGGAACTGGGTCAAAGTTCTTCCCAGGTCGATCCGCTCCCATTGTTGTTGCCCGGTGATCCTACCGATGGACCTGCTACATCAACCGTTCCCGTGTTGGATGAGGTCGTCTTGGACCGCATCCTGGAACTGGCCGTCAAGGGCACCCCCAGTCTGTTGAGCAGAATGGTAGAGTGCTACCTGACACGAACCCCAGAATTGTTGACCGAACTGGAACATGCCGTGGAACGCCATGATCCCGAAGGCGTGCGAGTCGCGGCTCACGCCCTGAAATCCTCCAGCCTCACCATGGGTGTCGCACGTTTGGCCGAATTGGGACGGACCATGGAGGCATATCACACCGACCTGGCACGGGTACGGCAGCATTTTCATCTGTCCGGTTCCCTGTTTGTAGAAGCCAGGCAGGCGTTGAACGATTTGCACATCTCGCGGCAGTCGGTGTCAGAAGGATACCATGAATGCACTCGCTGATGAGATTTTGCCTGATATTGTAAAAATACAGGATGCCATCTCCGACTGCGCAGAAAACACCTGTGAGAACCCTTATCGCCTTGAGTGCTATCAGACTCCAGCGGCCTTGCAGGCTTCCGCAATGACAGCATCCGACAGGTAGTAACCCGCCCGTCGTAGATCCAGCAGGGTGGTGCGCAGGTTGTCCAGCAGACTGCGGCGTTTGGCTTCCACCAACAGGCCAGCCGTTCCCTTGACCTGCAACCCATACACAGATCGGGCAATCCGACGGCCTCGCTTTTCATCAATGACTGTCAGGCACGGCAACCTGCTGCACGCCAAGCAGATCACTGCCGCTTCACCCGGATCCAGTTCCACAATCAACAGGGGGTCAGGAACCGGCGAGGGACAAACATGCTGCATCCATCGCTCATGGGTGAGCGTGTCTGCGCCGGGTCGTTCCAGGCCAACGGCGGTCACTTCCCGATACACCACGTCGGGAATCCAAAATTCACGGAACAAGACGGGTAAAAGATCCAGTTTCCCGATCAGGGACAGGGCCACCAACGGGCCAGTGTTGATGACAGCCCGGTCCAGCATCATGGGGCGAACTCGTCGGTCATTTCGTCCTGGCTCAAGTCCACCACCGGCACCCCGGCACGACTCGAGGCCAGCAGGAACTCGACCCGCCCCATGCCAGAGAGCCGACCCGCCTTGCCGGAGGAGATGCGGCCCTGCTCGAAAAGTTTGAGAGCCAGGAAAAACCGCATCTCATCGGCAAAGTTCGCCGGTAATTCAGCGAGCGCAGGCAAACCATCCATGGGCAGCTCAATCGTCAACGAATTCATTACAGCCTCCTTGTCCATCACAATGGCAGCCGACACGGAAATGTGCAGGGGGTGGGCCCATAAGCCTTGGAGAATTCTGCCGGAGAGAGCGGACAAAGTCAAATGCTCGGTCCAGACCTTGACAATAAGTGAAATTTGGTCACAAACTCAGCGCGGAGAAAAAACCGTTTGGCAGGGAGTATCGACATGGTCACCCCCATCGAGTCTATGCACACTGCGACCACCAAACCGGACATGGCTGGTCTGTATCAACAGGCTTTCCAGAAGTTCGGCGCATCCGCCCTGTGGAGTAGTGCGCCCGTGCCCAATCCAACCCCGGAAGATGCCTTGGCCATTACCCGCAGCTTGCGGGTGGCGGGCAATCGGCAGGCGCGGTCGTTGGCAGAACAGATCGAGCAGGCGTGCCGTGCCGCTGTCTAACATTCAGAGCGATGTGTTTCGCCTGCTCGCGTCACAGCGAGACCCGGAAAGCTATGTGGCGGGCAGTTCTCCGTTGAATCGAAACAACCCCCGCTTTTCTGGTGACATGGATCTGTTTCATGACCGGGAGGAACGGGTGGCCCGCGCCTATGCCCAGGATAGTGCCCTGTTGCGTACACAAGGATTTGAACTGCAAGAACTGCGACGGGAACCCACCTTTTATGCGGTCCTGGTGCAGCGCGGCGCGGAAGTAACCAAAATTGAATGGGTGGTCGATAGCGATTTTCGCTTTTTCCCGACTATTCGGGATGAACTGTTCGGCTATGTCTTGCACCCAATCGACTTGGCCACCAACAAGGTGAGTGCCGCAACCGGACGACGGGAACCGCGTGACGTAGTGGATCTGGTGACCATCCATGCACAGGTGCTGCCCTTGGGTGCGGTCATCTGGGCCGCTGCAGGAAAATCGGTCGGTTTTACGCCAGAAGGGATCATTAACGAAATCCGTCGGCTCGCCCGCTACACCGCCGCCGATTTTCGGCGCGTTGCCAGCGATCCCCCGGTGGATCCCGACACCATCATGCGACAACTGCGTCTGGCATTGGACGAGGCCGAGACCTTTGTCCTGCACATGCCGACGGATAAAATTGGGTTGCTGTTCCTGAAAAATGGGACCATTGTCCAACCTGACCCGGATCGCCTGGCAGACTATCAAACACACGCAGGACAGCGGCGTGGACAATGGCCGAGCAGCCCCGGCCTGTTTTCTGCCATGTTCGAGCATTATAATGGGGATCCCCCTTGTTGACGATCACTTTTTGACACGCTTTCCAGGAATCCATGATCAACCTATTGCACGGCACCACACCCTGATGGCCAAAGAAAAATCCTCCTTTGTCTGTGGCGAGTGCGGGGCCGAAGCGGTCCGCTGGGAAGGGCGGTGCCCGACTTGCGGCACCTGGAACAGTATGCAGGCCTTTCATCCCGGCCCCACCCCTCGATCCTCGGCGGACGGGGAGACCATGCCGGTGGCCCAACCGGTGGATCTGGCCTCGGTGGTGGCCGATGCCCGCCCCCGCCTCCCCCTGGATAATGAAGAATTGCGCCGGGTGCTGGGTGGCGGGTTGACCCAAGGCTCGGCCGTCTTGCTGGCCGGGGATCCCGGCATCGGCAAATCCACCCTGCTGATGGAGGCCATGGCCGATTTTGCCCGGCGCACCACCGTGCTCTATGTCTCGGGCGAAGAGTCCATTCAGCAACTCAAACAACGCAGTCTGCGCCTGGAGATGACCCAAAAGGGCCTCCTGGTCCTGATGGAAAACCGGCTGGAGTCCATCCTGCACTGCGTGGAACAGGTCAAACCCACCGTGCTGGTGGTGGATTCGGTGCAAACCCTGGCCAGCGACCGGATACCCGCCGCCGCCGGTTCCGTCTCCCAGGTGCGCGAGTGCGCCTCGCAATTGATCCAGTTGGCCAAACGGCGCAATATGGCCCTCTTTCTGGTGGGACATGTCACCAAGGAAGGACAAATCGCCGGTCCCCGTATATTGGAACATATGGTCGACACCGTGCTGTATTTTGAGGGCGAACGGGGGCATAATTATCGTATCTTGCGGGCCGTCAAAAACCGCTTCGGACCAGCCAACGAAATCGGCGTCTTCGAGATGCGGGAGACCGGTCTGGTCGAGGTGCCCAATCCATCGGAACTCTTTTTGGCCGAACGGGTACCGGGAGCCGCCGGTTCGGTGGTCTTTGCCGGACTGGAAGGGACGCGGCCCGTGTTGCTGGAGGTGCAGGCCCTGGTGGCTCCGACTCCCCTGCCCCAGCCCCGGCGCACCACCCTGGGCCTCGACCCCAATCGGCTGGCCATGCTGACCGCCGTCATGGAAAAACGGCTGGGGTTGGGACTGTTCAACCATGACATTTTTCTCAATGTGGCCGGGGGATTCCGCATTACCGAACCGGCCGTCGATCTGGCCGTCTGTGCCGCCTTGATTGCCTCCCATCGCAATCTGAGTGTCGATCCGGGGCTGGTCATTCTGGGCGAGGTGGGGTTGTCCGGCGAGGCCCGCTCGGTCTCTCATCTGGTGACACGCTTGAAAGAGGCGGCCAAGTTGGGTTTTACCCGCTGCATTCTGCCGGAAAAATCGTTGCGCAGCCTCCCGGAGGGGTTGCCCTTGGCGTTGGATCCCGTAAAATCTGTGGAAGAAATGGTGCGGCGTTTGCTAGCACAATAAGAATCCGGTTTGGCCACCGGGGGCGTTGCCCCCAACCCCACCAGGGGCGTTGCCCCTGGACCCCACCGGGGGGGATAATCCCCCCCGGACCCCCGTAATAATTTATTTATTAAAAAAAAGGGTGGGGGGGGTCTGGGGGGGGGGGTTCACCGCCCGCCCCCAGGAAACCGAACTTTTCAGTCCTACCAGCTACCACAAACACAGACTGACGACCCAACTGGACTCTTTTTTTCTAATCATCTTGACCATATCCGGCCTTCTGGCCGTCATGCGCGGTTTTTTGCGTGAGGTATTGGGACTGATGGGCTGGGCACTGGCCTTTGTGGTCGCCTCGCGATTTTTCAGCGATCTGGCCACGTTCCTGACCTCCTGGATTCATCAGGCCTATCTGGTCAAACCGATTGCTTTTTTCCTGCTTTTTGTGGCCACCCTGCTCAGCACCGGTTTTTTGGCGGAAAAGGTGCGCCAACTGGTCGATCAGGCGGGCATGTCGGCGGCTGATCGGTTCATGGGGCTTTGTTTCGGGCTGGCGCGTGGTGTTCTGGTCCTGCTGATCGGCTTTATTGCCTTCAAAAATTTTTACCAGGGGGAACAGCCGCTGCCGTTGCTCGCTCAATCCACCTTTTCCCCCTATTTGGCGCAGGGGGCCGATTGGATGTCCCAGCAGGTTTCCTCCGATTGGGTTTTGTCGCAATCCAACGCGGCCCAGTCCAGTATGGGACAAATGTTGCATCCCTCTCACCCTTGAACGGGAAAGACGCTCTTGACTCTGCTTGTGGACGACCATTTTCATGACGCCTGTGGCGTCTTTGGCGTATTCAACCATGCCGAAGCGGCCAATCTGGTCTATCTGGGGCTATATGCCCTGCAACACCGTGGCCAGGAATCGGCGGGCATTGTCTCGGTGGAAAATCGCATTTTTCATGTCAACCGGGGCCGGGGTCTGGTGGCGGATGTCTTCAAACGGCCCGACCTGGACCAGTTGACGGGTCGTCAAGCCATTGGCCATGTACGTTATTCCACTTCTGGCGGCAGTGCCACGGTGCGCAACATTCAGCCGCTGGTGGTGGATACCGCCCATGGTGGTCTGGCGGTGGCCCACAATGGCAATCTGGTCAACGGCGTGGAGATGCGCCGCCAACTGGAGCGGCAAGGCTCCCTGTTCCAATCCACCATGGATACCGAGGTGGTGGTCCATCTGTCGGCCCGCTCGCAACGCAAGACGCTGCCCGAACGGTTGGTGGAGGCGTTGCATCAGGTGCGGGGGGCCTATGCGCTGTTGGCCATGGGGGAGGATTGTCTCATCGGGGTCCGGGATCCCGACGGGATGCGGCCGCTGGTGTTGGGCAAATGGCCCGACCGGGAGAGTTATGTCCTCTCTTCGGAGACCTGCGCCCTCAATCTGGTCGAGGCCCAGTTTGTGCGGGACATTCGACCGGGCGAGATGGTGGTCATCACCGCCAAGGGGGTGGAATCCTTTTTCCCCTTCCCGAAGCGGGATAGCCAGCATATCTGTATTTTTGAATATATTTATTTTGCCCGCCCGGATTCCACGATCGACGGCATCAATGTCTATGAATCCCGCAAGCGGATTGGTGCCCGCCTGGCCAAGGAGTTTCCACTGGCGGCGGACGTGGTGGTTCCGGTGCCCGATTCCGGGGTACCGGCGGCGTTGGGTTATTCCCAGGCCTCCGGGATTCCATTTGAGTTGGGCATCATTCGCAACCATTATGTCGGGCGCACTTTTATCGAACCGCAACAGGCCATTCGCCATTTTGGCGTCAAGATCAAGCTCAACACCAACCCGAATATTCTGGAGGGAAAAAAGGTGGTGTTGGTGGATGATTCTCTGGTGCGTGGCACGACCAGTCGCAAGATTGTCAAGATGGTGCGCGCGGCGGGAGCCAGTGAGGTTCATATGCGCATCTCCTCCCCGCCCACCACCCATCCCTGTTATTATGGCATTGACACCCCCACCCGCCGCGAACTCCTGGCCGCCAACCATACCATCGAGGAGATGCGCACCTATATCACCGCCGATTCACTCGGTTTTCTCTCCCTGAAAGGGCTGTACAAAGCGGTCAACAATGGCCACGACTGCGGCTTTTGCGACGCCTGCTTCTCCGGCAATTATCCCATCGTCTTTCCGAAACATGAAGAGGAGCCGCAGTTGACGTTGTTGCAGGAGGTTTAAGGGGGGAAAAGCATGTATGCGTTGCAAGAGATTGACATCAAGGGCTTCCGGCGACTGCGGGATGTGCGACTGGAGATGCGCCCGTTGACGGTCCTGATCGGTGCCAACGGAGTTGGCAAGAGTTCTCTGCTGGATGCCATGAATCTGCTGTCTGCCTCGGCAGCGGGTCAGTTGAATGTCACTCTGAACAAATTGTTGGGGGGGATGGCCGACGTATGCACACGCGGACAAACAGGTTGCATTGACCTGGCGGTCAAACTGGCCGCTCCTGGCCACTCTCCCTGGAAGTATGCGCTTTCTCTGGAAACCAAGGGCTATTCATATCGTGTGGCAGGGGAGATGCTGGCACAAGAACCCATCCAATACATGGAAGCGCACCTTGAACTCATCAAATACTACGACGCCCAGAAAAAACGGTTGATCAAGGCCAACTGGGAATCCAACTCGCTGGAATCGGCACTGTCACAAGTCCACAGAACAGGCAAACAACTGGATGATTTTCGGCAGATTCTGCGTGCCGACGGCCAATATCGTCTGCTGGATGTTGGTCGGAATGCACCGGTCAAACTGCCGCAACAGATGCGCCCGGCTGACTCACCGGGTGCCAATGGCGAGGATTTGGTATCGTTTCTTTTTTCGCTACGTGAGACCGATCGTGACCGCTATGAACGGATTGAAGATACCCTGAAAGCCGCCTTTCCCGATTTTGCATCCCTCCATTTTCCACCGGTGGCGGCTGGCATGTTATCGATGACATGGCGAGAGAGCCAGTGCAAGGATCCCCTGTACATACACCAATTGTCGGATGGGTCGATTCGGTTTTTGTGGTTGATTTCATTGCTGCAAAGTCCCGCTCTGTCCACCATCACTCTGATTGACGAACCGGAAGTCAGTCTGCACCCGGACATGTTGCGCCTCCTGGCCGATTTGCTGCGTGAAGCCTCCCTGAGGACCAATCTTCTGGTTGCCACCCATTCTGATCAGCTCATCCGCTTCCTAAAACCTGAAGAAGTGGTTGTTTTGGATAAGAATGAGGAAGGCTTCACCACTGCCCACAGGGCGAACACCTTGGACCTGGAAGCTTGGTTGGCAGACTACAGCCTGGATGAAATCCGGCGCATGGGCGGACCGATGGAGGTGCGGTCATGAGAATTGTCTTGATCATCGAAGGTGAAACCGAAAGGGTTTTCGTGCCCTATTTGCGCCACTATCTGCAAGACAAGCTGCCCGGCAAAATGCCTGAGATTGTCAAACAAAAGTATGATGGTCCCATACCCACCGGCGCGGCACTGCAACGGATCGTTTTAAATTGGCTGGACAATCGTCGCCGCACCCCGGCTGACCATGTCATTGCCCTGACAGACGTTTACACGGGCAGCCGACCGCCAAAATTCCAGGACGCAGCAGATGCCAAGGCCAAGATGCGCCAATGGGTGGGTGATGATCCCCGCTTTCATCCCCATGCTGCACAACATGATTTCGAGGCGTGGTTGCTGCCCTACTGGCAGACAATTCAGAAACTGGCCAGCCACAACACGGCCCAGCCTTCTGGCGCACCGGAACAGGTCAATCACGACCAGCCGCCAGCCCACCGCATCAAGAAAATTTTCAACGCAGGTGGACGCGGGGCCTACGTCAAGCCACGGGATGCAGGGCGCATCCTGCGCGACAACGATCTGTCCATCGCCATTGCCCAGTGCCCGGAATTGAAATCCTTCGTCAATACCATCCTTGCAGTATGCGGTGGTTCGATCATTTGAGCCGTATCCACTTCGGGAGGCACCGTTTCCCGTTCGGGGCTTCGCCCCGGACCCCACCAGGGGCTTTGCCCCTGGACCCCACCAGGGGGATGATCCCCCTGGACCCGCAGAACATTTTCAATACCGGACCAGCTTGACCTCCAACACATTCGGCACCGCCCGCAAAGCCTGCATCACCGCCTCCGGGACATCCTGATCCACATTGATAAAGGCAATCGCCCGCCCCCCCACATCCGTCCGCCCCAGATGAAAATTGGCAATGTTGACCCCCGCATTGCCCAACAAGGTCCCCACCCGCCCGATCAACCCCGGACTGTCCTGGTTGGCAATGAACAACAGATTGCCCTCCGGCGTCGCCTCCACCGGCACCTGGTTCATGGAGACCACCCGTGGCTGCTGGCCATTGTTGAACAACGTCCCGGAAATACACCGCTCCCCCTTGTCGGTGACCACCGCCACCGTGATCATGGAGGTAAAACCGGCCCGACACCGCTTGTTGGTCGCCTCCACCACCTCGATGCCCCGCTCCTCGGCAATCAACGGCGCGTTGACAATGTTGACCCGCGTCTCCAGAATCGGCGTCAGCAGGCTGTTGAGCAGGACGTTGGTGATCGGCTTGCGATTGAGCAGTGCCACCTCGCCTTCATAAGTCACCTCAATCCGCTGAATCCCCGTCTCGGTCAATTGCCCCATCATGGTGCCCAGCTTGTCCGCCAGATTGAGAAACGGCCGCAAGGTGGAGAGTTCCCCTTCCGAGACCGCCGGTATGTTCAAGGCATTCTGCACCGTTCCGTTGAGCAAAAAGTCGGCAATCTGCTCGGCAATCTGTTCGGCCACATTTTCCTGCGCCTCCACCGTCGAGGCCCCCAGATGCGGCGTGCAAACCACATTTTCCAACTCAAACAGAGGATGTTGCAAGGCTGGTTCATGCTCGAAGACATCCAACCCGGCGGCAAAAACCTGCCCGGATTTCAGTGCCTCATACAAGGCCGTCTCGTCAATGATGCCACCACGGGCACAATTGACGACAATCACCCCCTTTTTCATCCTGGCAAAGGCGGCGGCATTGACCATATGCCGGGTGTGGGCAGTCAGTGGAGTATGGACAGTGAGCAGATCCAGCCGGGGCCAAAACTGATCCAACGTCTCGATCAACTCCACCCCCATCTCCTCCGCCCGCTGCCGGGAAAGGAAGGGATCATAGGCAATGACCTGCATCTTCAACCCCTGGAACCGCTCCACCACCAGCGAGCCGATATTGCCGGTACCGATGATGCCCAGGGTCTTGCCGCCCAGTTCCCGGCCCATGAAACGGTTTTTTTCCCACTTGCCCGCCTTGGTGGAGGCCGTGGCCGCCGCCAGATGACGGGCCGCCGCCAACGCCAGGGCCACCGTATGTTCCGCCGTCGTCACCGAATTGCCAAACGGGGCATTCATGACAATCACCCCCTGTTTGGAAGCCGCCGGAATGTCCACATTGTCCACGCCGATGCCCGCCCGCCCGATCACCCGCAAGCGGGTGGCGGAGCGGATCAAGTCACCCGTCAACCTGGTGGCAGAACGAATCGCCACCCCGTCATAGTCGGGCAGGATGGCCTGCAACTCGGCGACCGGCAGGCCGGGACGCACATCCACCTCCACCCCACGGGCGCGGAAGACGGCTTCCGCTTTGGGGGACATTTTATCCGCAATCAGGACTTTCGGCATGAGTTATATTCCTTTGGCTTGCTCCCATGCCTGCACAGGTCGTGCTCGAACGGGAGTCTTGAGGGATTGGTTGGTGTTGGGCACTCCACCAGGGGCTTTGCCCCTGGACCCCACCGGGGGGGATAATCCCCCCCGGTCCCCCTTAATAATAAAGGATTAAAAAAAAAGG
>JADFYM010000009.1 GCA_015233035.1 Magnetococcales bacterium
GATCATCGTTTCGTCCACGAACTCTCCTGGATGCCCGCCTTCGCGGGCATGACGGGAATGGGTATGACACGAAATTCGCTCGTCATTCCCGCGAAGGCGGGAATCCAGGGTTCTGACTGGAATGGCCAAAACGATGATCAAGGCCTGGATTCGCGCTTGATTATGGGCAAAAAAGGCGGGCGGGACGCCCGCGATCCATCAGTTTACGACCATGCTGGAGGCTGTGGCATTGGAAGCGGAACGGGAAGGAACGGTCACGCTGGACAAAATTCTGCAAGAAATGGACGCAGTGATTGAACGAAACACGCCATGAATCCGGCGACCCTGGCCCTCCCGTACAACCCCACCCTATGCATCACCTTTCTCCTCCTCCTCCTCCCGCCCCGGCAGCATAGCCTGATCATCCTCAAACAAAATCCGCTGTGCCGGCCCTTCCAGATCCTCAAATTGACCGGTCTTGACCGCCCAGATCATCAGCCCCAGACCGACCGCGCCGAGCAGCAACGCCAGGGGCAATAAAAAATACAGAACATTCATGACGTGCTCCGCTCCGCAAACCGGGCCAGGGAGAGGGCGTTGCCGATCACCAACAGGCTGGAAATCGGCATGGCCACGGCGGCAGTCAAAGGATGGACATAACCCGCCATCGCCAGAGGAATGGCAATCAGATTATAGACGAGAGAAATCCCATAGTTTTGCCGAATCACCCGCATGGTCTGCCGCGCCAGGGCCACCGCCACCGCCACCGTGGTCATGCGCCCATTGAGCAGGACAATATCGGCCACCTCGGTGGAAAGATCGGCCCCACCCGCCATGGCCAGGGCCACATCGGCCCGCGCCAGAGCCGGAGCGTCGTTGATGCCATCCCCCACCATGGCCACCCCCACCGCCGTCGCCTGCACCCGCTGCACGAAAGCCTCTTTCTCTTCCGGCATCATTTCACCGTGAAAGGCCGCGATCTGCAAAAGGCGGGCGGTCTCGGCCACCGTTTGGCGATGGTCACCCGACAGGAGGGTGACCGTCAACCCCATGCCCTGCAACGTGGTCACCGCCGCCAGGGCATCGGCCTTGACCCGGTCGTTGAGAGCCAACCAGCCCAGCATCCGCCCCGGCACGGCACACACCACCCAACTGGCCGGTTGTCTGCCCGGCGGCTCGTCCGGTGCGGCTGCCAACTGCTGGGCAATAAAACCGGCCCGCCCGACCCAGACCGTTCCCGTGGCCGTCTCGGCTGTCACCCCCAGACCGGGCTGATTGCGCACCTGCTGCGGGGGCGACCAGTGCAGACCGCGCTCCGTCGCCGCCCGGACAATGGCCCGTCCGATGGGATGCTCGGAATAGTGTTCGGCCATCGCCGCCTGCCCCAATAATTCGGCCTCGCTGACCCCGACTGCCGGATAAAGCGTCGTCAACTGCACCATGCCCAGGGTGACCGTACCGGTTTTGTCCAACACCAGATGCCGGACGCGACTGAGAGTCTCCAACGCCGCCCCGCTCTTGAGCAAAATGCCTTGCCGGGCGGCCTGCCCGGTTGCCACCACCATGGCAGCCGGGGTGGCCATGCCCAGGGCACAGGGACAGGTGATGATCAACAAGGCCACGCTGTTTAACAACGCCTGTTCCGGCGCGACCAGGGACCAGCCCAGATAGGTCACCACCGCCAGCACCAGCACCACCCCGACAAAACCGGCGGCCACCCGATCCGCCAATTGCTGCGAGGGTGGCCGTTGCGCCTGGGCCCGTTCCACCAGATGGCTGATGCGCGCCCAGGCCGCCGCCTCCCCCACCCGCTCCGCCTGCATCTCGAAGCCGCCTTCCACATTCAAGGTGCCCCCCAGCACCCGTTCCCCCACCTGGCGGGTAACGGGCAGACTTTCGCCCGTCAGCATGGATTCATCCACGGCGGTCACGCCCGTCAACAGGAGACCGTCAGCCGGTATCTTGTCGCCGGGTTTGACCAGCAACCGATCCCCCACCACCACCTCGTGGATGGGCAGGACCGACCAGACGCCTGCGCGCCAGACGGTGGCGGTGCGGGGGGCGAGGGCCAACAATCGTTCGGTGGCACCGGCGGCCCGCCGTCGGGCGGCATTCTCCAGATAACGCCCCGTCAGCAGAATGAACAGGAATAAAATAACCGAATCAAAATAGACCTCACCATGCCCGGAGAGGGTTGCCACCATGCTGGTGCCATAGGTGGCGGTCGCTCCCAGGGCAATCGGCAGATCCATGCCCAGGGTACCCGCCCGCAGGCTCCGCCAGGTACCCTGGAAAAAAGGCCAGCCACTGTAGAAAAAAATGGGCGTGGCCACCACCGCCGAACATTGATGAAAAAATTGTTGAAAATGAATATCCATGCCCTGAAAATAACCGGCATACAAGGCAACCGCCATCAGCATCAGATTGCCCGCCCCAAAACCGGCCACGCCCAGACGCAACAATAAATCCCGGTTGCGCTGGCGGTGCAGCCCTTCGGCACGCTCCGGGTCGTAGGGTTCCGCCCGATAGCCCACCTGGAGAATGGCCAGCAAAATGGTCGACAGGCGTGTTTGGGTGGGATCCCAACGGACCATGGCCCGTTGGGTGGCAAAATTGACCCGCGCCTCCACCACGCCCGGCAGGGAAAGCATGACCGCCTCGTTCAACCAGATGCAGGCCGCACAATGAATCCCCTGCAATAACAGGCTTGTTTCGCGCAAGGTGCCCACGGTGCGCACATGGCGTTCCTGAAAAACGGCTCCGTCATAGGCGGCCAGACGACTGGCTTCCACCTCTTCTGGCCGACAGCCCTGCACGTCCGTGCGCCGTTGATAGTAGGCGTTCAGCCCGGCGGACTGGATCCAGTGAAAGGCACCCTTGCATCCGGGACAACAAAAATGATACGTCACTTCCTGGAATGAGAGTGCCACGTCGACTTCGTCGGGGATGGGTAGTCCGCAATGGTAACACGGGTTTTCTTGTGCCATGTGTGCCGTTGGCCTCTTGGTTGCATTGGAGACAGGGTGCGTTGGTGGCCCTGGCTGGGGAGGCGGAGAACCGCCTCCCCAGACCCCTCCACCCTTTTTTTTTGATCGTTTTTATCGTGTTGCACGATGGCGGGCGATAAAAATCACCCTTTCACAACACTCGATGGATGTCATCAGGAGCAACCATGCTGGAATGGACTTTACCTCTGCTGACCGGCCTGCTCAGTGCCGGTCACTGCATCGGCATGTGCGGTGGCATCGTGACCGCCTATTCGATGGGATCCGCCGCCACCGGCACCGGCACCAGAATATTGCCCCACCTGCTCTATAATGGCGGTCGCCTCATCAGTTATTCTGTACTGGGTGCCCTGTTCGGCGGGCTCGGCCAACAGGCGACAACCGGCATCCACTGGGGCGACATCCACTGGGACGGCGTCGCCCACCTCCTGTTTGGATTGATTCTGCTGGCATACGGCCTCTCCGCCCTGGGCGTCCACCGCCTGCAACGCCTGACCCAACTGGAACCACCCGCCTGGCTCCTGACCCGCCTCGGTAAACTGGTGCAAAACACCGCCACCGCGCGCCCACTCCTGCTGGGACTGGGATCCGGCTTGCTCCCCTGCTCCCTGCTGATTGCCATGCAGGTCGAAGCCATGGCCTCCGGCTCCCTCCTGACCGGCATGACCACCCTCGCCCTCTTCGCCATCGGCACCAGCCTGCCCCTGCTCAGCCTGGGCCTACTGACGACTCATCTGACGCCCACCTCCCGCTACCGCCTGCTCCAGGCGGCTGGCCTGCTCATCCTGGTCATGGCTGGCCAGGAGTTCTGGAAAAGCGGGCAGATATGGCTGGCCCTTGACACGCCGCCCATGCCGCATTGTCATTGATCCGCCTCCAGAACGGCGTTCGGCAAGGATTCGATCACATCGGGAATGCCCGCCAGAAACAGGGCATTGTCCTGGGCACCGATATAAGCCAAGGCGATATATTCCAACCAATAATCGGCACCCAAGCCATATTTCAGCAAATCCCGCATGACATCCGCCATCGGACGCGGACGCGGGGGGCCTTTCAGCAGAGGAACCGTCCGATGCAAAAAGGCCAGCCAATCTTCCTTGGGACTCATCAAGACATAGGGGGTGGTAAAGGCCACATGGTAGGTATAACCCGGCAAAGGAGGCATCAACCGCACATACCACAATTGCCCCAACTTGCCCGCATAACCGGTCGGCACATAACAATAGCAGGTCCGATCACTGATAATGTCGCGCAGCACCACCTCGGACTCCACCATACCACAATGCTCATAAATACCCATGTGGGAGACCTGCATCGACTCGATGATCGCCAGCAACTGGGGATCGATGGCCAAATCCGCCCCCAACTCCTGGATGCAGCCGCCGATGCTCTCTTGATCCTTGCCAAACAACAGATCAAAAAAGGCCCAGCAGGTAAAATAACTGCGGGTCAAGGGGCTGAACGGGGGACCATCCGGCATATAAGTATTTTCGGCATCGGAAACAATGCGCACAAAGGGTTTCAGCACGGAGAGCATGGTCAACTCCTCGCACAACAGCGAAACCAGATTCTGGGCGGCGATATAATGGGCATGGAGCGGATCAAAACCGCTCTGCAACAGCAGTTCCATGGAGTGGAGATGGCTTTGATATTCGTCGGAACGTTTTTTGGCGGCCAGATGGGCACCAAAATCGACGACCTCCGTGCTGCGTGACTTGGCAAAATTTTGCAAAATTTTTTGGGCGATACGTCCCATGGCTTCAACTCCCCCTTGCTGGTACCCAGTGGCCTGGCCACGGTTTTATGTCACGCATCGACCTGCCCCGATCACGGTATTTTTGAGCAGCATGGTGATGGTCATCGGGCCGACCCCGCCCGGCACAGGCGTGATGGCCGCCACCCGAGGCAAGGCCTCGGCAAAGGCCACATCCCCGCACAAGGAACCATCCGCCCGCCGGTTTTGGCCCACATCGATGACCACGGCACCCGGCTTGAACCAGGCACCCCGAATCATTTCGGCCCGCCCGATGGCCGCCACCACAATATCGGCCTCGGCGATCCGCTCCGCCAACTGCGTGGTATGGGAGTGGCACAGGGTGACGGTGGCATGTTCGGCCAATAACATCAACGCCATCGGCTTGCCCACAATGTTGGAGCGTCCCACCACCACCGCCTGTTGGCCCGCCGGATCCACGCCGGTGGACCGCAACAATTCCAGGCAGCCCCAGGGGGTGCAGGGTCGAAACAGCGGCGCGCCCACGGCCAGCAACCCCACATTGTAGGGATGAAAGCCATCCACATCCTTGTCCGGGGCAATGGCCTCCAGGATCCGTTGGGCATAGATATGGGCAGGCAGGGGTGTTTGCACCAGGATGCCATGCACGGCGGGCTGATGGTTCAGGGTCTCGATCAACGCCAGCAGGGTTTCCTCGCTGGTCTCTGCCGGCAATTCATGCAGAAAGGAGTGGATGCCCATGTCGGCACAGGCCTTTCTTTTCATGCGCACATAGCCCTGGGAGGCCGGGTGAGTGCCTACCAGGATGACCGCCAAACCGGGGGTCACACCCCGTTCGTCTGACAAAATCTGAATTTCTCTGCGCAATTCGGCACGCATTTGCCGGGCAATTTCCTTGCCGTCGATAATCTCGCCCATGAAAGACCCCGATAAAAAAAATGACGCACGACAGCACAACAATGGGCAATATACCATGAATCACACCATCAGCCAATGGTGGTGCTGGGCTGGATCCCGTTGAAATGCTGAGCATGCGTTGTGCGGACCTTTTTTGATGGCACTTTATTCAAGAGCGGCAGTCAAAAGGGTTGAAACAGGCTCTTTATTGGTGTTCGGATAATAAAATGTGTGTATCAGATGGATCAAGGCACGCAGCCACTGAGTTGGCCGTAGCCATGTTCGGGATGGGCTGTTTTTGGGGTGCTGAACGTCTTTTTTGGCAGCAAAAGGGTGTCCACGCCACAGAGGTTGGTTTTACCGCAGGTTATCAGCCTGATCCCACCTACGAGCAGGTATGCACCGGCAGCACCGGTCATAATGAAGTCGTGCGGGTCTGGTTTGATCCAAACCATATCAGTTATTCCAGCCTGCTGGCCCTTTTTTGGGCAGGACATGATCCGACGCAGGGTATGCGGCAGGGCAATGACGTGGGAACCCAATATCGCTCAGGCATTTATACCTATTCCGCAGAGCAGGAACATCTGGCGCGGGCTTCACAAGAGCGTTATCAACAGCGGATCCAGCAGGCAGGGTTTGGCCCGATCACCACGGAAATTCTCCCGGCCTCCGCATTTTTCCGTGCAGAGGAATATCACCAACACTATTTGGCAAAAAATCCCAATGGATATTGTGGGTTGGGTGGAATCGGGGTCGCATGTCTACCATGAATGATCCATCAACACCGGCAGGGCATGATGGGCATACTGTTCTGGACTACCATGAGCAGAGCAAGCACGCTCCCCATCGAATGGCTCCAGGACCGGATCACCTGGATTGGGCACAGCAACCCGACCCGTTTCGGACCTATGAGGGTGCCCCTGTGCTGCAACTGCCTCTGGTCGCCGATGCGTTGCAGACACGGTATGCGGATTTATATCGCCCGACGGCTGTGGTGCCCGCCGTTGTCATGGATTGCCGTGGTATTGCCGCGCTTTTGGAGCTTGCGCTGGGCTTGTCCGCCTGGAAAGTATCCGGTTCAACCCGTTGGGCACTGCGGTGCAATCCGTCGAGTGGCAATTTGCACCCGACGGAAGGGTATGTCATCGTGCCGTCCATGGATACGGAGGAACACCCCCTCGCAGCCGGTGTTTACCACTATGTCAGCAGAAATCATATTCTGGAACAGCGTGTCGCAATCCCTGCGCCGGACAGGGATGCCTGGACCTCTTTGTTGCCTCCGCACACCTTTTTGCTCGGACTGACGGCCATTCACTGGCGAGAAGCCTGGAAATATGGCGAACGTGCTTTCCGTTATTGTCAACTGGATGCGGGGCACGCCATGGCGGCGGTGCGCTATGCAGCGGCGGCTTTGGGATGGCAGGCACACCTTTTGGCCACCCCCGCGACACAGGATGTGGTACGATTGCTGGGGCTGGCCGGTTCCCCTCGACCTGATGCCCCGTTTGGCCACGACCACGAACCGGAACACCCGGATTGTCTCATCCAGGTCACCTTGCCCGGAGAGACCCAGGCTGATATGAGCGTTCAGGTCGGCCAGTTGGCCGATATTGCGGTACGTGGCCACTGGCTGGGAGAGGCCAATCGCTTGAGCAGGCATGCGCGTCAATGGCCAAAAATGGACACCGTCGCCCGCGCCGTCTGGCAACCGCTGCTATCGGAGGTGCCTGGACATACACGCGCACACTTGCCAGCATTGACTGCGGTTGCGCCCGGAATCAAAGCGGCTGATCTGATTCGTCAGCGGCGCAGTGCCCAAGCGTTCGACAACCGCGCCTGGTTGGACCAAGAGGCTTTATGGCATATTCTGGATGCCACGCTACCACGGTCAGGGTGTGCGCCCTGGGATTTGCTACCCTGGGAACCTCGTATTCACCCCGTGTTGATGGTGCATCGTGTGCGTGGGTTGCCAGCCGGATTGTATATCCTGGTGCGCTCTCCCGCTGCCCAGCCGTTGTTGCAGGCCGCGCTGCATGCGGCGTTTGTCTGGAGCCCGGTGCCGGGCATGCCCGCGCATCTGCCACTCTTTTTGTTGCAGGAGGGCGATATGCGCGCACTGGCCCAGACTCTTTCCTGTCAACAGGAGATTGCGGGTGACAGTGCCTTGAGTTTGGGTATGCTGGGAGAATACCACACCAGCATGACCTCTGGACCATGGGGTTATTGTCGTCTTTTCTGGGAGGCAGGCATGATAGGCCAGACACTCTACCTGGAAGCCGAGGCCGCAGGTGTGCGTGGAACAGGCATCGGTTGTTTCTTTGATGATCTTTTTCACCAGTTGCTCGGGCTGAAAGAGGCCCATTTGCAGAGTTTTTACCATTTTACCATCGGCTTGCCCATCCTGGACCATCGGTTGCAAACCGAGACTCCCTATGTCTTGTCATGACCAGTCACGGGAAATCTCGATATCCTTGCTCAAAAAGCAACACAAGAAGGATTTGCTTGCCCATGTTTTTCGCCTGGGAGGGATATGAACACTCTGCTCAGTACCCGTTTCGACGGAGTCGCCCGCTTCATGCATTGGAGCATGGCCGTTCTATTGATGATCATGGTCGGGCTGGGCTTTTACGCCACCAGCCTGACCTTTTATGATCCGCTGTATCATCGTGCGCTGTTCTGGCATCGCTCCCTGGGGGTACTGGTCTTCGGACTGTTCCTGTTCCGGTTTGCCTGGCGGATCAGCCACCCGCCACCGCCCCTGCCTGCCGATATGCCCGCCTGGGAACGGTATGCCGCCACCTGGACCCATCTGGCGTTATATCTCTTGATGTGCCTGATTCCTCTCTTCGGCTACCTGATCACCACCTCGGATGGTCGGGGGGTGAGCGTGTTCGATTGGTTCGAGGTGCCTGCCCTGTTGCCCCCCGCCAAGGGTCGGGAAACCTGGGCGGGCACGACCCATCTGGTCCTGGCGGTTCTGTTCAGCGTTCTGGTCGCGCTGCATGTTGCGGCGGCCATCAAACATCACTTTATCAACCGCGACGGCATTCTCCGTCGCATGTGGTAGACATTTTTTCCTGGAGCAACCAGTCATGAGAAAAACAGGTTTTATAGTGGCAGCACTGATCGCCAATATGGTATGGACGGGGAGTTCATCCGTTTGGGCCGCAGAGGAACAATACAAAATCGATCCCGCCCATTCCTTCGTCACCTTCAGCATCGCCCACCTGGGATACAGTTTGTTGCAAGGCCGCTTCAACAAGATCGAAGGAACCTTTACCCTGGAGTCCGACCAAACCACGGGAGCGGCCATCCAGATTACTGTGCAGACCGACTCCATTGACAGCAATCATGCGGAACGAGACAAACATTTGCGCAGCAAGGACTTTCTCGATGTGGACAAGTTCCCCAGTGCGGTCTTCAAGAGCAGTCGCATGGTTGAAAAGGACGGCAAATCCACCGTGGAAGGCGAACTCACTTTACATGGCGTAACCAGACCCGTCACCTTCGAGGCCAGGACAATCGGTGCTGGTCCTGATCCCTGGGGCGGATTTCGTCGTGGCTATACCGGGAGCCTGCACATCAAACGCGCCGACTATGGTATCCGCTACAACCTGGGACAGGCTGCCGAGGAGATGGACCTGGGATTGTATATCGAAGGCATCCGTCAATAACAACAATAGGCAAACCCTGGGGGTGCCTGGCATGGACCTGACGAGCAGAGACTGCAACAGAAACCCATCTCTGGTTGACATCTGTTCCTCTTGCCATCCGTGGCACCCAATGTTCACATGGGCATAAAACAATAGAGACCGACCAGGTCATAGGCATTCCATTACACACATCTCAACAAGTCGTTGAATTTGCAGGGGTCCAGGGGGATTATCCCCCTGGTGGGGTCCAGGGGCAAAGCCCCTGGCGGGGTTCGGGGCGGAGCCCCGCCAGGGGCATCAAGGGGCTGCGGATTAAAAAACGACACAGTAGCAACATGTTGGTGGTTCCAACTCCAGGGGCTTGTTTTTCCGGAGCTTCGCCCCGGCCCCCACCAGGGGCGTTGCCCCTGGACCCCACCGGGGGAGATAATCTCCCCCGGACCCCCATGAATAATAACAATTTTTTGCGATGTGTATAACGGGATGGGTCATAGGGAGGCACCCCCCTAATAATCATACTTCCAATTCACCCCCACGCCACTCTTGTTGGCCTCGTCCATCTCGGTTTGCAAGGTCAGGTTGGGAGTCATTTCCAGTTCCACGGAGACCTTGCCACTGCCCTGCTTGACCCCGTGTTCGACGCCCAGCAACACATTTTCCCGCACATATTTGCCTGCCTTGATCGAACCGGTCTCGACGCTGTCGCCACCCAGTTCCAGCCGATCCACCCCCAGACCCTCCTTGGCCTTGCCCAGCAAGTCCGGACCGCCACTGCGCAATTTTTCCACCGCCACCGCCAGACTGACCGCCTGGGCCGGGGAGAGTTGCTGCCGGTTGCGGTTGAACAACAGACGGGCCAAAATTTCATCCTGCGGCAGATCCGGCTCGCTGCCCAACTCCAGAGCGGGAGTGAACGCCGGACCCTGCAAACGTAACAACGCAACCATATTGTTCGTATTTTTTGTCTCCGCCTCCAGATCCAGATTGGGCTGAAGGCCGCTGCCGTCAAAGGCAATGATCCCCTTGCGCAACTCAAACTTCTGGTCCAAAAATTCAAAAACCCCCTTCCGCACCAAAACCTGCCCCTCCAGCCGGGGATCGTCCACATCCCCCCGCATGACCAAATCGCCCTGCCACTCCGAATCCAGCCCCCGCCCCCGCACAAAGACCCGACTGGGCAGATGCAGGGCAATATTCAACGCCACCATTTTGCCATCCGACGGCTTGGCATCCGCCTCGTTCGTCAGATTCATCCCATCGCGTATCTCCGAATCAATCGGTACCGTCTCCGTATCCACATCCTCGCTGTCCGCCAGGGTCAACACCAGTTCATTGTTGGTCAGTGTGCCCGTTATATCCACATGGTCGCCATTACCCTGCACCACCAGGGGGCCACTCATCGTCACCTGCCACTCATCGCGTCGCACCAGTAGCGTTTTTTCCAAGATTCCATGCAACTGGAACGGAAAATGGTGCTCCCCATCCAGGGCGAGTTGGCCGGTGACGCGAAACAGCCCCTGCCCCCCATCATTGGCCTCCAGTTTTTCCAGCACAAGCGTGCGCCCATGCGCCTTGGCATCCAGATGAACCCCCTTCACCACGGTACCAAACGAACCGTTTTCATAACTGCCATTGCGGACCTGAATCTCACCCTGCATATCCGGGTTGGCCACCGTCCCCCCCAGACGCAGGGCCATGTTGACCTGACCATCCAGCTTTTGCGTATCCATCCAATCCGGGGCCGCCAGCAGGCCGAATTGGGTCAATTGGGCATCCGCATCCAGCGTCCCACTGACCGCACCCTCCCCCGGCACCCCCCAATGGAGCGGCGCAAAGCCGATCTGAACGGGCAACGACAACAGGGCCGTGATCGGACGGGAGGTCAAATCCTGCAAGGCCACATTCATGCTGACCTGCCCCTTCTCCAGCCGCGCATTGGCCCGGAGGGTGGCGGGCGGAATGGCCTCCAGGAGCGGATCATTGCCATGCACCTGATCCAATTGCAGGGTGAACTGACCATCCGGTTGGCTGGCCGAACCGCTGAGTTGCAGATGAGCCTGGGCGGAACCCTGCAAATCCGGTCCGCCCAACCGGGTGGCCAGGGCCAACGGCAGCCGCACCTCCCCCCCGATATCCACCCGTTGCGGATCATAATGGGCATGGCCCGCCAGATAGGCCGGTCCATAATGGATCAGCAGGCGGTCCAGATCCAGACGGGTGCCGTCTGGCGTCAGGACCATGTGCGCCGCCTCGCCCAATTGCACCACATCCGGGCCCAGATGACCCGTCAGACCAGCCAACGTGCCGCGCATCACCCCATGGTCATCCATCCCCAGGGTACCGCTGGCCTCCAGATCAAAGCCCTCCTGGGCCGATGCTTCCACCGTGGGACGCTTGCCGGCGGGCAGTGCGACCGGTGGCACCACCGGTGCGACCACTGGCAACAGCCCCTTGCCACTCAGCGTCACCTGGGCGGACTGCCGACTGCCCGCCACGCGCCACTGGGCATTGCGTACCTGGGCATTCCCCCAGCGCAATTTGCCCAGACTCCCCTCCAGGGTGCCGTTCGCCTCCCCCCAAAGATCCGCCAGCCTGACCTTGAGGCTGGCCTTGTCCAGCATCCCAAAGCCATCCTGGGCCCACTGGGCACTCCGAATAAATTGCAAATCCAGATCCGCCTCCACCCCCTGCTGTCTGCCCCGACCGGTCCATTGCCACTGCGTCGTCAGGGTGCCGTCCAGATCGGCTGGCAGCGGATTGTCCGCACCGGCCAGCCACTGCCCCCATGGACCGGGCGCACTGCTCTTGCCTTGCAACCGCCCATCGAGGATGCCACGCGCCAGATCAATCTGCATACGCTCCCCCGTCAATTCGCCACCCGGCCAGGGCAGGTGCAGGTCGGCCAATTGCAATACGGCACCGGCCAAACGATAAGAGCAGGTCGCGCTGCCCGACCCCGCACCGGTTTTTGGCGCATCCGGCCCCTTGCTGACCATTTTCTTGTGATCCATGGGCGGACGCTGCCCCCCTTTGGCTGTTTGTCCGTCACTCTCCTGTTCCCGATGGTGCCCCAGGCCAGCCACATCCAGTTGCAGGGTGCCATGGGGGGTGGTGTCCCACCCGTCGATGGTCAAGAGGGCGTCGGGATGTTGCCAATGCACCGGACCCAGATCCACCACCGCAGACTGCAACCCAACCTGCACGTGCGGGGTCGAGACCGTGCCCGTCACATGCGTATCCGCCTGCACCCCCCCTTGCAGCGGCAGCCCGGCCAGGGCGGAAAAAGGAGCCAATTGCGGTATCTGAACCCGCAGTTGGCCCGCCAGCCGCTGCTCGGTCCCCGCCATCCGCAGAGAGCCCTCGCCCTGCACCCCCTGCCCCTGGAGGTGCAGATCGGTCACCTCCAGCCGTTCACCCGGCCACACAGCCAGTTTGGCCTCGGTCTGCACCTCGGTCCCCAACAGAAGCTGGGCCGCATCGGGCAGATGGTGCAGGGCCGCCAGGGTACCTGTCAGGGTGGTGGTAAACCCAGGAGGCACAGGATTTTGCCCCGCTCCGGTCGGCGGAGTCAGGGTGAACAGCCCGGACCATTGGCCATGTCCTTCACTTGGGGCCAGTTCCGGCCAACCCTGTTTGAGCCAATCGCCGAGACGGGCCAGCGTCACCTGCCAGTGGCCTTGCCCGCTCCCCTGTTCCAGATCGACCTGACCCTGCAACTGGGCGGTCATATTGTGGTCTGTCAGGGCCACCTGCGTCAGTTGCAGCGGACCCGAAACAGGCTGGACCACCTCGGCAGACCACTCCCACGATCCCTGCCCGATGGCAAAGCCCGCCTCCGGGCGCAGTTCGACCAGATGGCCCTGGCCATGCCAGGCGGCGGTCATGGTGCCCGATGGTTGGGCCGCCGGTCCCTCCCATTGGGTGGTCATCTGTTTGGCCTGCCAGCCCGCCATCGCCGGATCCACCACCTGGGTGGTCAGTTGGAGATGGGGATGGGGCCACGATCCTTGCGCGGTCAGGGTGGCTGCCAGGGCCCCGCGCAACGGCTTCTCTACCAAAGGGGTCAAGGCGGCCAGTTGCGGAATCGTCACCTGGAGTTCGCCCTGCCCTTGTCCGGTGGATCCTTCCCACCGCCCCTGGCCCTGCACGTGCGCAAACGGGGCATCGAGGGTCAACTGGCTCAGACGCAGTGTCTGGTCTGCGGCCCATTCCACCTGCCCGGCCAGATCGAGGGCAACCAGGCTGGCGGTTTGCCCCGCCGGGGGGGGTTGTTTGGTCTTCTCTGCGCGGCGGCCGGTCTGGGCAAACACGGCCAGCCACTCCTTGCCCAGCCATTCTGCCGCACCCGTTGCCCGCCCCGCCCAGCGCAGGGTGGAATGGTCGGCATAGTGCCCGTCCATCTGCCCCTGCACCGTCCCCACGCCCTCCAGGGTGGCCGCCAGGGTGCCCTGCCAGGCAGACAGCGGCCCTTGACCGGCCAGATGCAGCGTGGCCCCCTTGGCGGCGGCCAGACCGGTCAGGGCAGCGACCAGACCGCTCCGCTCATAGCCGTCCACGGCCAAGGTCAAGCGGGAATCGCCCTGTATCGGCCCCACCGGCGAGAGGGTGGCTTCCAGGTTCAGGCGGGTGTCTCCCCCATCCAGGGGACGCAAGAGCAGTTTGGCCAGCAGTTGTTTGGTCTCCGCCTGGGCGGGGGGGGCAGCCGGGTCGGCGGTGTGGCGGATCTCGCCTGCCAGGGCAAAACGGGCCTCCTGCCCCGTTTGACCATAGACCTCGGCGTCCAGAATCAATTGGGCAATGCGCAGATGGTCCACGAGCACGGGCGGCAGATGGCCGAGGAGTGACCAGTCTGGCCCAGGCGACGATGCGGACGGGAGCGGGTTGCTCCTGGCGTCTGGTTGGGCGGCGGGTTGCCCGTCCGCGCCATTGGGGGTCTCCTCGAAACGGGGGGGACGATGCAGATGCACCTGGTCTGCGCCCACTTCCTGGATGTGCAGGTGCCACCATTCGGTCGGCGACCACAGCAGGCGCAACTGCTCGATCTCCAACCAGACGCCCTCCCGATCCGCCCAGGTCAGACGGCCAATGCCAATCCCCAACGGGGCCTGGCCGTGCAGGTCGCTCACTTCCACCTGACTCCCTGGGCCACTGAGCCACCGGCCCAGGGAACGGGCCAGCAGATTTTGCCCGGCAGTGCTGTCCAAGGTCAGCCAGGAAGAGACCAGTAGCACGACGCACAAGAGGAGCGCACCCGCGACGATTTTGATCCATCGGGAAGAATGGGCCGTCGGGACGGCGGCAGGCGGGGAGGTGTCAGCGGTGGTCATCGGTCATACCGTTCCTGCGTTTTAAAGGTCTGGATCATTGTTGCCGATCCCCCCGGACAAACAACCATTGAAAATGATTGAAAAAATGGTGGGATTGCGTCCACGAACGCTCCTGGATGCCCGCCTTCGCGGGCATGACGGGAATGGGTATGACACGAAATTCGCTCGTCATTCCCGCGCAAGCGGGAATCCAGGGTGCTGACTGGCATGGCCGAAACGATGATCAAGGCCCGCCAGAATTACACCAACCCCCTCAAAATGCTTGACCAATGCTGATATAAAGCTGGTAGGAGGGATCCACACCCGGACGAGGTTGCATAGGCACCCCGACATCCAGACGCAACGGCCCAATCGGGGTCTTATACCGTATCCCCCCCCCCGTACCCAGAAACAGCGGTTCATTGACCACAGGCATATTGTTGGCGAAGGCCCGCCCTCCATCCAGAAAAGTCACGAGACCAATGGATTCTGTTGCCTGCCACCGGGCTTCCGTCGAAAATTCCAGCATGGAACGCCCCCCCAGGGGCCTTTTGTTGCGATCCAATTCGCCCGCCATCTGAAAACCATATCCCCGCAACGACCCGCCACCACCGACAAAAAACCGCTCGTCGGCGGGTACATCTTCGCGCGGGCTGCCCATGATGGTCCCGGCACCGAGACGCCCGGCCAGCACCAGCTTGTCCAACAGAGGATAATACAGACGAAACTGATCGGCAAACTTGCCGAACCATACGCCAGTTCCCAGCGTATCGACAATCCCGGACCCCAAAAAGTTCATATACCATCCATGGCTGGGATCCAGCAGGTTGTCCCGTCGATCCCAGGTCAACTTGACCGGCGTCGACACCAGACCGAACAATTTTTCCGCCTGATTGTTGCTGCGATCAATTTCGTTGACCAGTCGGTACCCCACACCGTAAGAAAAATCCAGATGGGGTGTCAAAGGCAGGCTGAGTCCCGCATCGACGCCAAACGAATCCCGGAAAAATGCCTCGGTATCTTCTTTGTCCAGGCTGGTGGACAGCAATAATTTTTGCTGCATCTGCCAAAAATCCGGTTTGCCGAACGAGGAGCCCAGATGCAACAGTTTTTGGGCCACCTGGGCTTTGACTTGCAGGATTTCGCCCGCACCCAGAATGTTGCGATCTTCCCAACTGGCATCCACATTGACCCCCGTGCCCGTGCTGTAACCAACACCGCTGCTGACCGAACGGTGTTTGCGTTGGATCAGTTCAATCGTCACCGGATGGAGGCCCCGCTCGTCCGCTGTCGGGCTGATGCGGACGTGTACCGCGTTGAACAGCCCCGTGGTCAGCATGGCCTTTTTGGCCTCTTCCATCTGTTTGGGCTGATAGCGCAGGGCCCGTGGTGGCGGCGTGGCCGAAGCCCAGGGAATGCGCTGGTACAGATAATCGGTGGCAATGCCTTCCGTGCCGGTCAGGGTGACCGCGCCCAGCCATACCTGCGGGCCAGTCTCCAGACGCAGCACCACATCCAGTGTCTGGGTGTCATGGTCAACCAGCGTCTCGCGTTTGGCCAGTTTGGCAAAGGCAAACCCCTGATTTTTGGCCTCCTGGAGAAGATGCTCCTCGGCGGCAAAAATTTTGCGGGAAATGGCCTCGGCACCGGGAGACAGAGACAATGCCACCGGGGTCGGGACGGCAAAAGGGGTCATCACCACCCCCGATGCCGTGTCCGGCGGGTGCGCGTCGGGCGGATTTTCCTGCCTCTCCGGCTCTGACGGGGCGGGCAAAGACGGCGACGATACCGCAATGGTCACACGACCCAAATGATAGACCGGACCCGATTCAACCGTGAAAAGAACCTGGGCGGGTGTGGCGGATCCGGGATTCTCCGGCGGGGAGCTTTTTTGATCCCCATAGGTGACGCTGGAGGTGACACGGGCCGTAAAATAGCCCCGCGAACGGAGAACTCCCGTCAGGATATCATTATCCTTTCTGGCTCGGCGCAGCAGAAGAAAACGACTGGCCAGCAGGGCATCTCTCTCCTGCTCGCACAGACTGACCGAGCGCAGCAACGGCTCCAGTTCGGTCACCTTGGCTGGATCCAGTCCGTTGAAGTGTACCGCATAACGAACCCCCGTCTGGTTGGCCGTCTGGTTGGCCGTCTGGTTGGCCGTCTGGTTGGCCGTCTCCTCGGCCCAGGCCAAGGCTGGCCACCAGACAAGCGGCAACACACACAGAAGCAGACACATACCCTTCGGGAGAAGCCAACCGTGCAACCGTCCCATTGGCTATTGCTTACCCTTGCGTTGCCATCCGGTGACGGCAGTTGCGGAACTGTTTTTCTGGCACAACCCGCGATCTGAGCCGATCCAATCGGCACCGTTTGTCGCGACGACGATGAATTTTTCCTGCATGAGTCACGACACTCCTTCTCACCATAATCCAAATGGTAGTACACATGGCACACTCGATCTTTGTGGCGACCCTTTCTGGGGGGGGGGGGGGGGAGCCCCCCCCCCCCCCCCCCCAGAAGGGGGTTTTCTAAAACCCCCTCTCCCGCAAAAACGCCTCACTCATTCCCCCCCCATGCATACGAGGCCCCAGCAACCGTTCCACATAACGACCCAGCAGATCGGTCTCAATGTTGACCTCCCGGTTGACCCCCAGCAACGCCAACGTGGTCTTTTTTTGCGTATGGGGAATAATATTGACCGAAAAACGGGTGCTGTCACCCGCTTCTGTCACGGCATTGACCGTCAGACTTACCCCATCCACCGCGATGGAACCCTTGCTGACAATATACCGCCCCACCGCCGCGTCCACCCGCAACCAGACTTCCAGGGAGGCCCCACGCGGTACCAACCGTTCCACCCGGCCCAGTCCATCCACATGCCCCTGTACCAGATGGCCATGCAGGCGTCCACCGATGGCCAAGGCCCGTTCCAGGTTGACGGTCGCTCCCGGTCGCAGATGGGCAAAGGTGGTGCGCCGCAACGTCTCGGCTGAAACCTGCACAGCAAAGCCCGCGTTGCCCGGTTCGGTCACCGTCAGGCAGACCCCGTTGATGGCGATGGAATCGCCGATAGCCACGGCCTCCCCGGTAAACGTACCCTGGATGCGCAACAGACGCTCCTCCCCCTGGTGTTCCACGGCATGGAGCGTGCCGACGGCTTCAATCAGGCCTGTAAACATGGTCTTGTCACCGTTCCTTCCAGCAAAAGATCCGCACCCATCGGGGTGACACGCAGGTTTGTCAAACGCTGGGCCTCGGCCAACCGGGCCACCCCCTCGCCCTGCAACAGGCCGGGGGCCATCCGCCCGCCGATCAACAGCGGCGCGAGAAAGAGGGCCAGGCGGTCCACCAGACCGGCCTCCCACAAGGCCGCACTCAGCGTGGCCCCGGACTCCGCCAAGACACTCAAAATACCCCGTTGACCCAATTGAGCCATCAGGTCAGCCAGATCCACCCGACCGGACGGTGTGGCGCGGCAGAGCAGAATCTGCCCATCGTGTCGCTCACCGACTTTTTGTGCCAAGGCCCTGCGCCGGGCTGCCGGGGCGTGTTCGGTGGTGGCAATCCAGATCCCCGCCGTGCGGGATGCCGTGAGGATGGCCGCCTCCAGCGGCATCTTCAAGGTGGAATCCACCACCAGACGAATGGGATCCCGACCGCCCCGCAGACGACAGTTCAACTGGGGATTATCCGCCAACACCGTGCCAATGCCCACCAAAACCCCGTCATGCCGGGCGCGCAGGCGATGCACCGCCTGCCGGGCCAGCGGTCCGGTAATCCATTGGCTCTCGCCCGTCCGGGTCGCCGTCTTGCCGTCCAGGGAGGCGGCCATTTTTAACGTGACCAGCGGTCTGCCCTGGGTGATCCAGGTGACAAAGGGTTGGTTGAGCATGGCGGCCTCCGCCTGGCAGACACCCACCGTCACGGCCACCCCGGCAGCCAGGAGACGGTGCAACCCCTGGCCCGCCACCAATGGATTGGGATCCTCCATGGCTGCTACCACTCGTTTTACCCCAGCCTGGAGGAGGGCATCGGTACAGGGTGGTGTCCGGCCATGATGGTTGCAGGGTTCCAGAGTGACATAGACCGTTGCCCCCTGCGCCGCCGTGCCCGCCTGGCGCAAGGCCAACACCTCGGCATGGGGCAAGCCCGCCCGCTGGTGATACCCTTTGCCCACCACCCGTCCCTCCCGGACAATGACACAGCCCACCAGGGGGTTGGGCCGGGTGTGGCCAGCGGCCCGGCTGGCCAGACGCAAGGCCTGCTGCATGAAACGGGCATCGTGCTCGAGTATGGGGGAGGAGGGGGGATGTGGAAGAGTCATTCTGATCGCTCAACAAGGCGGATGGGTATGGTGGGTGGTGCCGGTGGGGGCTTTGCCCCCAGCCCCACCAGGGGCTTTGCCCCTGGACCCCACCGGGGGGGATAATCCCCCCCGGACCCCCATAATAATGATCAAAAAAAAAGGGTGGAGGGGTCTGGGGAGGCGGTTCTCCGCCTCCCCAGAAGAGGGATCCAGCCACCCGTCGGTTCTGCTTTGTCGCCCCGCCAAACCACATCTGCTTCGGAATGCGCCATTTCCGTCATCCCCGCGCCAGTAGGGATCCAGGTTGCGCAGATACCTCCTGGATGCCCGCCTGCGCGGGCATGACGGTGCCATCGGTTGCGGTTCAGGAACCAACCAGAATTTTATCCAGCAAATCCTTCTTGTGGAACGGTTTGTTGATATAACCGTTGCATTTTCCCTTCAGGTAGGCATCAAACAGATCTTGCGGATTGTCGGAGGCGGTTTGCATGATGATGCGCGCAAATTTTCTGTCCTCGAACAGCAAATTTTGTTTTCTCCAGTCCAGTTCCCGCAGACGCAACTCTTTCAACACATCAATGCCGCTCATGCCGGGCATTTCAATGTCCAGCAGGATGATATCAAACGATTTTCCGTCGCGGAGTGCCTTTTCAAACAAGGCGATGGCCTGCGGTCCGCCCGTGGCGGCAAAACATTCACAGCAATCGGTCAACATGTCCTGCAACAGCAGGATGGAAGCAGGATGGTCGTCCACAATCAGTGTTTTAAGCTTTTTGGTGGCCAATGGCCCTGGGGAGTGGGGGGTGCCCGGATCGCTGCTCATCTCCTGATCGCCTCCTGATCGTATGTTCTGCGGGACGCCGATTGACCTTGTCCGCCCTCCCAGGGCGGCGTACCTTTCATGTTTGACTGACCAGTTGTTGCAAAGCCTTCCATTCAGGCAGCCAATCCGCTATATCATCTGTCGTGTTTTCAATACCTTTCAGCACTTTCTCTCGAAAGAAATTGGGATGGGCAAAGCCGCTCTCCTTGAACCACCCCTCCAGCGCAAAAAACAGATCTTTTCCTGAAAAGCCAAACAGATAGTTTTTATACCGGTTGCCCCCCGGTCGACACTCAAGCAAATGGATCTGGAAGGCATTCAGGACATCCTCCTCTGGAATGGATGCCATTTGGTGGTGGTTGGCTACGATTTCTGCGATCCCACACCGACAGGAAACCTCATCCAGTTGCTCTGGAAAACAGTGCGCGTCTTTTCCCCTGGCTGGACCAAAAGAGGATGGCAGTTCCTCGAAGCGCAGACGACTGGCACTCAAGGCGATGCGAGCGGCTTGATAGACAGCGATGGTATCCCGTGCCGACTCCAGGGCACGACGATAGCATACCGGATCGGGGGATTGCTCGCCCAATGCCCTCGCAACGACGATGGGATCCAGGAGATAATTTTCAATCTCTTTGCGTTCCCAACGCCAGCCCAGGCTGGTCTTGCCACCATCCGCAGTCCACACCGGCGATATCCCTTGTGGCTCTTGCCAATCTGGCAGAAAATCTCCGTCCAGTAAACCAGATACCGCGTTGCTCCCCAACACATCACGATGAGCCTTTACCCTGTTTCCCATGCCATATTTGCCGCCCATGGGTTTGACCATACACACACCACCCAGGAGTTTTCCCAACAGGCGAACGTCCGGGCTGCCGCTACCCCCTTCACACAGCAACAGGTTTACAGACACAACCGCCCTCCCGGCAGGCGGACAATTTCTGCCGGACTCACCATGCTGGAGATCGCCTCCGAATGGGTCGTCAGCAAAAACTGGCAAGCGGGGCCGATGCTGGGCAATGCCGCCAGCAGGGCCTGTGCCAGGGGGGGGTGCAGGTTGAGATCCAGTTCGTCGATCAATACGACAGAATTTTTGATCTGCATGCGCACGAACTCATACAAGAGCGGAAATACCGACTGTTCCCCCGCCGACATCTCCTCAATGTCATAGGTTCGATTGCCGTCCGAGAGGATAAAATAATATCCTTCTGGGGTTGGCACGCCCCCCTTGAACATGGGTTCCGGCGTACTGAACGAGCGTCCTGGAAAGACACGCTGGTAACTGTTTTCCAGTTCCATCAACCAATCCGTGTCGGTACCCTTATTGGCCAATTGACTGCTGAGCCACCATCCAGTCAAATAGCTCCGCAATTGGGCAACACCAACAGTATGCGAACCGGTTGTGGCATCTTGTTCGTCCCTTTCATCCATTACAGGCGGCAACGCGGCCAGGTTACGATACTGGTCAAACCAGAACGCCCCAGGTAGCCTGGCAAACCACTTTCGCGCATTGTGCGCATTGGCACCGGATTTGAGAAGCTGGCTGGCGTACATGCGTCCTCGAAACTGAAAGACATTCGCCTTCGCGCCCTGGGTTTTTCCAATAACGCGATAGCTTCCCCCTTCCAGGCGCACCGTAACCCTTTCTGCATCGCCTGGTTCGACATATTCTGTTGCCGCTGCTTGCCGATTTTTGTACCACTCCTGGGCCACTTCCTGGGTAGCGACGATTTCGTCAGGGGTGAAATGTACATCCAATTCTATGATCGGTTTTCCCCATTCTTCGTATCGCCCCGGTACCCACCCCAACCACTTGAACTCAGACACTTGGCGCGTCCTCCCGAAGACCATGGACAGTGCCAAGGCCACGGCCTGTAGTATGGTGGTCTTGCCGGTGCCGTTGTCACCCAGAATCAACAACCGGTCGGCAACATCCTGGGTCAGATTATTTTTTACGAAAATTTCATACGTTTGAAACCGTTTAAAATTTTCTAATTTGATCCTCGATATTTTCATGGTCGCATCCCAGAGAGATATCGATTCATCTGTCTGAATAGGCCGGGCTGCCTGTTCAAAACCGATCCAACGCCGCCGGATACACCTTGACCTTGGCCTCGCGCCGCAAGCCATCCAGAAAGGCAGCCATCTGCTCTTGTCCCAGGGCCCCCTCCAGAGCCGGACGCAGTTTTTTGACCCCGGCGTCCATCTCCTTGGCCTCGGCGGCGTTGATGCCCTGCAAACGGACCACAATCAACTCCTCCAACCCTTCCAGCACTTCGGTATGGAGGGGGTGGGTCATGTCCAACTTGAACGCCGCCGTGCGCACCACCGGCAGTGGTCCCCCTTTGCCACCATTGCGCAAAAACGGCTCGGAAACCTCCGCATGAATGGCCGCATGGATCGAGGCCGCCTCCTCCCAACGCTTGCCCTCCTGCAAGGCCTGCAACGCTTTGGTCATCAGTGCCGTCGCCCGCTGGTGGGCCTGTTCCGTGCGAAACAGACTGGTGACGGCCTCTCTGGCCTCATCCAGCGTTTTGGGGGTCGGTTCCCGTCGCTCCAATACATGCAGCACGGCAAATTGTCCTTCCTTCACCTCCACCAGAGGACTGGTCTCCCCGGCGGGGGTGGCAAAGGCCGCTTCCAAAAATTTTTCTTCCCGCTCAATCTCTTCCGCAGTCTTGTTCTCTTCCGGCCCATTGGCCGCATGGGAGAAAAAGTCGGTCACCCGGTAATGCAGCTTCAGGTCGTCCGCCACCGCCTGGAGACTCCCGGAGGTGGCTACCCGATCTTCCAGCACATTGGAACGTTCGTAAACCAACTCCTGGACCTTGTGTTCCGCCAGACGATCCTTGATTTCAGGCGTTACCTGCGCCAACGACTGGGTCTCCCCGGCCTGAATGGCCGTGACCACAATCAGATGGTAACCAAATTCGCTCTTGATCGGTGCGGAAACCTGACCCACCGGCAGCGAAAAGGCAGCCTCTTCCAGGGCCGTGTTGATCGTCTCCCGCGTGAACTCGCCCAGTTCACCCCCCTTGGCCTTGGAGACATCGTCGGAGAGTGCCAAGGCGACCGTGGCAAACGCTTCGCCCTTGTTGAGCCGTTCCTGCGCCTGTTGGACGCGCGCCTTGGCCCCCGGTTCATCCGCCTCGCTGGTCACCTGCGCCAGAATATGACTGACCCGACGCCGCTCCTCACGGCGAAAATCGCTCGAATTTTCGTCGTAATATTCCTTGATTTCCTCGGGAGAGACCTGAATGGAATCCTTTTCATTGGCCTTCACACTGGCCGCATCCAGGGAGACATATTCCACCTTGACCGAGACCGGGTGCATGAACCGTTCGGCGTGTTCTTTCAGGAAGGCGGTCAGTTGTTCGTCCGTCACCGGTATTTCGGCTTCCAGTGCCTTGGACTTCAGCTTCAGCATCTCCACAACCCGTTTTTCGTTGTCCATCCGGTAGACATCCTGGACCAGGATCTCGGGCAGGGCCACCACAGTGCCGACCGTTTGCTGGATTTGACTGGTGACAATCTCCTCCGCCAGTTGGGATTCAAATTCGCGGGGGGTCAGGTGGTTGTCGCGCAACAATTGTCGATAGCGTTCAGGATCAAACTGGCCGCCCAGCAAAAAACCAGGATTGCTGGCCACCTTTTTCCGCAAGGTTTCTGCCGAAACGGCCAAATGAAAATCCCTCCCGGCAGACTCGATGAGGCGGCGATTGACCAACTGGTTCAGGGCGCGCTGTTTCAGGCCCAAAACTTCCGCCGTTTTTTTGTCCAATACGCCCCCGAAGCGTTTTTTCAGTTGGTTGAATTCCTCGTCATAGACCATCGTAAACTCACGCGGTTGAATGACCCAGTTGCCTCCTTCCGCCACTGGCACCCGACTCTCCCGGTTGACATAATCCCCCACCCCCCAGATGACAAAGCTCAAGGCAATAAACATCAGCAATGTCTTGATAACCCATGAGTTTGCGCTACGACGCATCAGATTCAGCATACAATGAGACTCCAGGCACTGAAACAGCGAGATTTCAAGGCCCGGCAAGAGCCTCTCCCATGTTGGCAACTATACTGCCCTTGGCTACCCTTTTCAACGGCTGTTGCCACGCTCAACACACATCGCACAGGGTTGTTCCTGTTGGCAGGGGTCCAGGGGGATTATCCCCCTGGTGGGGTCCAGGGGCAACGCCCCTGGCGGGGCTCGGGGCAGAGCCCCGTATCGGGGCATCCAGGGGTCTGCGAATTAAAAAAACAAGCCTTGATCATCGTTTCGGCCACTCCAGTCAGAACCCTGGATTCCCGCCTTCGCGGGAATGACGAGCGAATTTCGTGTCCTACCCATTCCCGTCATGCCCGCGAAGGCGGGCATCCAGGAGAGTTCGTGGACGAAACGATGATCAAGGCCGACGGACTCGGGCATTTTGCAATTACCTCATCAGATAAAATCTTTCGAGAGCAATTTTTTGACCTCTTCCGGCGCGCCAGCCCCCCGCAGATAGCCCGCATCCAGGTACAAGACCAGATCGGCCATTTGCATATGGCTGGGCCGATGGGTAACGATCAAAATGGTCGTCGTGCCACGCAACTCCTGGACGGCATTGCGGAACAACTGTTCACTGTCGGCATCCAGATTGTTGGCCGGTTCATCAAACAGCACAATGCGCGACCGCTTGAGATAGACTCTGGCCAGCGAAAGCCGTTGTTTGAAGCCAGCCGAGAGTTGCGCCGAGTCGCTGCCGTTCAGATGGGAACCGAATCCTTTCGGCATTTTCTGGATCTCGGCCAACAAGCCCGCCTTGGCGGCGGCGACTTCCAACTCTTCGTCGCTGGCCACCGGATCGGCCAGACGCAGATTCTGGGCGACCGTGCCAAAAAAGATATCGCTGATTTGCGGCAGATAGCTGATGGATTGGCGCAAGGCGATGGGATCCAATTGGCGAATATCCTCATCATCAATCTGGATGCTGCCCGCCTGGGGGGTATAGAGGCCGAGCAACAGCTTGATCAGGGTGGATTTGCCCGAGCCGTTGGCCCCGATCACGGCCACCACCGATCCCGCCGGGATGCGAAAGTTGACGCCGACCAAGGCGGGTTCGGCATCGTTGGTATAGCGAAAGGAGACCCGGGAAAAGGTCACGGCCCCCGTAAACTGGAGCCGACTGCGACTGGCGGTATAGGCATCCCGTTCCCCCTTGATCTCCATGAGCCGGTCAACCTGATTCAGGCTATTAAAAATCTGCACCATTTTTGTGATGCCCAGAAAGGTGGTCTGGATCGGTCCCAGCACCCGCCAGGTGAGCATCATGGCGGCCATCACGGAACCGGCGGTCTGGGTACCGGCCAGCACGCCTCTGGCGGTCATGGCCATCACCCCGACCGAGGCGGCCATGCTCAGGACATGGGCCGAAGAGGAGAGCAAGGTGGACATCTGGGAGACATAAAAATTGGCCAGAATGGCCTTGCCGGACAGTTCGCGATAACGGTCATACCAGACCTGGGCGGCCTGGGCCCCCTGGATGACCGGAATATGAGAAAACGACTCGGTGAGAAAGGCCTGGCGTTGCGCCTGGAGGCGGCCCGAGTGGGAGGTGCGCCGCCGCAGCATCGGGGTGAGGACGGCTCCCGAGGCGGCCAGAGAGGCGAGCAACAGCACCATGAACAGGATGACACCCGGATTGACCAAACCCAAAACAATCAGAAAAAACAAGGTGGTCGGGGCATCATAATAGAGCATGGCCAGGTGACCGGTAAACATTTCGCGCACGACTTCCAGAGACTTGATCCGTGCCACCTGCACCCCGACGGCCACCCGTTCGGTAAAGGAGGCGGGCATGGCCAGCAACCGTTCCAGGATGCTGGCACCCAGAATTCTTTCCGCTTTGGCCCCGACATAGGCCAACATGCGGGCCCGCTGGAAGCGCAGCAAGGCATCCAGGGCAATCGAGATCAGGGTACCCACCATCAAACCGACGAGCATGGAACGGGAACCGCTCGGAATGCCGCTGTCGTAGAGGACCATGTTGAACAGTGCGCTGGAGCTGCCAAAGACGTTGCTCATGAGGGTCACCAGCATGGTCAACCAGATCAGGGAGCTGAAGCGGAGCATCTGCACCGAGACCCAGCTTTTGGGCCGCCCGGCCTCCACATCCGGGGGCAGGAAAAAAAAGACACGGCCATACTGGCGGCCCTGGATCTGTTTGGTTTGTCCATCCCGGCCATCGATCACCTCAATCCGGCCATGTTCGTCATGATCGGTGACCACCATGACCTCATCCTCGCCCTCCCCCACAAACAGGAACGGCACATTGCGCCGATCCACCCGATGCAGCCAGGCGCGCTCGGAACGGTGGGTATAGTGCAGATTGGCCATGGAATTGCAAAAATCGGTAATGTCCATGGTGCCGAAAAAATGGGGCAAGGCCTCGGCCAACTGCCGGGCGGGCCCCTGCCAATTGAGAGCCTCCAGCAGTCCCTCCAGGCAGCGGGTAAAGCCATTCTGGGGAGAGATGCGGCGGATGAACACCTCCCAGGAGGGGGGTTCCGGCAGACTCTGGAGCATTTTTTCCGCCGGTCCGGCGGCGGCAGATTCGACCACGGCGGTGCTGCTCGTCTGGTCAAGCACCGCCACGACCGGGGGAACCGAGGGAATAAAGGCCTCGCGATAGTCGGCGAGGGGTTCCAATCGACCCTCGATCAGGCGAAAAACCCGATCGGCGATACGGAGCAGCGAGGGCCGCCAGGAGACGAGCACAATGGTACACTCCTGACGTTCTTTCAGTTGGGTCAGACTGTCACGCAGCATGGCATCGCCCGCCGAATCGATGGCCATATTGGCCTCGTCAAACAGGAGCACCTGCGGATTCATGGCCAGGGAGCGGGCGATGGCGATGCGTTGCACCACCCCCGCCGGGAGCGACTCGGCGGCCCCGTCGCCAATGATGGTCCCGTAGCCCTTGGGCATCCGGGAGACCATGCTGTCCAGACCCAACAAGGTCGCGGTTTGCAACGCGAGTGTCTCGCGGGACTCATCGAACATGGTCATGTTTTGCAGGATGGTACCGCTGAAGAGGGTTCCCTTTTGTGGCACATAGGAGACGGCACGAATGAATTCATGCGGCATTTCCGGCACTTCCTGGCCATTGAAGCGGAGACTCCCGGCAGTGGGGAGAACGCGACCGGCCAGCAATTGGAGGAGCGTGGTCTTGCCGCTGCCGCTGTCGCCGATGATGGCAATGGTCTCCCCATGGCGCAAGGTCAGCGAAACCTGGTCCAGAACCGGCTTGTGGCCAGCAAATTGGACGCTCACATCGGCCAATTCCAATTCAAACGACCGGGAAAGCGACTCACCGGGCAGCACCTGTTCCGGTTTGGGATCGGGCAATTTTAACAGGGTGTCCACATCGCGCCGGGCAATGCGGACGGTTTGCAGGCGTGTCCACCCTCCCACCAGGGTTTGCAACGGTTGAAACATGCGACCGGACAGCATGGTACAGGCGGCCAGGCCGCCGGTGGTCAGATCGCCATTCATCACGGCCATGGCACCAAAGGTCACCACCAGCAGCGTATTGACCTGCGACATGAAAGAGGAAAAAGTGGGCAACAGCGCACTGCGGAATATGATCTCTTTGGTTTTTTGCGCGTGGGAATTTTGCAGCAATTCGTACCGGCGCAACATGAGCGATTCCATGGCCATGGACTTGACGGAATGGACGCGGCCCAGGGTTTCCGTCACAAAGCCGAACCGATGCCGAAAAGATTGGCTGTCGGCATCCAGGGCCTTGCTCATCTGCATGCTCAACCGATAGGAGATCACCCCCACCAGCACCATGGAGACAATGGGAATGATGGCCAGGTAGCCGCCCAGTTGCAGGATCAGCAGGAGAAACAGAACCAGGAAGGGCAGATCAAACAGGGCGACGAGCAACTGGCCGGAGTAGAGTTCGCCAATGGTTTGGATGCCACTCATCCGTTCCAGCAGTTCGGCTCCCGCCTCCTGCGCCACATCTTTCGCGCTGGCGTACAACATGCGATGAAATATATCGCAGCCGGTCACATGTTCAAAGCGGGCACCGATCCAGCCGGTATAGTAGGAGCGGAACCAGCGCAAGACCGCCTCCATCAGCAGGGCACCCAGCACACCCATCACCAGGATGGAGAGGGTGGTTTCCCCCTTGTTGGGAATAATGCGGTTGAAAATCTGGAGCAACGCCAGGGGCACAGCCAGTCCGACCAGATTGACCATCAGCGAAAGCAGGGCCAACAGGGATGCCGTACTGGCCAGTTTACTCCCATCCAGGGAGAACCATGCGCGCAGGTTAAACATGCATTCAACACCTGAAAAGTATAGACATGATATTCATTTTTTGCCTGTTATTCCCCGTTCCGTTACACACATCGCAAAAAATCGTTCCTACTGGCAGGGGTCCAGGGGGATTATCCCCCTGGTGGGGTCCAGGGGCAAAGCCCCTGGCGGGGGGGGGCTTCGCCCCGCATCGGGGCAGCAAAGGGCTACGAAGCAAAAAAAGCTGTCGTAGCAACATGTTGTTGATGCCGTCACCAGGGTTTTGTTTTTCCGGGGCTTCGCCCCGGACCCCACCAGGGGCGTTGCCCCTGGACCCCACCGGGGGAGATAATCTCCCCCGGACCCCCATAATTAATAACAACTTGAAATGGCCAAACATCTTTGCAAGCCCTGCTCATCCTATTCGGCCTGGCCACCCTCACCACTCGGCCAACTTCCAAACACCGATGGCTGCGCCATGGGTACCATCGGGCACCACCCGCTGCGGGGGCGGCAGGGCAAACGGTGCCGCCGTCAAATCGACCGGTCGCCACTGCCCCACCTGAATATCCCCATTCTCTTTCTGCGGAAAGGTGGTGGCCAGCAAATAGCGCGACTCGCTCCGCCTGAATTGGCGCAAGGCACTCTGCACGGCGGCATTGGGCAGATGCGTAAAAATGTTGCGGCACAAAATGGCATCACACCGTGGCAACAGATCGGTGCAAATGTCGGCGGTATTGAAAAAATGGTTTTTGCGTTGCCCATACAACACCCGATTGCGCGCCACCAGTTCCGGGACGACATCAAACCCCAGATACAGGTCCAGATCAACCGTGAGGTCGGCATTCCACACCAGATCGCCACACCCGGCATCCACCAACGTCCGCACCCCCAGCTCCTGGAGGACCGCCCGCAAACTCGCCCGCAACTCGGCAGTGGCCTTCCAGGTGGAACCGGGTCCACTCCGGGTGTCCCACGCCTTCCAGCCGTTGTCGATATAAATCTGGCTGAAACACCGCCGCTGAGCCAGTTGAGCCTCTGTCTCCGGTGGCAACAACGGAAAACAGCCATCGACCGCCCGGGGACCGATCCGCCGACGCAAAAAGTCCACATCGGCAAAGGCTTCATATTCCTGCCAGGTGCGCTGCTGACCCAAACCATACCGGTCCAGATCCCGCAGAGCCTCGGCATCGGTCGTCTGCTTGATCTCCAACAGATGGTGCAAACGCGCCTCGGACCGCCGGTTGAGCGTTGGCCAGTCCTGATGATCGCTCCAGTGCCGCCGTCGGCCCCGGTCGGTATAATCGTGGTAGAGAATCACCCGGTTGGGACTGAACAGATCATAACCGTGCGTCCAGAGCCGGGCGGCCAGACTGACCTCCTCCCCATGAAAATAGAGGTTGGGATCATACGGCACCTCGCGGATCATGGTGGAGGCGGCAAACACCAACCCTGCCCCAATAAAGGCGGTGGGGGCAGGCTGATCCGGGACAAACGGCGGCGTGAGTCCCTTGGCTTTGGGCATCAAAACCCCGGTATCGTTAAAGCGACCGGCGGTCAAAATCGGCAGCACATCCGGCGAGCGCGTATCGGGCGGCTCATAGCGGATCGGATGGGTGGTCAAGACCGGCTTGGGCGAAGGACAGGCGGCCAGCACGGCCAGCAACGTCTCATCCCAATCCGGCGCAAACCGGCTGTGGCTGTCAATTTGCAGATAATACTCTTCGCCCTGCCACAATTCCGTTTGAATGCGACTGCGCGCCCAGCAGACCCCCAGACTGGTCGCCGCATCGACCGTGCGACCGCGCACCTGGGCGGACCGCTCCGGCACCTGCCGCCACGCCTCTGGATCTTCCGGGGCCACCTGCCAGAAAACCCCGGCAAAGACGCGCTCGGGATGTTTGGCCTTGGCAAACATATCCGCCAACGTCCACGGGCACTCGCTGTCCCGATAACTGGCCACCGAAACAAAAATGGTCGGCTTGGCATCGTGCGGCCCATTCATCCGATTATCGTTCATTGAACCCACCACTCATGGAACGCGACATGGCCCCCAACATGCTTTTCAGGATCGTCTTTTCGCCCAACAAAATATCCACTTGCGCCTGCATCCCCGACAGAATGGGATTTTTGCCCGGCTGATCACCGACATAAGAGCTGGCCAGCGTGACACCGCCCCGATAATAAGGATTATTTTGCTCATCCGTCAGCACATCCGCCGACAGCGTCGTCAAGGTGCCCGTCACGGTGCCAAAGCGGGAAAATTCATAACTGCTGATTTTGACCACCACCGTTTGTCCCGTCGCCACCCGACCGATATCGTTGGGCGGAATCCGCACCTCCACCTCCAACCCGCTCGCCGCCTGTCCCGGTTTGGTTTGGTCCTGGCCAGCCGTCGCCCTCCCCGCCGCCGCCTCTGCATCCACCGGCACGATACGCAACAACGGCTCACCCGACTGCACCACCGTCCCCGGCATATGCACCTTGAGTTCCTGCACGATCCCCCGCACCGGAGCACGCACCTCGGTGCGTTCCATCCGGTCCTCCATGCGGATCAAGGTTTCCTTCACTTGCGCCAATTCATTGACAATAACGGTCAATTCATCGTTGGCCGCCCGGTAGGTATCCGCCAGCGTTTTTCTGCGCCGCTGTTGCACCTCCTGCAAGGCACCCTGCAAATTTTCAATCTGCTTCTTGAACCGCTCGATCTCGCCCCGGGCGGTGACATGGGCCCGCAGAGTCTCCAGGTAGATCAAGCGTGAAATGGCTTGTTGTTGCACCAGTTCCTGGCGAATTTTTACCAGATCACCGGTCACTTCAAACTGTTTGTAGGCATTTTTCAACTCTTCTTTTGCCTGGTTGATATCCGATTGCTTCTGGGCTATCTGACTGTCCAGGACCGCCAGATTGTCGCGCAGGGCAATTTTCTGGTTCTGGTATATCTCCCACTGCTCGACATAGAGCGGTTCTTTTTGCAAGGCCCGGACATATTCCTGGGCCTGCTTGCCCTCGGCCAGAAAGGCGCGCAGACGGAGGGCACGGGCCTCCAACCCTCTGGCCTTGACCAGAGACTGCTCCCGTTCCGGTGCCGTCTGGCTGCTGTCCATGCGCAGCAGAACCTGGTCTTTTTCAACAAGTTGGCTCTCATCCACCAACACCTCGGCCACGATGCCCCCTTCCAGGTGCTGCACCGTTTGCACCGATTTGCGGGGAATCACCTGGCCCGGCACATGCGCCACTTCCTTGATATGGGCCATGGCAGCCCAGGCAAACAACAACACCACAGAACCCACAATCAACCATACTGTACTGCGTATCAAGGCGGGCGCACCCGACTCATGTATGTTACCCATATCCGCCATAATACGGACAAGATTGGGATTGACTGTTGACTTGCGAACAACCATCATGTTCAATTGATCCTGGAAGCCCGGCTTGGCAAGTTTAATGCAATATTCCCCACGCTCAATCTGGTCAAGTCCTTCTCCAACGGGCTGCCATGATCAGGACAACTGTCCATTACAGCAATTCCCAGGCCAATCAAACAGGACGCTTCGCATGTTTGTGCTCATCCGGTCCATGCACCCGACAAAAAGAGTGTCTGTTGGGGCACCCCAGCAACAGACGCGCCACACCGGGACGGCCCGATTGAATCTCATATCTCTTTTATTGCCCGTCTTGCTGGTATTGATGTACGTCCAGACCACTCTGGGACAAACCGTCGACGCGCAAACCTTCTGGATCGCCGTGGACAACGCCCAGGCCCGCAGCCCGCTCATTCAGCGTCAAGCCGCCGCCTTGCGTTCGGCACGGGAGGCCGACCCACAAAGCCTATCCAAATTATTGCCTTCCGTCAATGCGTCCGCCTCCAAAACCCTGGATGAGAGCACACGTTATTCTTTCTCCAGCACCAACTCAACCGCGACCAGCAAGAATGACCCCACGCAAGTGGGCATCACCGTCACCCAGCCTATTTTTAACTATGTCAATTTATTGGAACGAACGCAAACTATCCCCCATATTGATGCGGCGGTCGCGGATTTGGCCTTGGCGCAACAGGATGTGGTGGTGCGGGTGGCCACGCTGACCTCCAACTGGCTGGAAGCCAAAGAGGTTTATGAGTTGTCGGACCGTTATCTACAGGTCACGGCCCGTCATGCGCATGTGGTGCGGTTGCGTTTCAAGGCCGGGGAGTCCACGGAGACCGAGGTACACGAGGCGGACTCCCGGGCATTCCAGGCCGAGGCCAGCCGTGCCAATGCCCGTAATGTCATGGACAAGGCGGCGGCCAGTTTTGCGGAAGTGGTGGGGGAGCAGCCCACACCAGGCATGATCTTGCCGGAATTTGACTGGCAGGAACCCGCCCACTTTGAACAACGGTTGACGGAGTTTGTCGAGGAACGGCCAGACATTCGGGCCGCGCGGGCCCGGATGCAGGAGGCGGAGATCACCACCCAGATGCGGCGGGCGGAACACGCCCCTTCCGTGCGTTTTACCTATACCGCCTCGCACACCTGGGATGCGGAACAGGCGACGGCCGGACTGCCTTCCAACAAGGCGGATCTGGACAACCAGAGTGCCATGGTATTGCTGGATGTCCCTGTTTTCAATGGCGGCATGGTGCTCTCCAGAACCCGCCAGGCCCAGGCCGACTGGGAAAGCCGGGTGGCCGATGTGGACCGTCTGCGATTGCTGGGGGTGCGGGAGGCCCAGGAGGCCAGAATGGATATGGCCTATCTGCAATTGCAGATCGAGGCCCAGGAAAGGGCATTGCGCTCCAGCCAGAAGGCCCTGGCTGGCTTGCGGGAATCATTTCTGTCGGGCACCCAGACCATCCTGGAACTGCTGGATGCCCAATATGAGGCCTTGACGGTCCAGACCAACCTGGTGCGCAGTCGTTATCAGCATCGGCTGGCCCGGATACGGTTATGGGCCGCCTTGGGTTGGCCCCTGATCCCGGACCATGTTCTCACCGTCGTGGCCGAACGGGGTTCGGCCCAGTCGTCCGTCACGGACGAAACGCGCATCACCGAGTTGACGGCCATCGCCGATCAGCCCCTCCCACCGGTGGCCACTCCGACACCTGTGCGCAACACGGCGGCCCAACCGGTCGCCACTGCCGCTGCGCCGGCGGACCGACCCACCCCACCACCGGTCGTCACCGCCGCTGCGCCGGCGGATCCGCCGACCCAATGGGTTGCCGAAGGGTCGCAGGCCATGGCTGTGTATGTGGCAGATGCCCCGGTCATGGCCACGCTGCCGCCGTCGCCGGCGGCACCAACCGCCGCCTGGACGGGCCCCTCTACGGTGGGACCAGCCCCCGACGAGACGACGGCGATGCTCCCCGCTGTCTCGGCCAAGACCGACCCGGTATTGCCGGAATCCGGGCGACGACCGGATCTGCTGCCGGAGCCCCCCCCGGACGGGCTGCCCAAACGGGGGTGGGGGCCTTATTATGCCTGCGTCGGCATTTACCCGGATGAAGCGACGGTGCATCCGGTGGAGAGTGCCCTGACCAAACGGGGCGTGCCCAGCCTGGTGGAAACGGTCCGCACCCAGGACAATCGACTGGTCATGCGCCTGTTGGTGGGGCCGTTTATTGATTTTACCGATCTGGCGCAGGCGCGGCAGTGGCTGGATGAGCGGACCCACACCACCACTGGCTGGGTGCGCAATCGCAAATGGACGCCCCAGGCCCGCCCCGTTGCCGTGCGCACTGCGCCCGCCTGGAGCACCGATGCGCCCCTGATGCCCGCCGCCGCCACCGAGCCATCCGCCACCGCGACCGGGCAGTCCGGTTTTGCCGCCAGTGGACCATTCTATGCCGAAGTGCCCCCGGAACTGCCCCCGCCAGCGCAGGGCCCCTGGTATCCCTATGTGTCGGAAGGGCCTTTTTATGTCCATCTGGGAGCCTTCCCGACCGAGCAGGCCCGTGAGCAGGCCAGACAGCAGGTGGCTGAACTGCAAATACCGACCAGCACAGGACTGGCAGAGAGTCAGCGGGACCGGATCATATCGCCGGAGGGTCAGCCCGTACACCGCCTCCTGACGGGGCCATTTGACAGCTACGAAGAGGGCTTGCAGGCCAAACGGGCCATCCAGAAAACAACGGGCATCCTGACCGGTGCGGTGGACGACCCCCGGTGGGAAGAGCATCAGCATTGTCCCAACGAAAATTTGCTGTGGTCAGCGACACCTGACAGGGAGGGCATTCGGACAGGCATTACGCAGGAATGGCAAGCGTTTCCGCATTGAGCGCGGGATAAAAAAGGGCGGGCGGGGGTCACCGCCCCCGCCCGTCATGCCTCTCAACTGGTGTGCTGATTGAGCAACACGGCCATTTGATCTTTCAACATCAGCTTTTGTTTTTTCATGCGTTCTAATGAAAACTGATCCCGGGAATGGCCATACGAGTCAATTTCCCCTTTGACGGCCTGGTATTGATCGTGCAGTTGACGAAATTTTTCGTTGGTGGTCAACAATTCCTGAACAGCTTGCAGTTGATCTTCAAACATGGTCTCTCCTTTGTTTCGACTTTACCCTTGCACATTGGCCCCACTCGGGGTGTGCATCGCTTGCCTTCACAAGCCAAAAGCAGGTTTTTGACCCTTTCCACCTTTTTTTTTAATATATTATCAAGGGGGTCCGGGGGGAATTATCCCTCCCGGTGGGGCCCAGGGGCAACGCCCCTGGTGGCCGCAACACTGCTCCAGGCCCATTTACACCACATCCTCCACGGACACCACTGGATCCGGATCCAGGAGACCCGCCTGGCCTTTTTGTATACTGTCCCGCGCCAACCGGTCCACCGTTTCATTCTCTGGGTGACCGGCATGTCCCTTGACCCAGAGCCATTCTACCTTATGCTGACCGCACAGGGTATCCATTCTTTGCCACAAATCCACATTGAGCACCGCCTGGCCATCGGCCTTGCGCCAACCGCGCCGTTTCCATGGTCCGATCCACTGGGTAATGCCATTCTTGACATACTGGGAATCGGTGGTCAGGATCACCCGGCAGGGCCGTTTCAACCCTTCCAGGGCACGGATGACGGCCAGCATTTCCATACGATTGTTGGTCGTGTGGGGTACATATCCTGACAGAGTTTTCGCGTGTGCGCCATAGCCCAGCAAGGCCCCCCATCCTCCCGGCCCCGGATTGCCTCGACAGGCTCCATCCGTGCAGATATGCACCAGTGGCCATGGGGACTCCGGTCCGGTCTCTCTTTCGCTATCCATTGCCACCATCATGCCCTGCTGTCATCCTTATGCCCAACTTGGGTACCCCCGCCTGGCCCAGACCCTGGACCGCTCGTCGCGCACAGACCGGACCCTGTATAGAATAGAAGAAATTTTAAAAAAATCCATGCAACATGGAAAGATTTTGCGGCCTTGGTCATTGTTTCGTCCATTTCTGGGGGAGGGGGCGGTGAACCGCCCCTCCCCCAGACCCCCTC